>JAPORU010000079.1 GCA_026710045.1 Aestuariivita sp. | reverse complement strand
AAGTTTGTAGTGCCACCACATTTTTTAAGGTGTTGAATATCATAACTTTTTTGCACAAGATGTTAAAGATGGGTGAGCACGTCCAGACTGAATCCGTCGAGTAATAAGGCTAACGCTTACAGGCAACGATTTCAGCAAGTGCAGCAAGCAGTTTGCGGATCTCGGACTCCGTGTTGTAGTGGCACAGGGAAATCCGAACACAATCATTTTGATTGAGAGGCAATAGCACGTTTCCACTATAGTGATCCGCCTTCCGCGTATGAGTCCGTATGCCTTGGACATTCAATTTTTCGACGACGTTTTCTGACTTCATTCCCTCGATGAAAATAGAAACTAAACCTTCACGTTCGGGATTGTCTTCTCCGGCAAGTATTGTGATGCCGTCGAGTTCACGAAGGCCACGGAGATTGCCTGAACCATTGATGAGGCGGTCAGTCAAATGCGTCTCATAGGTGTGAATTGCGTGACCTGCGGCTTGTATAAGGGAACGCCGGCTGGTTTCGTGTGATATTTCGCTGCCGAGCCATTCAAAATAGGATACAACGTCGGATAGGGTCGCATAAGAACCCGTATCACGGGTTCCAAATTCCCAGTTGATTAGTGGTGCATCAATAAGTTGATCGTGCGGGGTTGTTGTCAACCTTTCTGAAATCCAAGCAACTCCGTAACCATGACGCGAGAACATCTTATACGGAGAAATCGCGTAACCATCAACATTGTAGGCCTGGAGATCGATTTGTCCATGGGCGGCATGCTGGATTCCGTCAACAATGATGCAACAGTTCGGTGAAACGGATCGGATAGCAATCGCAATTTCTTCGACATTCATTCGAATTCCTGTAACCGGTGAAGCATGAAGAATGGTTGCAACTGCGACGTCAGGGGTCATGTGAGCGTTGTAATCGGCAGCTGTGACCATCCCCGTTGCGTTATCATGACATACACTAATGTAATCCATTTCCGTAATGTCTGCCCAGCGACGTGCAGCACTACGTGATGCGGGATGTTCAATTGATGATCCAATGACCTTAGAACCTTTTGGTGCGGAGAGACACGCCGTGCGGATCATACGAAACAGGAGTTCTGTTCCACTTTCGCCGACAAAAAATTGACCAGAGCTTGCGTTCATTAGTATTGCGAGGTCTTTTTTCGCCTTGTCAATCACCTCTTGTGTGCCTTGCCCTGCTGGATTTTGGCGTCCTGGGTTATCAGGAATCGCTGCGTAAAATTTTGATGTTTCGGCAACCGACTTTAAGGTTAACGCGCCACCCGCACTTTCAAAGAAAATGCGTTGACCTTGAAATGGGCAGCTTTCGACATACGCAAATCGATCTCGAATTTTGGAAATGAGCTTGATGTTATCTTTGATCATCGCTTCAACTTGGCCTTTCCGATGAGCCGCTCAAATGATTGCCGTCTTGCGATTACTTACAAGCCTGAGAAAGTTCTCTAGAATTACAAAACCGAAATCTGACGTTAGACATTGCGAAATGTACTCGTCAACGTCGTGGCCGTTCATTTCAATTCGCGTCCGATTATGTTCCAGCCATTTTCTAAGATCGTTCGCATCCATTTCAGGATGGGGTTGTACGCCCCAAACCGAACCTTTCGACCAACGCCAAAGATGATTGTCGCAACCGGTTCCGTACGCCAAAACTTCTATCTCAGCCTTGTTCGCTCTGACTTCATCGTTGTGCCAGTGGAAAACATCAAACATATCTGGAATGTTCACGCAAATTGGATCGGTCTTTGCTGCCTTGGTGAGATAAATCGTACCCTGCCCACCTTCATGCTCGGTGCGTTTGAATACGGTTTTTTGTGAAACGAGAGCTGACGCGAGTACTTGACATCCAAAACATAATCCGATCACGGGAATATCTCTTTGGGCAAGTTCTGGAAGCAATTTATGCAGACGCCGCACCCAAGGTAAGTCATCATATGCACTGTCAAAGCTTGGACTTACGTAAACACCGCAATAATTGTAATCAGACGGAAATTCACCCCGATTCGTTTGATAAACTTTAATGTCGAGTCCGCTGGTTGCGAGCGCTCTGTCAAAACGTGATTCGGGTTGACGTTCATGCCAGTTGTAGAGGTAAAGGAAAGGTTTTCGAGTCATAGGGAGCAGGTCATTTGGATCTTTCCTCCTGTGTCGCACTTTGGTTGATGCGCATATCTTGCATCAATACGACACCGTAATCTTCTTGCGCTGTTTGTGGAGTGATTAATTCATCCAATGCGTCCTGGCGTACCAATTCTGGATCACGTAATCGAGGGTCTCCGTAACCACCACCACCGGGCATTTCGAGAACAAGTCTTTTGTTATAAGGAATAGTTTGTCGGCCTTTGCTCTTCAATCTTTGGCCGTCGTCGGTACGCACAACACCAATAGCACCATTGTGCCCTCCATGGCGACCTTTGGGAGCGGCCAATGTCCGATCAAACATGGCGGCCACACTGAACGGGGCGCCATCTTTGCAACCAAATTCGAGTATTTGGCCTAATCCGCCGCGATATCTTCCAGCTCCACCGGAGCCTTCACGGAGCTCTTTACGCCAAACGATGAGTGGATAGTCTGCCTCAATTGCTTCAATAGGCGGGGTGCGCACCCCCGACGGGAAAGCTGTTGTCGACATTCCATCAAGTGTAGGACGGCCGCCGGTACCGCCCGTATTGAAAGTGATTACATCAAAGTCTTGTGTGATTGTTGGAGAAGATGCAAAGATGTCAGCGTCAACGGCGGTTGGGCCACCTCGGAACATTGGGTTCCACATAGCGCCGGCTCCTTCTGCCGGAACTTTATCGGGCGCGGCTTGCGTTAGGCAACCAAAAACGAGATCCGGTAGCATTTGACCGATGACATGGCGCGCAGAGACCGGCATAGGACGTTCCACATTCAGGATAGAGCCCAGCGGCGCACGAACGTCAACAACATTAATTGAACCGGCATTACAAGGCACGTTATGTCCAATGATGCAATTGACGCCGAAGACTGTGTAAGCAATGCAAAAATTCATGACCACATTGATGCCGAATAAACTGGCTTCAGACGTCCCATCATAATCAACAATGATCTGATCGCCTTCAATTGTTGTACAGGCTTTCAAATGAATTGAATCGGTGAAACCGTCCAATATCATTTCATTCTCATAGACACCGTCGGGCAAATTCCGTACGGCAGTACGAATTGAATCGTGAGATTGTTGAATGATGTAATCTCCGACTTCTTCGATATCGTCGAGATCAAATTCCTCAAGAATTGAAATCAGACGGCGGGTGCCTTCATCATTACAGGCGATCATCGCATAGAAGTCGCCCTCCATGTCGCGTGCATTGCGCACATTTGTGCGTAAAATTCCCATCAGATCTTCGTTGACAATACCATCGCGTGCGAGATGCATAATTGGAATATTGATTCCTTCTTCGTAAACTTGGCGGCTGTCTGGACCAAGACCACGTCCTCCCATATCCACGATATGACACGTATTTGCAAAGAGGCCGACAACCTGTCCGTGGTAAAATGCGGGTGTAACAACGGTAACGTCATGGTAATGTCCAACGGATAACCACGGATCATTTGTGCAGAATATGTCACCGGGTTTCATATGGTCCACAGGGAACTTATTGATAAAATGTTCGATGCAGATTGCCATGGCGTTAACATGACCTGGCGTACCAGTTACGGCTTGCGCCACCATTTGACCACGCTTATTAAATACCCCCGCAGATAGATCACCACATTCTCGAACGGACTGGCTGAACGCTGTCCGAATTACCGTTTGTGCCTGTTCTTCAACGGCTGAAATCAAGCGATTCCAGATAAGTTGTTTGCGCAAAATCTCAAGTTCTTCCATGTTATTCTGTCTTTTTTGCTAGAGTGCGTTTTCCAGTACGTAACAATTCAATATCACCACTCGGCATTGCGTGCGCCTTAAATATTGATGATACGACAACGGAGGTTTCTTTCTCTGTGATTATTGCGGGACCGTTCACTGATTTTAAAGCTAGAAAATTTTTTCTTGGAACGATTGTAAAGTGTCGCTCTTCTTCCATAGCGCTATCAAATGCTATCCGAGTTGAGTGAGAACTGTGTTCGACGGTATAGGATGAAGGCATTGTGACCACAGCGTCAGGTTCTGCTGTGACGGTTACTGCGAAGCTGACAATTTCCGCTGTTGCAATAGTACCGATGTTGCGTCCAAAAATAACTTTGTATTCAATGTCGAAGAGTGTTTTCAGCGAATGGGCTACATTGGACTCGAGCGGGTCATTCGTTAAGGCAACAGCAATTTCATGTCCCTGGCCATGGTATCGCATATAAGCGACCCGATTCGTTGTCAATTTTGTATTGGGTGAGACGCCCAGTTTGACTGTGGATTGCGCTTGTGCTTCCATCTTGACCAATGTTGCGTTGGCAGCTTCAGCATCGAAGTCGTCAAGATGTTGATAATGGGTTCGAAAAACTTCATACGAGATTGGCGCTCTTAGAAATCCCACGGCTGATCCAACGCCTGCATTGGCCGGAATTATGATTCGATTAATGTCCAGTTTATCCGCCAATTGACAAATATGTAGCGGAGCAGCACCACCAAACGCAATTAAGGTGCGGTCATTTGTGTTTTTTCCACTTTCTATGGCATGGACTCGTGTTGCGTTGGCCATGTTTTCGCACACAATCTCCGTAACGCCGTATGCCGATGAAATTGGACTCATGTTCAACGGATTTGCAACATGCGTCATGAGTGAAGTTTCGGCAGCTTCTGTGTTCAACGTCAACAAACTATGTGCAAAATCGGTCGGGTTTATTCGCCCGAGGACAAGATTTGCGTCCGTCACAGTGGGTCGTGTACCTCCTTGATCGTAACAGGCCGGGCCGGGGGCTGACCCAGCACTTTCGGGACCGACTGTAAGACGCCCCAATGTATCAATTTGCGCAATTGAGCCACCACCGGCACCAATCTCAACCATGTCAATAACCGGGATGCGTAGGGGAATTCCACTGTCTTTGCGGAACCGATAAACGCGGGCAACTTCGAAACGACGATTCGTCTGCGGTTTATAATCGTCGATGAGGCAAATTTTAGCGGTCGTTCCTCCCATGTCAAAGGACAGTGCCTTCCGAATTTCTAGTCGCTGCGCAACATCACAGGCAAAGATTGCTCCTCCCGCAGGGCCGGACTCGATCAAGCGAACAGGAACATCTCTGGCGGTCTGAACGGTGGTTAATCCACCGTTGGACAGCATCATCATCATCTGGCATTGGTAACCAGCAGTTTTTAATCGAGCGTCGAATTCCGCGAGATATGTCGAGGTAAGCGGCTGAACATATGCGTTGGCGCATGTGGTGGAAAACCGTTCAAATTCTCGAAATTCAGGCGAGATATCCGATGAAATTGAAATAAACCATTTGGGTCTTCTTTTTGCAAAATAATCTCTTGCAACCGTTTCGTGCATTGGGTTGGCGTAAGAATGCAAAAAGCAAATGGCAAGTGCTTCTGTTCCAGCTTTGTCCAGTTTCGGAATGAGTGCCTCAAGTTCGGTTTCTTTCAACGGATGCAACACATCACCGGTACTGTTGATCCGTTCCGGTATTGTAAAGCGACGGCGACGCGGCACGAGAGGCTCGGGTTTGAGAATATTCACATCATATTGTTCGGGCCGCCCCTCAGTTCCAATCTCGATCACATCACGGAAGCCGCGGGTTGTGACCATAGATGTTTTTGCTCCCTTTCGTTCAATAATGGCATTTGTCGCCAAAGTCGTGCCATGAATGATAAGATCAACGTCAATTGGGGTGATCCCGGCTTGTTGTACGACGCTCTTTAGTCCGACCATACAGGCATCTGCCGGATTGTTTAAGGTTGTGAGCAGTTTTGACGTAAATCGTTCGCCATGTGTTTCGAGAACGATATCGGTAAAAGTTCCGCCGATATCGATTCCCGCGCGTGTTGTTGATTTCATGTCATGCATTTCATCGCATCCGGTACAGGTGTCCAAATCTATTTTTCTGTTTCAGGTATTCATAATGATTTTACATAGGAATTGATTGTAAATTTGGACGTCTCTGTAATCGTGAATCTTTTGTCCCACATCGGATTTTGGAACTGAATTCACCGACATGGATCTTAAATTTTGGGGTAGGGTATCGATTGAGGTTTGTCGGAAGATATATGTCATGCAATTTCTAGCGATCCATTGTAGATGGCAACCAGAGAGCGACTTCAGGGAATATTGTAAGTATCGCGGCACCTGTAATCAAAAGTGCAAAAAATGGCAACGCTGCTCTGGCCACGCGAAAAATACTGATCCCTGTCAGACCTTGGATTACAAATAAATTAAATCCTAACGGTGGCGTGATCTGAGCCGCTTCGACAACGATAATGACAAAGATTCCGAACCACAGAAGATCAAAACCTGCCTGAGAAACCAGTGGGAGTACGACGGCTGTTGTCAGTACAATCATCGAAATTCCCTCAATGAAACACCCCAGTATTATATACAAAACACAAAGTGCCAGCATTAACGTATAGGGATGTAAATTCATATTGCCGACCCAGCTTGCGACGGACGCAGGGATACCGAGATAGGCAAATGACGTTGTTAAAAAGGCCGCACCGGACAAGATAAAGAAAATCATGCATGAAAGCTGAGTTGCGCTCATCAGGCTTTGGGTCAGCATCTGAGGATTTAGTGTTCGTGAATATGCGGATAGGATGAGGGCTCCGACAACTCCACCAGCCGCCGCTTCCGTAGCTGTCGCAATTCCAGCGTAAATAGAAACAATTACACCCAAAATGAGTAAAATTGTCGGAAAGAGTCCTCGGGTATTGCGGAGTTTTTCTGACAAAGAGAGTTGTTCGACCAGAGAAGATGTGACTGTGTTTGATAGTAATGCGCGAACCACTATGTAACCTGAAAATAAAATCATTATTAATAACCCAGGAAACACACCCGCCAGGAACAGACGGACAATTGAGACATCTGCTGCAACACCATAGACGATCATGATTATGGACGGAGGGATCAATAAACCCAAAGTTGCGGAACCGGCGAGACTGCCGATGGCGAGAGTGCGATCATAACCCAGACGATCCAATTCCGGTAATGACATGCGTCCAACTGTTGCGCAAGTTGCGGCCGATGATCCACATACGGCAGCGAATAGGCCGCTACCGACAACATTGATATGCAGCAGTCGGCCCGGCAACCAACCCAACCAAGGCGTTAAACCTCGGAAAAGTATCTCCGAAAGCTTGGCGCGAAACAGTATTTCGCCCATCCAAATAAAGAGCGGCAAAGCGGCCAGGGTCCAACTGGCATTTGTTTGCCAAATTGAAGTCGCGAGAGATTTTTCAACTGGAACTGAGGTGAATAGAGTCAATCCAATCCAGCCTACACCCAACAAAGATAAAGCAATCCATGTTCCTGACCCCAGGAATAGGAACAGAAAAAAGACTATGGTGAGCGCGACTTGCGCGGTCTCGGATAACAATGGAATTACCTTACTCCGTATGAGAATCCACACGGTCTTCGTGTTCAGCGGCAAGACTGTAACTTGGCAAAGCACCACGGAGCAAGTTAAAGAGATCATCCAGCATGGCTGTTGCTAAAAGTGCGGAGCCAATCGGGATGGATATTTGTGGAATCCAGAGCGGGAGATTGATCAGTCCTTGGGTTTGATCTTTAAATTTGATTGAATCCCAGATCATATCGATGGATGAGTATGTCAGATATCCGGTAAAGTACAATCCGGCCGATAATGCGAGAAATTCAGCAGGTATCTTAAACTTGCCAGTTTTCTCAATAATGAGCGTTACGCGGATATGGCGCCCATTTCGAAAGGTGTATGCAAGAGGGAGAAATCCGGCAGCAACGACACTCCAGGCAGTCAATTCATCGGCGCCCTTGACTTGCACTCCTAATTGTCTTCCCAAAACTTGTGCACATATTAATAATCCAATAATGACGATGAAAGTGGCACCGATCAAAGCGGTGCCAAAATAAAGGTTGTCGAGTATTTTGCGCATTACATATCAACACCGACACCGACACCGTCATTAATGGGTCAGTCGAAGTTTAGACTCCTGCCGATGATTATTCGAGGCTCTGATAGGCCGAAAAGAAGATCACACCTTCTTCCCCAGCTTTATCAAGCCATTCCTGTACCATAGTTGCACCAATCTCTTGCAACTGAGCCAATAGAACCTCATTAGGAGTATCGACAGTCATACCGTTAGCGCCGAGATTTGCTGTCAGCTCCGTTTGCACGTCATTTGACAGAATCCAACCGCGAGTTTCGGCTTTGGCAGCCGCATTTAAGATGACCATTTGATTCTCTTTAGACAACGTCCGTTCAACTCTGAAGTGCACCACGGCGGATGGTGTGGTTTGAGGATTCCGGTTCATGGATGTTGTGTTAGGGTCAGGAGGCGGTAAGA
>JAPORU010000130.1 GCA_026710045.1 Aestuariivita sp. | reverse complement strand
AAACCGTCCTCTACCATCCAGCTCCTCCTCACCCCCTCAGCAAGACACCGGGGTCTGGAGAGAAGCTCGGTGGTGCACTTCAGAGTTGAAACGGTGAGGAAATATAATGACACGTAGCTTGCTCGTGGGTATTTTTCTCTCATCACTTTTTGTGTTCATGGCGGCTCTTTCATTTGCATGGACACCATTTGATCATACCACGCTCAGTATACCGGAAAAGTTGCAAGCGCCAAATCTCAACAATTGGTTCGGGACCGATCACTTCGGCCGCGATATTTTGTCCATGATCATGATTGGAGCCCGCACATCCATTGCCGTCGCGCTGGTGGCGGTCGGAATTGGTATGATTCTCGGTGTTCCCCTCGGTCTTGCGGCTGCTGCGTTCAATGGAACCTGGTTTGATGAAATCATCATGCGCGGGAATGATCTGATTTTCGCTTTTCCCTCGCTCATCATTGCCATCCTGATAACGGCAATTCTTGGACCTGGCGCCGTTAATGCCATCGTTGCAATCGGTATATTCAATATTCCGGTTTTTGCACGCATAACGCGCGGAGGGGCGCTCACAATATGGGAGCAAGAATTTATTTTGGCTGCCCGTGTCGCTGGGAAATCCGTAACACGCATTAGCTGCGAGCATATTTTCCCCAACATAAGCAGTCTCCTAATTGTCCAGGGCACAATTCAGTTCTCGCTTGGTATTCTCGCAGAAGCGGGTCTATCGTATGTCGGCCTCGGCGCCCAACCACCAACACCAAGTTGGGGTCGCATGCTTGCCGATGCTCAGACCATGGTTAGTCTCGCTCCCCATCTTGCTCTGGTTCCCGGCCTTACTATTTTCCTTACCGTTCTTGGACTGAACCTCTTGGGAGATGGTTTGCGAGATTTGCTTGATCCAAGACTCAGAATTCAAAGATCATGACGATCAAGCGTGATTTTCCCAAGATATCGCTTGAGACGACCGTTACGGAGAGATCAGACGTGCAGGTACAACGGCGCAACCGAGGCATCCGTTTGACAACCGTAAGTGTCAAACCCCGTCATTCAACTCCTTACAGATTGGCAGAGATCAACTCTGACATATGTGTGTCCGTAGGGCTGTTGTCATGAGGCTCCTGTCCATCGAGAACTTATGTCTTTCTATTCATCAAAAGCCTGTTTTGAAAAATATCCATTTGAAGATGAACGCAGGTGAAATTCACGCAATTACGGGAGAAAGCGGCTCGGGAAAATCAATGACCGCCCTGTCCGTCATGCGTCTTCTCCCGAATGGTTCACAAACGAAAGGTCATATCGAATTCAATGGAACGGATGTGCTCGGCCAATCGGAAAAGCAAATGTGTGCCGTACGCGGAAATGAGATCGGAATGGTCTTTCAGGAGCCCATGACCGCCCTTAATCCGGTCAAGACGATCGGAGATCAAGTAAGGGAGACAATCGTCATTCACACGGCAATGTCAAAGATCAAGGCGGAACAACGGGCGCGCGAGGTTCTCACAAGGGTCGGACTTCCACAGGATAAATTTCCACTCTCACGATACCCTTATCAGCTTTCCGGGGGTCAGCGTCAACGTGTTGTCATTGCCATAGCGATTGCACTTCGCCCGCGACTGCTGATCGCAGACGAACCAACGACAGCACTCGACGTCACCACCCAAGCAAAGATTCTGGATCTCCTGAGCAGCCTAGTATCAGAAAATAACATGGCGATGTTGATGATCTCCCATGATCTCGCTGTTGTGGCCGAACTGGCTCAGCACATCTCGGTGATGTATAATGGCGAGATCATCGAAACCGCCGGAACCCATTCCTTGCTTGGCCATATGCAACATGACTATACCAAGGCGTTGTTTGCCGCATCTCATCATGTCGTAAGGTTACCCGAACCCGAAGCCACACCATCATCCCCTCTACTGAAAGTGCAAAACATCTCAAAGGATTACCGATTGCCGATAAAGAGTGTGTTCGCGCCATCAAAAAGATACTTCCGAGCATTGAAGAACGTCAGTTTCGAAATTGCGCGAGGCGAACGGGTTGGACTTGTCGGGGAAAGCGGGTGCGGTAAATCAACTTTGGCACGTGCAATTCTTGGTCTCGAAGATGTGCAGGAAGGACACATACTGCTTCAAGGACAGCCTGTTTACCGCACCAACAAACCCAACCTTTCGGTGCGCCGTAAAATGCAAGTCGTCTTTCAAGACCCGTTTGGCAGCTTTAATCCGCGCCACAAGGTTGGACGGCTTATTTCCGAACCTTTCCATCTTCTTCCAAAACGACCTTCCGTTGTAGATCGGCAAAGAGCGATCTCTGAAACGCTAACGGCGGTTGGTTTGCATTCGTCTGATGCCGAAAAATACATTCATGAGTTTTCTGGTGGACAACGACAAAGAATAGCGATCGCTCGTGCAATCATCATCAGACCTCATTTGATCCTATTTGACGAGGCTGTCAGCGCTCTCGATGTCTCAGTGCGTGCGCGAATTATGGATCTCCTTGCAGACCTCTGCAAACTCTATGATCTCACCTACATTTTCATTAGCCATGATCTTCATGTCGTCCGCTCAATTACGGACCGCGTTCTGATTATGAACGCGGGTGAAATCGTTGAACGCGGTGCTGCTGATGAGGTTCTTGCATATCCGACGCATCCTTACACTAAAGCACTTGTCGCGGCTGCCCCGAAGTTGCCTTACATTGGTACCATATCGATTGAACGACGTTTCGCTCTCGAATGAGGCGGATGATCCTCCTGATTCGAACCAGTCGGGTCGGAAACGTCCACGGCGGTCAGACCTGATTTATAACACTTCGTTATTGATTAAAAATCACCGAATTTTTCTATACCCTTTTCGAAATGATTTTAGATGTGAGTCGGAATTGAATGAGCGTCCATTTCTTCAAGAATGGTAACAAGATCTGATGAACTTCCCGGGGGAGGCAAGCGACCCAGAATGTTCTCCCGGAGAAATCTAGGTCGCTCATGACGACGCAAAAATCCTTCCGGTGCCGCAAGATACAGCGGAATCAGGTCGCTCAGTGCTTTGATATAACCTGGCTCAGAGATGTCTAGATCACCAAACATATACGAAAATCGCCCGGTAGAACTGAGTGATACGATGCATGAACGCTTGCAATTGCTCATGCATTGTACCCCGCGTAACTGGCACCCATTGAGCTGCGCTTTATCACTATGGAACAGAAACGCCTGCGCTAATCGAATTCCTCCACGAACATCATGTTGAATGGCCTCCCGACCATCTCGACACGTCATACAAAATGACAAGATCGGCTGATTATTGGTCATGTTGATTCCATGTAATGTTATAACATTGCTTTCGAGGTCCATGGCCATCTATCGTGCGACGATGATCCTTGCAACCCGATGAATGCCGGCTCTAAAGCCGGATGCGGTCTTGTCGTACCGGGTTGCGATCGCCCGGAACGTCTTGATTGTGGAGAAGATAGTCTCGATCCGGTGTCGTTCCCGGTAGGCGTCTTGGTCAAAGGTTCGTTGAAGCGTGCGGTTTTTCTTCGGGGGAATCGCCGCCGCCGTTCCGCGTTCCGCGAGTGTATCCAGCAACCCGTCCAAGTCACAGGTCGTGTCGCCGATCAATGGCGCGAAGACAATGTCGTCCAGAAGATCGGGCATCGTCATGCGATCATGGCTCGGACCGGACAGAACAATACAGCGGATCAGCCATCTTCGCCTTTGTTAAAACGGGTCGATCCGTGTGATGATTCGGCTCTCTCAAGAGTCTCACATCGTCTCTTTCCGGGCGACTGTAGAGAGTGAACGTAATAGAAATCCAAGAACGCTCAAGAACAGATGTCCACGGGCCCTAAGTCCTCCTCAAATAAAGTCTTTTTATCCTTTGATTAAGAGGATGTATCTGAATGCCGAAGGAACAAGCGCGTTTCATACATGCAGACAAGATGCTGAAGTTCCCAGAAGGTCGAGGAAATCCTAACACAGTCTACAAAATTCTTGACGCCCTATATGAAGACCGCGTGACCGCGCCGATAACAGTATACAGAGCTTTAGAAAAATTACATAAAGACGGTAAAGTGCATAGAATCGAGTCATCGAACGCTTGGGCCGCATGTTGCGAACCACATCATTCTGATCCTAATCTTTGGATTTTGCGATTATTGTGGCAACGTTATCGAACATGTGGCAACGTGCTTTTTCAACGAAATAGAGGCTCTGTCATCAAAAACAGGATTCATGCTTGATCATTCGATCATTGAAATTCATGGACGCTGCAGCGACTGTAGTATAACCGCATTAGACCCTTGAAAGGAAAAAAATGAATAAATCTGCACAAGTTCCAGTCACTGTGCTTACGGGTTTTCTAGGCGCAGGCAAGACGACGCTCCTTAACCGCATTCTGACAGAACGGCACGGTAAACGCTATGCAGTCATTGTCAATGAGTTCGGTGAGGAAGGAATAGATAATGATCTTGTCGTTGATGCCGATGAAGAAGTCTTTGAAATGAACAACGGCTGCATATGTTGCACCGTTCGCGGAGATCTCATTCGAATCTTGAGTGGGTTAATGAAGCGCGGTAATCAATTTGACTCGATCATCGTCGAAACCACTGGACTCGCCGACCCCGCTCCAGTGGCGCAGACCTTTTTTGTCGATCAAGATGTTGCGGACCGCACACGACTTGATGCCATTGTGACCGTTGCCGATGCTGTTCACCTTGATGCCCAGCTTGGAGAGCACCACGAGGTTGAGGAACAAGTGGCCTTTGCCGATGTTGTTTTGCTCAATAAAACCGATCTCGTGAAAGAAAATGGGCTTGGTCGTGTTGAGAAACGAATCCGAAAAATTAATCCTTACGCAAAGATCATGCGAACAGCACATTGCGCCGCACCTCTGAATGAAATTATCGGGTTAAACGCCTTTAGCCTTGACCGTGTTCTAGAGGTTGAGCCCGATTTTCTGACATCCGACCATGACCATGAGCATGACGATGACGTTACAAGCGTTTCGATTGTATCGGAAGTACCACTGGATCTTGATAAGTTCCAGAATTGGTTTGGTGAACTTCTTCAGCGACGCGGGCAGGACATTTTACGCTCAAAGGGCATCCTTAATTTTGATGGCCATAATGACCGTTATGTTTTTCAAGGGGTGCACATGCTGATGGACGCCTCGCCATTGGGTCCTTGGCCAGAGGATTGTCCGCGTATATCTCGCGTCGTATTCATTGGACGTCATCTCGAAACCATGGGTTTAAAGCAAGGATTGGAAGGGTGTCGGTCGGTATGACGCCGGAAACGCTTTGCTATGATCCCCTGTGGGATGATTTACCTGAAACAGAATGGGAAAAAAGTGGTCTGAAACTTGAAACCGGGGCTCCAATCACAGGGGCCGTTGCGGTCGATGAAACCGTTGCTGCAACGTCTGGAGATGGAACCGTTCGTTTTTTTCATCCTGACGGAGATATTGTCTTAACGCAGGCACATAAGGGTGTTGTGCTCTGTATAGCGGAGAATGAGCACTGTGTCTTGACCGGTGGGGATGATGGACAGTTTCTACGTATATTGCCGGATGGTCGCATCGAAGAAATCGCCAATTTCGGCGCGCGTTGGGTCGATTGTGTTGCAGCGCGCAATGAGCAATGGGCATGCTCATCTGGAAAATTCGCGCACATTTGGAGAAAGGGCGCGTCTTCTGCGATATCACTTGAGCATGCCAGTACGGTCGGAGGGCTCGCGTTCGATAGAAGTGGTGAGCGTCTGGCGGTTGCTCATTATGGTGGCGTATCGGTGTGGGAGCGTGTTGGACAGAATTGGAAACGCTCGACATTGAATTGGAAGGGCTCCCATGGCACCGTAAGCTTTAGTCCTGACGGCAATTTTCTTGTTTCAAGCATGCAGGAAAATGCGCTTCACGGTTGGCGACTGGTTGACAAAACCGATATGGCTATGGCGGGGTATCCTGCCAAGATCAAGAGCTTTGCATGGGTAGGCGATACACCGCATCTGGTTACGTCTGGAGCCAAGGAGGTGATCTGTTGGCCCTATGATGGGACGGACGGACCAATGGGACGGGCTCCACTGTGTTTGGCATCAGGCCGAGACCACCTAGTAACGTGTGTACAATCTTTGAATGCCGTGAATGCCGTTTTTGCAGGATTTCAAGACGGTGTTGTTCTCTTATCAGAACTTGATGAAGCAAAGGAATCGATTGTCATTCGAAGCGATACACATACAGAAGTTACAGCCATCGCCGTCACCAAATCTTTTTCGCATTTGTTGATTGGTGATGCGGACGGGCATGTGCTTTGGACAACATTTTGGCGAAAGGACGATCATGAGTGAGATGTTTCATTTCAGTTGCCCTGACCCAAAAGCTGTTCGTCGGATCTCGCCCCTTGTATCGGAAGGATTCGATCTGGATGAGGGTACAACACTCTCAGCGGCAAAACTATGATGCCACGAACTCAGAGTGCCGGCCCGTCGAGACAGTGATCACGGCGCCAAATTCCGAGGGGTTGTTGCGGCATTGGCGGACTGCCAGTTCTCTGAACAATATTGAGTTCGTAGATATTGACATGCTGCGCCGTCAACCATGATAAAATCGCTGTGCTGAATTGAGAGTCCGAATGATGATATTCTATTGTGAATAAGCAGAGGTATGGGAAGGATCCATTAGATGCCGAGTTGATAAAGTTAAAGCCATGTAAAAGGCCAAGCTGTGTAAGCAGTCAGGCGGACAGGGACAGTCATCATTATATTGAACCCATTAAGGTAGAAGGGGATCCTGTAGAGATATTTGATTTGGTGAAGACTTTAATTGCCGAATGGAATCGATCAAAAATAGTCGTCTCGACTGAAAATTATGTGCACGTCCTGGTTCGAACACGCATAGGATTCATTGATGATGTTGAGTTTTTGTTCCGGCCTGGTGATAATGTTATTCATGTTCGATCAGCCGCCCGTATGGGCTATTTCGATTGGGGTGTGAACAGAGCACGAATTGAGGCTCTAAGGTCTCTCATTACCAAATGATCCGCAGATGCCATTATTGGTGGTGAAAGCATCTTCGGTAGGATCAATTTTGGGTACTGGTCGGGCATTGAGGTGAGTGATGATCATCGCCAAGACTGCGGTTCATATACCATAGATAGTCATTGGCAACGACAAAAACTCAAGCCGTTTCTGATACTGATATTGTCGGTTTATTTGGTTCGTGCTGATTGAATCATACTATGCGGAACGTCTCTGCCTTGTAATGCGTGAAAAGTGACTGGAAAATAAACACCGCCTGCGCAATCGCTGCAAAAGAGTTTAATGAAGGAAGAAATCATGAACAGCGAAACCGCAGGAAGAAAGCCGTGAACCAATTGGCATTTTAATCGACAAAGATTCCGCACTCTCACTTATTTTGCCGCAGCGAACTGGGTGCCTATGAGGGCTTTCCCTTGAAGAAGGTACGACCTTCAAGAAACTGGCGGATCGGTTCAAGAAGAACCGTGCTGCCTTCCATTGGATTTTGTTGCGCCGGCGGGCAAAGGTGGTAGGCGGACCACGTATGCTGTCTTAGCCCGCCGGTCCGTTTTCCTTGACCGCCGGTCCAACCGAAGGAAGGAACCTCACATGAAAACACTCTTACCCCCCCCCCAGAAATCTATAGGGTGGAATCCGCTTAAGCTCACCCGGCGCTGCACCGACGGTCGCCGCATTGGTGGTCGCGGCGCTCGCTTTCCCGTCTCTTGCCACTGCGCAAACGCCGGATAATGTCTGAAGCCCCGACAATATCTGCGAGCTTAGGGTTCGGGTTTGGCCGCAGGGTTTGGACTTTTTGGTGGAGGGGAATTTTCCTCTTTTTGAGGTGTTCATCAAGGACGGCAAGCGCGCGCCGGCGGACGGACTGCACTACCGAGTTGATGCGCTGACCATAAACTCCGAAGGGGACAGTTCCGATATAGTCGTAGAGAGCCAATATTTATAATTCACGAGAATCAAGGCGACCCGACCTTCCGAAGAATTCTCGTTCCAATCCCCGACGACAACACTTCCAGCACATGCAATAAGCTGGTCGTTATCCTGCGCCCGCTTGCCGTCGGCAACACGCAGAAATACCGGATCGCGCCCAATGAGGGTTTCCTTTCCGTTGCCTATGCGGACGGAAATGGAGGGGTGCAGTCGCCATCGTGCCGGTAGCGCAGGGGTCTTTGAACCACGTTCCGGCTGCATATCGCACTGTCAGCGCAGAGACTGGCGCATTTTCCAATGTTCATCCGTCGGAAGGAGTGAAATATTCCGACCATCTTATGAGCAAAAGCAAATTTGCGCGGGGTCTGGCGGGGTTAAGTGCGTCGGGCGGGTATTCTAGTATCCCGAAAATGTCAAATTGCGGGATACTGGTATCCCGTTCACTGCAAACGGCGGGTTCTGTTGTGATCGACTTTTGTTTCGTCGTGGTATAGACTTTAGAACCAACAAATAACAAGCAACAAGCCATCCGCGCCAGTTTGTTTGGCAATCATCTTGGGCATTTCGATTTTAGATATCTGG
>JAPORU010000051.1 GCA_026710045.1 Aestuariivita sp. | reverse complement strand
GTCAGATGTGGAAGTTTCTATCTATTTGCGGGCTTGACGGCAGTTCTCATAAGAGCATTTACCGAGAATATCCATATTCGAATTTGGTAGGAGTTTTTTTGCTCAGCAGTTCCGCATTGCGACGGGCGCAAATCCAGGACGATATCCTGACGTCATTTCCGGCGGCCCCCACAACCATTGATGATCGACCGAGCAAAAATTGTGGAATTGTTCATAGGTCCTCCTCGATAAAACGCTATTGTGATTGGGAAAGACGCGAGACATGATCAGCCCAGATTTCTCCGAAGAAGAACGGTTGATGGCCGATGGTTATGACCGGGTGGTTGGAGTTGATGAAGTTGGACGTGGCGCCTTATCAGGACCAGTGATGGCTGCAGCGGTTGTTTTAGACCCATCATTTATCCCGGACGGAATCACTGACTCCAAAATCTTGACGTCACACCAAAGGGAAACATTGGCACAAAAAATCCACCAGTCAGCTGATGTGTCAATCGCTTCTGTCAACGTCGAGATCATTGATCAGATTAACATCACGGCGGCCTCACGGCTCGCAACGAAAAAGGCGATTCTATCACTTCGAATTCCAGCTGATATCGCTCTTGTTGACGGCAATCACATACCTTCAGACTTAGATATTCCGGCCTTGTCACTCGTCAGGGGGGATACACGATCCTTATCAATTGCAGCGGCTTCAATTGTCGCAAAAGTTTCACGCGATAATATCATGCAAGAACTGGCACAAGATTATCCGAGCTATGGATGGGAGCGAAATGTCGGTTATCCGACGAAGGAGCACGTACAGGCTCTCGGACGGCTTGGTGTGACACCATACCATCGTCGTTCCTTCAAGCCGGTTAAGACAGTTATTCAATCTCAGACGGTCAAACAGATAAAGTCCGGCCGGTTTGGACAATCGGGTTCAGCCTTTTGATCTGGAAAATTTTTGGAGATCAGCATGCAATGGCCTTCACAGGAATTGGGGGGGGGTAAGGTGGATCTTCTCGTTTCACATCGATTGATTGACAAAGAGGAGATGAATAATGAACACATTACTGTCTGGTGCGATATTGCTGGTAGGTACACTCGCTCTTGTCGGGTGTGGTGGTGGCTCTGGCGGACCCTCGGCATCAATGGATGAACGCGCCATGCTGTTGCAAAAAGCTGCTGGAGCAAACAGAGATACTGATTCCGAAGAACTGGTATATGATGTCTTTCCAAAAGACGATAACAACCTGGTTATGAAATTTGAAAAAGATGCAAATGGAGGGACCATTACGTACGACACGTACGACGCCGGTGACGGTCCAATAGCAATTTCATTCAATCGTGATACGTTGGAAGATTCCGAGGGTGAATCTTATTAAAAAAATAGGCCCATGGGAATACAATCTATGGCGGGAAACACCCTTCGGCACGCCACTCGACGCGGACGCGGAATTTGAGCATTTTGATATCTATTACGTAGAAGCCCTCCTGCACACAGACAACACACATACAATCCCCGATATTGTGGAAGTTGCCTATTTTATTCATGGCAAGGCCGCTGCCATGCCATCCGATGGCACGGCCCGCTATAACGGGCGTTTCCAAGCAAAACTCTTCAAGTATCCAGATTCCTTTGGAGATACACCGTCCTCCGGCTTTATGCGCAGCAGCGACATAAATCTCGAATTTGACTTTTCGGACGAAACACTCACTGGCACCATTGCAAGCATACAAGAGCGGGGACGTATCGGTACGGATGATGAGGAATATTCAGAGCGCGAGGGACAATTCGAAATCACCGGAACGCAAAAAAATGGTGCAGAGGGTTTCACGGCAACAATGACGGGAACCGATGCATTGGCGGAATGGCAAGGTATCAATATCCAAGGGCATGTTTTTGGACCAGAGGCTTCTGAAATCAGTGGCATTTTTGAAGACTTGAATGTCAACGAAACACGCGGAATGCTTGGATATATTGCTGCGAAAAAGGAGAATCAGTAGCGGGGAAATTATACTCTCAACTCATCACCTGTCTAAATTAGTTCCAATTGATTGAGGATTATCGACATCAGTTGACAGACCACATTCTATCGTGTCTGATATCCAAACATCATCAGGATATGCTCTGTCAACTGTTCGACATACTCGGGACGTTTGGCCACGAAATTAGCGGAGACAGCGTCTCACGGTGCGATCAAACAGGCGTGTCATCCTGAAACATTCGTCGTGAACCGAGTCGGTCACTTCATTCGTACATTATAACCAAGCATATTGATCGCCTTTCGAAATGCCTTTTCCTTCTCAACCGGAACAATCAAATTTTTGGATCCTGCCGCAAAGCAGAGCTTTGCAACATGTGTGCTCGCGATCAGCTCTTTCGCAACGTTCGCGCTTGCACACTCCATGATCAACGCATTCCCAGCCATCGTAATAACATCTGTATTTTTCTCGATCTTACAAAGCAGTCCATCCACGACTTCGGGCAATGGTTGATCATCGCGCTCCGTCAGAAAATCCCGCAAGGTGTTAATGTCGTGGCCACTCTCGATCGCGATGGCCATTTTCTCGACGGACAATCGCCACGTCGTTTCGGTTTCCTCATTGGCATACCGATCCAGAATCATCCGTTCGGCCGTCGTTAACGAACTATGTATCTTGATCAATTTGCTTGGAAGCACGGATATCCGTGTTCGGTCGGATACAACCGGCGGTGTATACTCCTTTTCAAGACCCAGACAATAGGCCCCTAAAGGCGTTATCCGGAAGTATTCCAGCCCGTCATAATCACTTAACCACTCGAACTCATCGGCTCCCCACAAGTCTCGAAAATCTGGCTTGGCGTTCTTCGGATGGGTATACGCCACATCCACCAGTCCAAGGGTCGCGATATATTCAAACAGCAAACACAGAATATACCGCCCCTGAAGATGCTGCCATGAATGATCGTAAAAACAGCCATAATTCGAATCGACCAGATAGAGCGTCCAAGGTTCATCCGTAATCTGAAACATACGGCATGTTGCACGCATAAATCTCGAAAAGTCATCGACGTGAACCCACTCACCAACGGGACAATCCTGCAAGGCCTCCTGAATGTTACGACGCCGAGCCATCGGTAACGTCATGGCTTTTTTGCCTCGGCCCCGGAACTGCCCCTTTATGGCGTCAATACGGCTGAATTCGTCAAAATCAATATTGCTCAACCACTCGGCCCACAGTTCCGCCAATGTATCGGCAGCCGAACTTTGCGTAATGGCCCGTCCTGCCTTCGTAAGTATGAGTTTCGAATTTCTTTGGACGGCGAGCCCACCGGCAAGAACAAGCAAAGGCCATGCAAACGCTCGGATTGACGCAACACCTTGATCCCAATCAGGCGACTGGGCCTCGGGGTCGAAATAGTCACCGTCAAACAGCGCGGCACTAACCCGCCGAACGGATGCTGCCGTCGGCAAATGGGTTGCGGCACCGACTGAAATCTTCCCTTGATCAATCAATTTCAATACCGAAAAGAGATCCTGCAGTGCCGCATACTCCATTTCCCGACGCGTCAATTCCAAGGGAATCGTTTCATCTTCATCCAAGAAATAGTGAACGAACGTCCTGCGCTGGACCACGTCTGGTAACTCACTTGTCGACTTTAATCGGGCATCCGGCGGCTTTGGCACGAATTGAAACAAAACGTCACTCAAATCTTTCGGAACAAGAAGTGGGTATAGTCGATAACGATTTCTACTATACAGGAACAGCCTCAACGGAAGGACAACATCTTCTCCATATCGACCGCCCTTTGTCTCAGGCAACTTTCCGTACTTGGCCTCAAATTGAACCGGATCAAATCTGCGTTCGGGATGATAGAGAGCCTCACCAACAGCCGATTTCTGTAGAGCATCCATATTGCTCCAGACGGCGCAACAATAATCAACAGTAAGTTGCCGTTGAATGACCGCAATCATATCAGATTTGCGAGACGTATTCTGACCGAGATAATTTTGGTGAGATTTCATCCATTTGATATATTGGCGCAACTGCTCTACATTTGATTCTTGTAAACAGTCTTTAATGGTACAATCGGACAGCAAAATAGGTTGCATTTGACGTTTCTAATCTCTCGGTGTGGTTGTGTTAAAACGCCATAATAGTAACAAAATGACCGGGGTTTCAAGATGGCGGATGGAGTAGACGATAGTGGAGGATACTCGGTAGCAGGTTGATCCTGTCCTTGCGCATTCTTGAGCAGTCAGCGCGGGCATATCACTTCCTGAATGCGACAGCAGAACGAACCGCATTGCCGAGAACGAGCATTACCTTAAGAACTGACTTGATAAAGGTCAAATATGTACGTGCGTTAAATCGCAATAAATTTCAGAGGTCGTGTACCTTACCTACACTGTTTCGGAGCAACTTCACGTGTCTGATGCCTCCCAGGAGCCACCGAGTTTTTATGTCGCGCGTGAGCCCATATTCCCCCGAAGTGTTTCCGGAAAATTTCGTAATCTGAAGTGGTATGTGATGGCCGTTACGTTGGGCATCTATTATCTCGTTCCGTGGATTCGATGGGATCGCGGTCCCAATCTACCTGATCAGGTCGTACTATCCGATATCGCGGGATGTTGCTTTTACTCTTTCTAGATCGAAATTTGGCCGCATGAGTTTTACTTTGTCGGCGGGTTACTGATTATAGCGGGGTTGAGACTCTTTTTGTTTATCTCCGCTCTAGGACGGGTCTGGTGCGGTTACGTTTGTCCGCAAACGGTCTGGACGGATTTGTTTATTCTTGTCGAGCGCTAGATCGAAGGTGATCGAAACGCCCGTCTTCGATTACATCAACAAAAAATGAATTTTCGCAAGCCCTACTTAAGATTAATGAAATGAAGCGTCTGGCTCATGATCGGACTTTTGACCGGTGGAGCGTGGGTCTTCTATTTCGCCGATGCACCCACTCTCGCTCGTGATTTGATTTCGCTCAATGCCCATCCGATTGCCTACACGACGATTGCGATACCAACGAGTACAACCTTCTTTTTTGGTGGTTTTGCGCGGGAACAGATATGCATTTACGCGTGTCCTTGGCCACGAATCCAAGCAGTCATGATGGATGAAGACAGTATAACCGTCGGTTATCGCGGCTGGCGCGGAGAACCACGCAAAGGCTCCGAAGACGTCGAGAACGGCGCGGATATGGGCGACTGCATCAATTGTATGGCCTGTGTGAATGTCTGTCCAATGGGTATTGATATACGTGACGGACAACAGATGGAGTGCATCACCTGCGCTCTGTGTATCGACGCTTGTGATGACGTGATGGAGAAGATCGGCAAGCCACGCGGCTTGGTCGACTATATGGCTCTCAGCGACGAGCCGCTCGAGCGGGCGGGACAGAAACCGCGGAACATCTGGATGCACATTTTTCGTCCTCGCACCATTCTCTACTCAGTGCTCTGGTCTTCAGTCGGGATCATGCTCGTCTTTGCGCTCTTCGTCCGTTCACCAATTGACTTAAGCGTAGCGCCGATACGTAATCCGGTTTTCGTCACCTTATCGGATGGTTCGATCCGTAACACATATGATATCCGGATCCGCAATCAGTCGAACGATGAAAGCACATTCGAAATACATCTGAATGCGACTCCAGACCTTCTCCTAAAGCTTGAAGGACACCCAGATGATCGCCTGCAGATTGACGCTCAAAGCATGAAGCTACAGCGGGTTTATGTTGTTGCTCCAGGAGAATCCGAACCTGCTCGCGCTGAGCATACCGATGTGCGCTTTTGGGTGGAAAACCTTGCAGATGGTGCGCGCGCCTATACGAATTCGACCTTTTTTGGTAAAGGAAACTAATTGGAATGAGAACACGTGAATTAACAGGTAAGCATGTCCTCATTCTTTTCGTAGGAGCCTTCGGAACCATCATTGCGGTCAATATTGTGCTCGCTGTCAGTGCTGTGACAACTTTTCCGGGACTTGAGGTTGCCAACTCATATATAGCATCTCAAGAATTTAATTCGCGCCGTGCAGCACAGCAGAGCCTTGGATGGTCCGTTCAAGCGGAAGCAAAAGATGGAAAGATATACGTGGCATTTACACATTCCGATGGCACGACACCTGTTACCTTGACGGATTTAAAGGCCGTTATCGGTCGGCCAACCCATACGAGAGATGACGTCATTCCAGAATTTGTGAGCGATGGTACCGCCTACGTTGCCCCCATCAATCTTGAAAGGGGAACGTGGCATATACATTTGTCGGCGCGTGCACAAAATGGCGTTGAATTTACCCAACGTCTTCAACTCTTCATTCGGGGTTAAAGGTTCATGACGTCAAAGCCAACCTCTTCCACGCCATCGGTCATCTCAGCTACCGTACAAGATCAAGTAAAGCCGTCACAGTAGCCGAGACCCCAGTGCGACTTGCTCTATCGTTACCGACTGTTCACTGTCAAAACTGTATCGTCGGGGTTGAACGTATCCTCGAGAGTCATCCGGGAGTCAAGACCGCACGCGTCAATCTTACCCTGAAACGCGTGTTGGTCGATGCGGATACAGGGGTAATGGCGCACAATTTGGTTCCGGTCTTGGAGGCGGCCGGATTCGAAGCTCACGAACTTGATCTGAGTGCGTTGGATATGACAGACACCGATCCTGTTAGCCGCGATTTATTGATGCGTCTGGCGGTTGCGGGTTTTGCGACCATGAATGTGATGCTTCTATCGATCTCGATTTGGTCAGGCGCAGAAGCGGCCACTCGAGACTTATTTCATTGGATTTCTGCAGCCATCACAATGCCAGCGATTGCCTTTTCCGCACAACCGTTTTTCAAGAACGCGTGGGGCGCGCTTCGTGTACGGCGTTTGAATATGGATGTGCCGATTGTCCTGGCAATTCTGCTTGCTCTGCTCTCATCGCTTTGGGAGACCATACTCTCCGGCCCTCACGCATATTTTGATGCAGCAATTGCACTGACCTTTTTTCTGCTGGTTGGACGTTATCTTGATCAACGTACACGGTCCGCTGCACGATCAGCGGCAAAGGAATTGACCGCCTTGGAGGTATCGTGGGCAACAAGACTGGATGGCGGTAAAGAGACTATTGTCTCTCTGGACAAGTTACGCCCTGGTGATCGAGTGTCCGTTAAACCCGGCGAACGAATCCCCGTCGATGGAACCATTGTAGATGGACAATCGGAAATCGACCAGTCTTTCCTGACGGGGGAGACTCTGCCAGCGTTTGCCGATATTGGTGCGACGGTAAGCGCCGGTGAAGTGAATTTAACCGGACCGCTCACGATTCGAGCCACGGCTGTTGGTCATGACACGTCCCTACATCAAATGGCCGAGCTTGTAGCTATCGCCGAGACGGGTCGCAAAAATTATTCCTCACTCGCTGACCGAGCCGCAAAACTTTATGCACCGGGAGTTCACGTTCTTTCAGCTCTCAGCTTTGCGGGTTGGCTGGCCTTTACCTGGGATATTCGTACGTCACTGAATATCGCTGCGGCAGTCCTCATCATCACATGTCCTTGTGCATTAGGTTTGGCTGTTCCTGCCGTGACCACAGCGGCGTCCGGTAAGCTCTTTCGGCGTGGAATGCTCATTAAAAGTGCAACGGCGTTAGAGCGACTCGCGGCCGTAGATACAATTGTATTTGATAAAACAGGAACGTTAACATCCGGAACTCCCGAATTAATAAATCTGAATGATCATGCAAGATGTGATCAAGAAATTGCTTGCGCGCTTGCGCGTGCGTCTGCTCATCCATTGAGCAAGGCATTGGTTCATGCAGCGCAAGAAGCTGGGGTAAAGCCGGTTGCATTAAGTTCTGTTTCAGAAACGCCAGGATGGGGTATCGAAGGCTATTGGAACGGGAGTCGGGTTCAACTTGGACGAGCGGAATGGTTTGGTGTCAAGCCTTTCGCCTCGACGCATTGTTGGTTGAAAATTGAAGAGAAAGACGCAGGGGTCTTTCTCTTCTCAGACAAGCCCCGGATCGGGTCAAAGGACATGATCACGGCGCTGCAATCGGCGAAAAAGGATGTCTTTCTGTATTCCGGCGATTCACCCACTACAGTACAGAGTCTTGCGGATCAGATGGGAATAAAGAAATGGAAAGCGGAAGCGTTGCCCGAAGACAAGGTCAATTGGGTACACGAACTTCAGCAAGACGGGCGGCGGGTCTTGATGGTGGGCGATGGTTTGAATGATACGGCAGCTCTCGCGGCCGCGGATGTATCGATATCACCCGCATCCGCTCTTGACGCCGCTCGTGTGGCGTCCGACATCGTTCTACTGGGAAGCGACTTGACATCCATTCCAGACGCGCTGAACGTGGCGCAAAAATCAGTCCGGCGTATACGCGAGAATTTTCAAATTGCAACCGTGTACAATATTATCGCGGTGCCACTTGCCGTGGCCGGATTGGCAACCCCGTTAATCGCCGCCCTAGCCATGTCGGCTTCCTCGGTGAGCGTATCCCTCAATGCATTACGACTGAAGTAAACACATGGATATCTTAGCTTATTTGATTCCAATTTCCCTAATTCTGGGTGGATTTGGATTGCTCGGCTTTATCTACACGATAAAGTCAAACCAATACGATGACCCAGAAGGAAACAGCCGGCGCATCCTCAGCGAGGATTGGGACGAGAAACCAAAACCGTGATCATAATACCTTAATTTGGGATGTTCCAGTTCGCTTTCCTATCCTCGCACACATAGATAGTGTCTGTTAAAAAACCCCCATTTTTCGTGAATGGCAAGACTTTTGGCCGGA
>JAPORU010000177.1 GCA_026710045.1 Aestuariivita sp. | reverse complement strand
ATGATCACGGCCGCGCCATCAAATATTACAGTTTTTTCAGCATGGGATCCGCCTGAAGTGCTCCTTATCGGGGTTTCTGTCGAGCCTTGTGACCACATTGCTGAATACCTTCGTCACAACGCAAAAACGTGTTGTCCAGATGATCCGTGAAGACATCTTTTTCTTTCTCAAGGTGATCAAGACCGCCCTTTTTCCAACAGAACAAAGCTACGCTGAGTCCTTTTACGCGGCGTCAAAGCTTGTTTCATCCGAATTATGTAACTCTTTTGTCGTGGCCTCTATTCCTGACAGCGGGATGGTCGGTGGATGTGGTCGGATAATCACCAATAATGACTTGAATTCCGATGCACGCTGATCCTCAAAGGACACTTGAGGCATTTCGCATAGGTTTGCAGTTGGAGAGATTGAAATTGAATCTTCGAGTTGCATAAGCGTATGTCGGGACCGGTTATGAAACAATTGTTTGTCTACGATTCATGACAGTGTTGAAGCTTACCGGGTTTGCGGGTTCCGATGGAAGTTCAGCAATGACAAGTGGTGGTTCTGAGGGGGTATTTGTCAACGTTCATGTTGGAGTGACATTATTGGGCCAGAATCGATGATCGGAAGCGTCAGTAGTGCATGGTCGGTAGCTTACCATGCTATGCGCGATCAGGTAAATTCCATTGTTCAGGGCTGATCGATCATCGACCGCCGTCTCAGCGATCTTTGAGAGCCTTGTTCATGCGAGCCCAGAGTACGTCACAGACGGACGGCTTTCGAATTTCAATGGCATGCATGGCCTGAACAATGAGATCCTCTCGCCAACGTCGGCCAGCAATTTGGACGCCAATCGGTTGTGGTCCATTTGGCAGTTCGGCTACGTGAGTGGGCAGGTTACCGGCCGGCAATCCCGTGAAATTAAATATAAAAGACCAGTGTGCATGCCCAAGAACTTCCTGTGTTCCCTCTGTACCTTCTGTGTCCCGATTGGGATGAAAGAAAGGGGTTAGGAGAAAGGGTGTGAGGACTAGAGGATATTCGTCGAGGAACAGCGACCATTGGCGTGCAAAATAAGTACGTTGTGCCATCATCCGAAGGAGTTCTGTTCCCTCATAGGGCGGGAACTGCTGGTGGTATTCATCAAAGATTGCTCGAATGACGTCCGACCCGAATGTTTCGATGTCATCTCCCATTAAGGCTTTCACTTCACCCATGAGCGCTCTAAAGCCGACGTCACCACATTCTCGAGCGAGTGGGATATTGACGTCTTCGATAATGAATCCGGCATCGTCGAGTGCCATTGATGCACAATGGAGTGCGTTTTTAACCTCTGGGTGCAGGCCAAAACCAAAATCATCGGGACAGTAGGCTACCTTGATGGGTGTTTCAAGTTTCTCGCCATCCCAGGGGAACGGTACGTGAAAGGGATCACGTACATCACCTTTTATTGCACATGGCATTGCCAGTGATAAATCGCTTGCTGTGCGTGAAATTAATCCCTGTACCGACATTAATTGAGCGAGTAATCCGCGTTCGGTTGATTTTTGGCTCGGATTCCAAGCGGGAATGCGTCCAAGCCCTGGTTTAACGGTAAAGGCCCCATTGGCGGATGCCGGAAAGCGCAATGACCCTCCAATGTCATTTCCGTGTGCAAGTGCCCCTATCCCCGCCATAACGGCTGACCCGGCGCCACCCGATGACCCTCCCGGTGAAACATGATCTCCCCAAGGATTATGGGTTCTTCCATAGAGTGGGTTTTCGGTTTCAGCACGAAAGGAGAATTCCGGAGTATTGGTGCGTCCAATGACAACCGCTCCGGCTTGCACAAGATTGCGAACGATGGGGGCATCTTGGTCGGCGATGAGATCTTTGAATGCCGGTACTCCATTTGATGTCGCATGATCGATCTGGTCGACATTAATTTTGATCGTGATTGGTACGCCGTGTAGAGGCCCTTTTGGATTTGTGGTGTTATCGAGCGTACGTGCGTGCTCACGTGCTTGAGACGAGAGATTCTCGACAACAGCGTTGAGTCTGGGATTGATGCGATCCATTCTCTCAATGACTGCATCAACGACATCGGTTACATTAACCGCATTCTCGCGTGTTGCGGTTGAAATCTCTTTCGCGGTCCATTGCCATAAAGGTTTTTGGGTCATGGTTTACGTTAAGTCCCTTTAAGAATAGGGTGGGAACGGAACGGGGTGTTGCATTTCTTTCCGAAGATATTGATGGGGACGATAATCAGAGATTCTTGTCATTGTGTCCCGTAACCGATCGTAAGGAGCGCTTCGCGAATTTCGTTCAGGATGTTGGGGTCATCGATTGTTGCGGGCATCTTGAATTCCTGTCCATCGGCAATCTTTACCATTGTATTTCGCAGAATTTTTCCTGAGCGAGTCTTGGGAAGGCGTTCTACCACCACGGCAAGCTTAAACGCCGCTATGGGTCCAATTTGTTGGCGAACAGAATTGACGACCTCTTCCACGATATTTTTAGGGTTGCGATATGTTCTCGCGTTAAGGCATAAAAAGCCAATTGGAATCTGTCCCTTAATAGGATCGGTCACACCGATCACCGCGCATTCGGCGACGTCGGGGTGGGCGGTAAGAACTTCTTCCATTGCGCCGGTGGATAATCGATGTCCTGCCACATTGATCACGTCATCTGTACGGGCCATGATATAAAGATAATCGTCTGAGTCCATATAGCCTGCGTCGCCTGTTTCGTAGTAACCGGGGAAGGTTGTGAGGTAGCTGTCCCGATAACGCTGATCGGCGTTCCAGAGGTTTGGCAGTGTTCCGGGCGGAAGAGGCATTTTAATGGCAATGGCTCCCAGTTCTCCGCGATTGACTTCATATCCTGATTCGTTGAGGATTCGCACGTCATATCCGGGCATGGCGACGGACGGTGAACCGATTTTGATGGGGAGTTGTTCGATTCCCAAAGGATTGGCAGCAATGGCGTAACCGGTCTCAGTTTGCCACCAATGATCGATAACCGGAAGATTGAGTGCATTTTGAGCCCATTCAATGGTATCGGGATCGGCTCTTTCACCAGCCAAGAACAGGGCTCTTAAACTGGATAAGTCAAAAGTTCGGATGAACTTTCCCGTTGGATCTTCGCGCTTTACGGCTCGAATCGCGGTTGGTGCCGTGAAGAAACTGGCGACTTTATACTTGGCAATAATACGCCAAAACGTGCTTGCGTCCGGCGTTCCGACGGGCTTTCCCTCAAATACAATTGTTGTATTTCCGTGAATCAAGGGTGCGTAGCAGATATAGCTGTGACCTACGACCCAACCGACATCAGAAGCGGCCCAGAAGATGTCGCCCGGGTCAACATTATAGATGTTTTTCATGGTCCAATTGAGGGCAACCAGATGTCCGGCTGTTGGACGTACAACCCCTTTGGGGGCACCGGTCGTGCCGGAGGTGTAAAGGATATAAGCAGGGTGGGTCCCCTCGACCGGTACACAGTTCGCCGGAGAGACATTGTGCTGAAAATCATTCCAATCGACGTCTCGATTTTCGGTAAGTTCTGCGACCGCGTGTTCGCGTTGGAAAATTACACAGAAATCAACGGTATGTTTTGCGATATCAATCGCGCTGTCGAGCAGCGGTTTATAAGGTACAATTCGGTTGGGTTCTATACCACATGAGGCGGCAATGATTGCTTTTGGTTGACAATCATCAATTCGCACGGCCAATTCATTCGCTGCGAAGCCGCCAAACACAACGGAATGTATTGCGCCAATGCGTGTGCACGCAAGCATTGCGACAATTGCTTCCGGGACCATCGGCATATAGATGATAACTCGGTCACCTTTTTGAAGGCCTTGTTTTGCCAAGGCTCCTGCGAGTGATGCAACATTGTCCCGCAATTCCCGATACGTAATTGCACAGCTTGAATTGGTCACGGGACTCTCATGAATGATTGCGGTCTGACCTCCGCGGCCATTCATCACGTGGCGATCAACAGCGTTCCAGCAAGTATTTACACGGCCGTCGGCAAACCAGTCATAGAGCCCGTTTTCATACTGATGAAGTGCTCTTGAAGGTTTCTGATCCCAATCAATCGCTTGAGCGGCCTGCATCCAGAAATGTTGCGGATTGATCTTACACGCTTCATAAACTTCCCTGTATGTCATCAAATTTCCTGTCCTTATGGCCACATTGTGTTCCTTGATGTGATGCTGTGCTGTTCCGGGTGTATACGCATATTATCAATTTTGCTTTGAAAGAGTGAAATCCTTGGAACCAAACCTTTCGCATATATTCGCGCGCATTGATATATTTTTTGGTGATCAACCCGCAATCCACCAAATGATCGAACTTCATGATTGGTTTAGGCGTCATTTCAGCAAGAATTTGCGTTAAGGTCATATTCCATAAAAGTTTCTGGACGATCAATTGATGTGATCGTCGTTGTCGGTCGGTCTTATCTTTTGGATTTCAGGTCGAATCGGTTGATAATTGGGGGCTAGTGTGTAGCTTTGCATGCAAGAAGGTCGAGGATGTTCGAGGTGGCGTTAACACAAATGGGTCATCAAGGATTTTAGGACCGATATTGCGCTGCCGTGCAATCGAATTACGGTATGACCATGGTGCGACCGTGGAACACGTAACCGGTATCTTGGTGTAACCGGTTTGTGTTAACGGATGTCCAAGGGGCTTTCGAATTTCATAGAAGGTTGCGATCGACGATAAGTTTACCGATCGGTGGTCGGTATCTTGACGATTGACGATGTCTTTCTACACGATGGTTACCAACTGAAATCGATCCTGCATAGGGTGTCTTGTCGTCGCGTGAATTCCTTGTCAGACTGTTGAGTTTTCTGATATCTTGGTTGTCATTCGTTCCCAAAAATTGAAACACATGTCAAGACATTGAACCGTTGGGAATGAGGCGATACCCAGGTTCATGTAGGGCCCGAACATGGGTAATGGGACTCTCCGAAATCCACGTTGTCCGCTCAAGAATCAGAACCGCAGTGTTTGCAGTGATACCCATATATTCCGCTTCTTTTTCGGTACATATACTGGCGTGGATTTGTACGTCACATCGGCTAAACGGCCGATTTCGAACAAGCCATTCATTGGCACTGATTTCGGAAAGATCAACATTCTGAATTTCCGGAACCGTTGTGAGTGAAATCCAACGACGTTCATAGACATACGGCCGCCCATCTGCCAGATGCAGTGATTCCAGCTTCAGACACGGTTCAGAGTGGGTTTGTTTGAAACAGGCTGCAATTTTGGCAGGGGCTCTTTCCTGTGAGTTATGGATCAAGTGATAATGATACCTGTGACCACGTGATTCAATGTCTCTACGTGTAATCGGAATGTCAAGAGTGGTTCTCGTAAATGGATCGGTGGTGACTGTTGTTCCGCCCTTACGTTTTCTTTGGAGCATACCTTCGTCGGCCAAGGACCGCATGGCACGTTGTACTGTGGAGCGGGCACAATCAAATTCGTTGGCAATATCCTCATCGCGCGGCAGTTTGTCACCAGGACGATAGGTTTGGTTCAAAATTCGTTTGTTTATCTGGTTACGAATGTCTTTCCAGCGTGACTTTCTTGTAGTTTTCAAAGACTCTCCTCCAACTCCTTCAACGTGCGTGTGAAGTTGGTGACGATGCGGGTACGCTCGATATGGCAACCATTCTTCACAATGTGACGTCCTGCACTCCAGACATCACACAGACAACGTGAGCCGGCTCCTGAGAATATGAGACTGTCCAGAATCGAGTCGCTGTCGCGGTTTACAAGAAATTCGTTGTCCTTCCTGATTCCAATCATGTCGGCCCATCCGCCTTCTTTTATGTGCTCACTTTGACGTCCAGATGCACGTGCGCCTCCTGTAAGGGCCGCCTCGAATAAGCTCCGTCCTGTTGAGTGTGGATGTCTTCTAAGCACAGACCGTCTCTTGTGATGAAGTCGTTGAGAATATTCCAGCATCTTCAATTCTTCCCAGAGACCAATCTGTACATTGCTGTCCGTACCAATGCCGTAGCAGCCCGCATGCTGTAGGAATTCGTCGCCCTTGAAATGACCGTCGCCAAGGTTTGCCTCTGTTATTGGACACAATCCGACTATGGCATTCGATTTCGCTAATTCGCGCGTCTCTTCCGATGTCATCTGTGTGCAATGGATGAAGCAGCAACGCGCGTCGATCGGAAAGTTATTCAGCATCCATTCGACGGGATGGCATCCAAGATAGGATTTAACCTCAGAAACCTCTGACGTCTGTTCGGCAAGATGGATGTGATACGGCTGGGAGCCGGTTAGCTCGTGGGCAAGAGCCAGACCAGCACAATCGACTGCACGAAGACTGTGTGATGCTGCGCCGATTACCCAGTCTTCGGGACCGTGCGCGAGTTCGTCTTGAGCTTGTAGGAACAATTCTTCAAATTGTTTTTTGGTGTTGCCAAATCGTTTCTGACTCCCGTCAAGCTCTCGGTGGTCGCATCCCCCGTATTCGTAGAGGACAGGTAATAGGGTCAAACCGACTCCTGTACTCAGAGCGGCAGACATGATGCGCTCTGATGTTTCACTGAGTTTCGTGTAGGCATGTCCCTCTCGATTGTGGTGCAGATAATGGAACTCGACGACAGACGCGTAACCTGCTTCGGCCATTTCCATAAAGGCTTGTTCTGCAATTGCTTCGATTCTTTCGGGAGTGAGTTGTTCTAGAAATTTGTACATGAGTTGGCGCCACGTCCAAAAGTTGTCTTCGGGTATGCTAGGACCTTCGGTCAATCCGGATAGAGCGCGTTGAAAGGCGTGACTGTGGAGGTTGACGGGTGCTGGTAAGAGTATGTCCACCTCATATGCCGCAGCATTGTGTTGCGGAGAAATATCGGCAATACGTCCGTTGGCTGTGACGGTTACGTCAATGTCGTCTTTCCATCCGTCCGATGTGAGTGCGTGATGTGCTTTGACTCGAAACATGAATTCTCTTTACAGGGTAACATTTTGTATTATTATGATGCTACATATTTAAAATAACAACCAATAATATATTAACGGACAATCGTATGCTTGTTCTCTATAACACGTCTGTCGCGACACTCGCAGCGGCTGGTGGAATCGGCTTGATCCCAGAGGGCGCGATCGTGATTGATGGGTCTGCAATCGCTTGGGTGGGAGCATACCGTGATCTACCGGAGATCTATGCAGGTGTTGAACATCAGTCGCTTGACGGACGTCTGGTGACACCTGCTCTTGTTGATTGTCACACGCATCTTGTCTTTGCCGGGAGTCGAGCACGTGAGTTTGAGATGCGATTGGAGGGATCAAGTTATGAGGAGATAGCGGAAAGGGGCGGGGGTATTATTGCGACGGTGTCTGCGACACGCGCGGCCTCCGAGGAGTCTTTGCTGCAGTTGGCTCTTATGAGAATAGATGCACTGATCGCCGAGGGTGTCGGTGCCGTTGAGATTAAGTCCGGGTATGGATTAGATTCGGAAACCGAGTTGAGGATCTTGCGGGTGGCTCGAAAAATTTCAGCAGTGCGTCCCGTGCGGGTCAGAACCAGTTTTCTGGGAGCTCATGCGGTGCCTACCTCCATGAATGCCGATGAATATCTCGATAAGGTGTGTCTACCAACGTTGCAGGGGGCGTATCGTGAAGGGTTGGTTGATGCCGTGGATGGCTTTTGTGAAACGATTGCGTTCACAACCAATCAGATGGAGCGTGTCTTTTGCTCGGCCGCGGCTCTCGGACTTCCCGTAAAGCTTCATGCGGAACAATTGAGCAATTCGGGTGGAACCGTTCTCGCGGCGAAACATAATGCTCTGTCGGCCGATCATCTCGAATACGCAACCGATGAAGACGTCAAGACGTTGGCGCAATCAGACAGTGTGGCTATCCTGCTTCCGGGCGCGTACTATACGTTGAAGCAGACTCAAAGGCCGCCTGTCGAAGCGTTTCGCAAACATAAAGTGCCAATGGCGGTTGCGACCGACTGGAATCCGGGATCGTCGCCGTTGGGGTCGCTTCTTTTGGCGATGAATATGGCTTCTACTCTTTTTGGTTTGACTCCGGAAGAAACTCTGGCCGGTACAACACGGAATGCGGCTAAGGCGCTGGGTTATTTCGATTGTGGCCAGATTCGTCCGGGCGCTCGGGCGGATCTCGCGGTCTGGGACTTGGAACATCCCGCAGAGTTGTCGTATCGAATTGGGCAGAACGCTCTCTATGCCCGAATGTTCGAGGGAAAGTATGACAACCATGACGAACCATGACAACACGTATATTGATTTCCGACGCTTTCGGGAATGGTTTGAAAGCATTGGACTGGTTGGTGCGGATAGCAACAGGATTGGCTGAGCAAAGGAAAAAACGAGAATGAGTGATCGACGCAGGAACATCCGTGAAGTTTTCCCTCCAACGGGCACCGAACTCACCGCCAAACATTGGGTAACGGAGGCACCGTTAAGGATGTTGATGAATAATCTACATCCTGATGTCGCAGAAAACCCGCATGAATTGGTTGTTTATGGTGGAATTGGTCGTGCCGCACGAACCTGGACTGATTTTGATCAAATCGTTACGAGTCTAAAGGAACTGGAGGGCGACGAAACACTCGTTGTGCAGTCCGGTCGGCCTGTTGCGATTATTCGTACCCATGAGGAAGCACCGCGAGTCTTGATTGCAAATTCAAATATTGTACCCCATTGGGCCAATTGGGATCATTTCAATGAATTGGATCGTAAGGGCCTGATGATGTACGGTCAAATGACTGCAGGTTCATGGATTTATATCGGAACACAAGGTATCATTCAGGGAACGTATGAAACTTTTTCCGAAGCGGGGCGGCAGCATTACGACGGTAATCTGAGTGGAAAGTGGATTTTGACCGGAGGTCTTGGTGGTATGGGAGGAGCCCAGCCATTGGCCGCCGTCTTTGCCGGAGCATGTTGTCTGGCTGTTGAATGTGATCCGGCAAAGATTGAGTCGCGTTTGCAGACCAAATATCTGGATGAAAAAGCCGAGACTCTGGATCAGGCTCTCTCAATGATTGAACGTTGGACCCAGGCAGGTCATGCAAAATCTGTCGGATTATTGGGCAATGCTGCCGCTATATTCCCGGAGATTTTTCGTCGGATGCACGAAGGTGGTCTCCGGCCAGATATCGTTACTGATCAGACGAGTGCACATGATCCCGTCAATGGCTATCTGCCGCTTGGATGGACACTCGCACGATGGAAAACCGAACGTGAACGTGATCCAAAGGCGGTCGAGGCGGCGGCGCGTAATTCAATGAAAACCCACGTGGCCGCAATGGTCGACTTTTGGAAGGCAAAAGTGCCGACACTTGACTATGGCAATAATATTCGGCAAGTTGCGAAGGAAGAGGGGTTGCAGGAAGCCTTTGCGTTTCCCGGATTTGTACCCGCTTACATTCGACCCCTTTTTTGTCGCGGAATCGGCCCCTTTCGGTGGTGTGCACTTTCGGGTGATCCCGAAGATATCTTTAAAACCGATGCGGCGATGAAGGCGCTTTTTCCAGAAAACAGGCATCTACACAATTGGCTTGATATGGCACAACGGCGTATACGCTTTCAGGGGTTGCCGGCGCGTATTTGTTGGATTGGACTGGGTGATCGGCATCGTGCGGGTCTTAAGTTCAATGAAATGGTTGCATGTGGCGAATTGAAAGCACCCGTGGTGATTGGACGGGATCATCTTGACAGTGGGTCTGTTGCATCCCCGAACCGGGAAACGGAAGCCATGATGGATGGATCGGATGCTGTCAGTGATTGGCCGTTGCTGAATGCACTTGTCAATACAGCTTCTGGAGCCACCTGGGTATCGTTACATCATGGAGGTGGCGTTGGTATTGGCTTTTCTCAGCATGCTGGTGTCGTAATTTGTGCCGACGGAAGCGAAGCGGCCGCACGGCGCCTTGAGCGTGTATTGTGGAACGACCCGGCCTCGGGTGTATGGCGGCACGCCGATGCGGGTTATGTTGACGCAATCACCTGTGCCCGGGAGCATGGATTGCGGCTACCGAGCATTCTCGGAAATTGACTATTCATCAATCGTAGAAAGGTAAGGAAAATTATGGAAAGAAGAACATTCTTGACGACGGGCAGCTTTGGTGTTGCGGCCAGCACATTGGCTGCGCCTGCTTTGGCGCAAGGGATAATGCAGTGGAAGATGGTCACAGCATGGCCCAAGAATTTACCGGGTCCAGGGATTGCTGCGCAAATGCTTGCGGATCGGATTACAGCGCTGTCGGGTGGGCGCATTGAGGTTAAGTTGTTTGCGGCGGGGGAACTTGTTCCGGGTCGCGGTGTCTTTGACGCTGTAAGCGAGGGTACGGCCGAACTCTATCATGCCGTTCCTGCGTATTGGGGATCAAAATCAAAGGGTATTTTGCTTTTTGGTTCGCAACCCTTTGGTTTGCGGGCTGACGAACAATTCGGTTGGCTCTATCACGGTGGTGGTCAAGAACTTTACGACGAAATGTATGCACGCTTTAATCTTAAGCCGTTTCTTTGTGGAAACTCGGGACCGCAATGGGGAGGCTGGTTTCGCAATGAAATCCGTTCTGTTGATGATCTGAGGGGACTAAAGTTTCGCACAACGGGTTTGGCATCTGAGATGGCGTCAAAGATCGGTATGGCCGCCGAGGCGATGTCGGGACCGGCCATGTTTCAGGCACTGCAAACGGGAGCTCTCGATGCTGGTGAGTTCATCGGACCTTGGACGGATAGTGCGCTTGGCTATTTTCAAGTGGCCAAGAACTACTATTGGCCGGGTGTTGGCGAACCGTCTTCGGCTGAGGAATGTGCGATCAACAAGGATGTATTTAACGGATTGCAAGATGATCTAAAACAGGCCGTGAGTCTTGCCAGCGAAAGTCTCTATAATCCGGTTTGGACTGAGTACACGACCAAGCATGCGGCCTCATTGCAGAAGCTGGTTCGTGATGAAGGAGTTCTGATACGGAAATTTCCGGACAGCGTGATTGATGCTCTCGGGAAAGCGGCTGCAGAGGTGGTTGATGAGTTGCGTCAAGATGGTGATTCACTCGTGAAAGAAATTACCGAGAGCTTCATTACGTACCGTGACAGTGTCGGTCGCTACATGACTTATGCCGATAACGGGCAAATGAACGCCCGTGCCGTGGTTATGGGCTATTAAAACTCTTTGTCCGGTAGCCTGTTGAGGCTGTCGGACAAACATTTGGCGGCGAAGAGATGCGGAGCGTGCTATTCTTATTGTTGCGAATGGCCTCGATCGATTAAATCATGCTGTAGCGTCGATTGTACGCTGGTTTACGGTCGTGATGGCATTGATACAATTTGGAATTGTAGTGGGTCGTTACGTATTCGGCGTGAATTCGATTGCTGCACAGGAGAGTGTTCTCTATCTCCATGCTGCGGTATTCATGCTGGGTGCGGGGTATACTCTGTTGACCGACGGACATGTCCGTATCGATATATTCTATGCACATTTTTCTCAGACGTTTCGTGACCGGATTGATCTTTTGGGTCATGTGTTTCTACTTCTTCCATCCATGACTGTCTTGCTAGTATGGTCTTGGCCTTCTGTCCGGAATTCCTGGGCAATTCTTGAAGGGCCGATTTCTGTGGGTGGTATTGAGGCTGTTTTTCTCTTGAAGTCTTTGATACCGATTTTTTGCATTCTCTTGATATTGCAGTCTCTCGCCATCGTAATTCGCTTGCTCATACCGGAGCGGCGATGACAGATCATCTTGATATTGCCATGTTCTTCGCTTTTGTTCTCGTTGTGTTGATGGGTTTTCCGGTCGCCTTTTCGATCACGGGAATAGCAGTAATTTTCGCGTATTTTGGATGGCTGGTGGGTGAGATGAACATATCGCTCCTCGGTGCACTCGGCCAACGTGTCTTTGGATTGATTTCTAATCAGGTCTTGATCGCAATTCCTGTCTTCATTTTGATGGGTGCGATTTTGGAGAAAAGCAAGGTTGCGGAAACGCTTCTGCATACAATGGGACGTTTGTTTGGAGGTGTGCGCGGCGGTCTTGGACTTTCGGTGGTCTGTGTTGGAGCGTTGCTAGCCGCATCGACCGGGATTGTGGGTGCAACGGTTGTGGCAATGGGGTTGATTGCGTTACCAGCAATGTTACGTGCGGGTTACCGGACGTCTTTTGCATCTGGTATCGTGTGTACGGCGGGTACTTTGGGTCAAATTATCCCACCGTCGACACTGCTGATCATTCTGTCCGATGTTATGTCAAATGCATTCCAGCAAGCGCAGTATCTTCAAGGAAAATTTGTCGTCGAAGCGTTATCCGTAGGTCAGTATTTCGCCGCGGCCTTGATTCCCGGCTTTGTTCTGGTCTTGCTATACGCCACCTATATTGTGTTGAGATCTTCGATTTTTCCTGAAGATGCGCCATCCTTCTTTGAAGAGGCACGGCCTACTCTGCATGAAGTTATGACGGCAATTTTGCCTCCATTTGGGTTGATCATCGCTGTTCTAGGTTCTATCCTGGCTGGAGTTGCAACACCGACAGAGGCGGCTTCTGTCGGAGCGATCGGTGCGCTCATTCTCGCATCTTTTGTGCAAGGTGTGAACCGATGGATCATTGGAACTGGAACGGTATCTTTGGTCTTGGTGTTTGTGATGTCGGGTTATTTTCCGGTTCGGCTTCAGCGTGATTCGTTGGAACCCGGTTCTGTTATCTTGGGTCTGTTCTACATCGGGTTGGTTGCGGCTGCGTTCGTAGCCGTGATCGTCGCGCTGCGTGTGAGCGTCTATTCTGGACTCTTACGGGAGGCTGCAAATTCGACGATGACCATGACATCAATGATCTTTGTGACAATTCTTGCGGCCAGCTTTTTTTCTTTGGTGTTCATTGGCCTCGGGGGTGAGGAACGTGTCATGGGTATTTTGGAACGATTGCCGGGCGGTGCTACGGGAGCGTTGGCGTTTACGATGATATTCGTGTTTGTATTGGGATTCTTTTTGGACTTCGTTGAGATCGCGGTGATTGTGTTGCCGTTGGTGGTGCCTCAGTTGCTTCTAATGGGACATGATCCGATATGGTTGGGAATCTTGATCGCCATCAATTTGCAAACCAGTTTCTTGACGCCACCATTTGGGTTTTCACTTTTTTACTTGCGTGGAGCAGCTCCGCGAGAAGTCGCTACGGGTGACATCTACCGTGGGGTGTTTCCGTTCATTATACTGCAAATTTTGGGTATTGTGTCGGTCTGGATGTTCCCCTCATTATCGACTTGGCTTCCAGATGCGATGTTTTGAGCAAACAGGCTTGATGATCATATGCAGCGGTCATGTATTGTGGTGACGAGTTCTTTGGGCATAGAAAGGAAGATGCATCTTTGGCGACGTAATGTCTACGTCTCGAACTGACTCGGGGACGTCGTTCTTTGCATCATACTTTTGATCAGCCATATTGTGCGACGGGGGTGCCCGCAATCGCACTCATATTCAATAATCCACGTGCGGTTATGGACGGCGTTACGATATGAGCGCGATTCCCCATTCCCATCAGAATGGGTCCGACTTCGAGTCCATTTGCTCTCATCTGCAAGATATTGCGAACGGCACCGGACGCATCTGAATTCGCGAAGATTAAGGCATTTGCAGCCCCGGCCAAACGATTATTTGGGAAAATACGGTTTCTTAAATTGGGATCAAGTGCCGCATCGATATGCATTTCACCTTCGTAGCTGAAATCTCTCGGCGTATCATTCAGAATATCAATGGCGCTGCGCATACGGAGACCCGAGTCGGAATTCAGATTGCCAAATTGAGATTGGCTGCAGAGCGCAATGTTGGGATCAATGCCGAAGCGGCGTACATGCCGAGCGGTAGCGATTACTGTCTCGGCAATTTGTTCCGGACTTGGTTGTGCGTGGACGTGGGTGTCCGCAATAAACAAGGGCCCGTCTTCTAAAATCATGAGTGAAAGTGCGCCGATCGGGTGAAGATCATCGGTTTCCAAGAGCTGGGTGACATAGTTGAGGTGCCAGAGGTATTGACCAAAGGTACCACAGATGAGGCTATCGGCTTCGTCGCGATGAACCATAACAGCCCCGATTGCGGTGGTGTTTGTACGCATGATTGCCCGTGCAATATCGGGGGTGACGCCTTGTCTCGCCATGATCTCGTGGTATGTATTCCAGTAATCACGATAGCGTGGATCATTTTCGGGATTGACAACTTCAAAGTCACTTTTGGGTCGAATTTTTAGTCCATACCGTTCGCAGCGTGTTTCGATAACCTCCGGTCGTCCGATGAGAATTGGTTTTTCGGTTGTTTCTTCGAGGATGGCCTGGGAGGCGCGCAAGACACGTTCATCTTCCCCTTCCGCGAATACAATGCGTCGCGACGCAGAGCGGGCGTTTTCAAATACGGGTCGCATCAGGAGTGCGGACTTGAAGACCGAACTGTCAAGATTTTGCTTGTATCCGGCAATATCTTCGATTGGGCGGGTGGCAACGCCCGTATCCATGGCCGCGCGCGCGACCGCGGTTGATACGACACCGATGAGGCGCGGATCGAAGGGTTTTGGAATAAGATATTCTGGTCCAAATGTAAGTTGCTCGCCACGGTAGGCCGCCGCCGCCTCAGCTGACGTCGTGGCACGCGCCAGTTCGGCAATTCCATCGATGCATGCGAGTTTCATTGCATCATTAATTTCCGTTGCACCCACATCCAAGGCACCCCGAAAAATAAACGGGAAACACAGTACGTTGTTTACTTGATTGGGGAAATCACTTCGACCCGTTGCGATAATTGCGTCGGGTGCGACCGACCGGGCGTTCTCGGGCAGAATTTCGGGTGTTGGATTGGCGAGTGCAAAAATAATGGGTGGCTGAGCCATGTGGGCTACCATGTCGGATGTCAGGACATTGGGCCCGGAAAGTCCGAGAAAGAGGTCGGCGCCTTCGATAACGTCCTCAAGCGTCCTCTTTTCGGTCTGTTGGGCAAATGCGGCCTTTTGTGGAGATACGCCCTCCGTTCGACCTTCGTAGACCAACCCGCGACCGTCGCAGAGCCAAATATTCTCACGCTTTGCGCCCATCTTGATCAGTATGTTGAGGCAGGCAATTCCGGCGGCACCGCCACCTGTCGATACGATTTTGATAGTCCCAAAATCTTTACCGGCAACATGGAGAGCGTTCTTTGCAGCGGCACCCACAACAATGGCGGTTCCATGCTGGTCGTCATGGAAGACCGGGATGTTCATACGTTGGCGGCACAGGTCCTCGACGACGAAGCAGTCGGGGGCCTTGATATCTTCAAGATTAATTGCACCAAACGTTGGTTCAAGGGCACAGACAATGTCTGCGAGCTTCTCCGGGTTGGATTCATTGACTTCAATATCGAAACAATCAATGTTGGCAAATTTCTTGAAGAGGACGGCTTTTCCTTCCATGACGGGTTTTGAGGCCAAGGCGCCGATGTTACCCAGCCCCAGAACGGCGGAGCCATTCGAGACGACCGCGACGAGATTCCCGCGTGCGGTATAGCGTGCGGCGTCGTTTGGGAGTTTCTTAATCTCGATGCAGGCTTCGGCGACTCCAGGAGAATAGGCACGCGCGAGATCGCGACCATTTGCCATTGGCTTTGTCGGTCGGATTTCGAGTTTACCTGGTTTTGGGTGTTCGTGATAGGCAAGCGCGGTTTCGCGCAATGATTGATTGTCAGTCATATTATCGTCTTCCGTTGAGCGAGAATGTAATTATGTCACCTTCGATAGCAGAAAAGAGACTCTCTTCCAAAATCACATTGCATGCATAGTACAATCCTTCTCTCATTATTGTGTTCGGTATGAAGAGACGTTGGATCGACAATTGAATGTAGTAGGAGATCATGGTATCGAAGCTTTCCAGTCAATGTAAATCTCGTTCATCCTGATTGTGGTAGGTTAAAGATCAGGATCGCAGTGGCTCAATTTCTGAACGGTATCAACTCTCACTATTGCACAGTACGGTCACAAAGGCAAACTTTGGCAGCATATGTTTGGATGTCGATGAAAGTAGAGGAATGGATCCCTTGATTTATTCCAATATGATGTCAACTTCTCTTCTTCTCTGATCCTAAAACGGGCACGTATTCGCCAAAATATCGGACCTTGTCATTAATGTGCGTGCTTCTGAAAATATAAGAGTTTCCAGAACTGATCATATCAGGTGGTGATTTTTCTGAATGCATTCGTAAGGTGGATGAAGGGTCGCTATCAGCAACGCTGTGTTCCGTTTGATAGAGCGGCACTCAAAGTGATGTGTTTAATAGGGCTGACACGGGTGTCTCTCTCGTGACTGACACGGTTGCTCGATTGGAATGGGGAATAGCTGCGGGGTCTATCGGAGTGCGTCACCAATATGAGAAATGTTCGACGGTCTGTCTATTTTTTAACGCCAGCAGTGTTTTGCAGGTTGTTGCGAAACTGAAGTGAGATAAGGTCCTGTCCCGTTTATTTGGCGTTGTTCAAGTACTATGTGTTAGGAAATCACCGGGAAGAACAAGGATGATTCAGATGATTTCCATGTGAATTGTCTGGACATCCTTCTTCAATTGGGTTCTGTCGAAACCATTTGCTGTTCTTGTTCCTTACTTTTGGGTTGTCAGGTTGACTCGGTACTTAATATGAAACCGTCACCGGACAGCAAAGTGTTCGGTAAATATTTTGTCGTTTTTGAGCACGCGCCGAAGGGGTTTAATAGAATCGCAAGAGAAATCATAAGCAAATTTTAGGGCTTTAAATGTCTGTTACGAAAGCGGAAATCAGATTACCAACCCATGATGTCCACGAAGACATTGCGTTTTTTACAGAAACTCTCCGAATGAGAATGGATATGATTTTTCCGGCGGATGATCCGCAGGTTGTGGTTTTCTCCGGGTATGGTGTTCGGTTGAGAATCGAAAAGGGTGCATCTGAACCTCCCGGCACAATACGTATACTGTGTCCTGATCCGAAGCAATTTGCCCACGGACAAGAGCGATTGATTGCGCCCAACGGATTAGTTGTCGAAATAGACAGGGCTGATCCACCACTCCAACTGCCCGAGCCGGTGCATGCGTTCGAGGTTCGCCGATTGGAAGATCGTGATCCCTGGATTATCGGGCGGGCGGGTATGCATTATCGGGATTTGGTACCAAGTCGATTAGGTGGAGCCATCATTGCGAGCCATATCCGTATTCCGAAGGGAGGTCCTGTACCGGACCTGGTGCACTTTCATAAAGTGGGATTTCAGTTGATCTTCTGCATCCATGGTTGGGTGGATGTGATTTATGAGGACCAAGGTGGTATTCGACGCCTGACCCCAGGCGATTGCTTCATCCAACCACCTGAAATTCGCCATCGAGTTATGGAGGCGAGTGATGACTGTCAAGTGATCGAAATTGGTGTTCCCAGTGATCATGTTACCGAAATTGATCACGATATGGAATTGCCGACCCCCGAGCTGAGACCTCATCGCGAATGGGATGGTCAGAAATTTGTTCACAATAGAGCCGAAACTGCGGAATGGAATGAGTCTGTTTGGCCAGGTTTTGTGAATCGGGACACAACAATTTCTGAAAATACCGGTGGTACGGCTTCGGTGCATGTATTTCGTACCGGAATTGTGGCCTCGAGCTGGTTGACACATGATGCTGAGATCTATTTTTCGTATGTGATGCGTGGAACGGTTCTTCTCGAAAGCGAAGGGCAAGATACGCAGGCCTTAACGACGGGAGATGCTTTTGTCATTCCGCCCGGTATGCCATTTTGTTTGGAACGTTCATCCCAAGATTTTGAGTTTTTGGAAGTGGCTTTGCCGGGAACCTTTGTGCGACGGATTGAGCGGTGACTCTACGAGAGATTGCGGTGAAGGTGCATGCGCATGCTTACGCTCCGTATTCCCAATTCAAGGTTGGTGCTGCAATACGGACAAGGTCAGGCCGTGTTTTCTCAGGTTGCAATGTTGAGAATGTTGCTTATCCCGAAGGGACGTGCGCGGAGGCGGGTGCGGTCGCAGCCATGGTGGCGGCAGGTGAACGGGAGGTTGTGGAGATTTATATTGTTTCCGATGGCCCCAAACCCGCGTCACCATGCGGCGGCTGCCGACAAAAACTCGCAGAGTTTGCAAGAGGTGAAGTGGTTGTTACACTGGGAACAACTCACAATAGTGCGGAAGTGAGAACGTTACTGTCCGAGTTGTTACCCGGAGCATTTACATCCGATCAATTGGAGAAAAATGACTGACGCGCGTTCCATTATTGATCGATTGCGACACGGCGATGAGCCGACCCCTGCTGAATTTGATTGGTTTGCCAAGGGCTTGGCTGATGGCTTCGTCAGTGACGCGCAAGCAGGGGCATTCGCCATGGGTATATGTGTGCGTGGTCTGACCCGTGATGGGCGAACGGCGCTCACTCTGGCCATGAGAAATTCGGGTCAATTGTTGTCGTGGGACAATGTCGAGGCACCGGTTATCGACAAGCACTCCTCGGGTGGAGTAGGGGATTGTGTCTCGATGGTTTTGATCCCGGCTTTGGCTGCGTGTGGTGGATATGTCCCGAAAATATCGGGCCGGGGACTTGGTCACACCGGTGGAACCTTGGATAAGTTGGAATCGATACCGGGGGTCACGACGCAAGTCTCGGTTGAGACGCTTAGGAAAATCCTTGCTGAGGCGGGTTGTGCGATTGTCGGAGCGACGTCAGAAATCGCTCCTGCAGACAAAAGACTGTATGCTGTACGTGATGTCACGGCAACAGTTGAAAGCCTGGATCTGATCACCGCATCCATTTTATCAAAGAAGCTTGCGGCGAATCCGGATGCTCTGGTGTTGGATGTCAAGGTTGGATCAGGCGCTCTCATTAAGACGATTGATGATGCTCGACATCTTGCAGAAGCACTCGTTGAAACCGCTAATTTTGACGAGTTTTGTTGCAAGACAACCGCCTTGATCACCGACATGAACCAACCCCTTGTACCTGCTGCAGGCAATGCACTGGAACTTCGAGAGGTTATGAAGGTGTTGACTGGCGATGTTCAAGGCGGTCCATTGATGACGATCGTCTCCGCTTTGGGAGGTGAATTGCTTGTCAACGCACAGTTGGCGATCGACGTTCAGGATGGTATGAGCCAAGTCGTTCAGGCCATTCAAACTGGAGCAGCGGTCGAACGATTTGAGAAGATGCTGGCTGCAATGGGTGGTCCGGTCAATTTTGCTCAGAAGTGGGAACATATTCTTCCATGCGCGAACGTCGTTCATCCTGTCACTGCACAATCCGATGGTTACGTTCAGTCTATTGATGGTGAGAGGATTGGCCTTGCCGTGATTGATCTCGGCGGCGGGCGTAAGGTTGAAAGTGATTGGATCAATTGTGCGGTCGGTATTTCGGATGTGGTGCGTATAGGGGAGAAAGTTGAAAAAGGCCAAGTGATTGCCGAGGTGCACGCGGAGAGTCTTGATGTGGCAAGGATGGTCGAAGTTACGATTGGTGATGCTATTCGTCTATCGTCTGATGAGGTTGAAAGTCCGGACTTGATTTATGACCGAGTATATTGATGCCACGGGCCTTCCTCGTGGTAATGGATGGTGTCGGAATTGGAGGTGCCCCCGACGCCGATTGTTATCGAAACGGATCCTATAGCGATTACGGGGCCAATACCTTAGGGCATATTGCTGAGGTTCGGGCCGAGGCGGGCAATCCATTGAAATTGCCGAATCTCGGTCGAATGGGGCTGAGTTCAGCATCCAAACTTGCAACCGGGGATGTACTGGCCGGAATCAACGTTGAGCCAACGGGCTGGTACGGGGCGGCAACATCTGTATCTAAGGGAAAGGATACGCAATCGGGTCACTGGGAACTCGCTGGCTTGCCTGTCCGTTGGGATTGGCATTACTTTCCTGAAACGATTCCAACCTTTCCCGAAGATTTCACCCGTACCATTGCTAATATAGCGGGAACAGACGGGGTTTTGGGTGACTGTCACGCGTCAGGAACTGAAATTATTTCCAAGTTTGGGGATGAACACATACGATCTGGAAAGCCGATTTGCTATACATCTTTGGACAGTGTCTTGCAGATCGCTGCCCATGAGCAAACTTTTGGCTTGGCCCGCCTGATCGATTTATGTGAGGCAATTGCACCTTTGTGCCACAGCATGAAGGTCGGGCGTGTCATCGCTCGTCCATTTATCGGTGACGCGGATGTCGGTTTTACGCGAACGTCGAATCGACGGGATTTTGTACAGAGACCACCCCAATCTGTTCTGACCAATTGGGTTTGTGACGCGGGTCGTAACGTCCATGCGATTGGAAAGATCGGCGACATTTTTGCGATGTCGGGAATTAGTGATCTACGTAAAGGGGATGATGTGCGTCTTATGCAGCATTTGTACGATCTCGTAGAGGAAGCAGAAGAGGGTTCGTTGGTGTTCGCGAATTTTATTGAATTTGACTCTCTGTTTGGGCATCGTCGCGATGTTGATGGCTTCGCCGCGGCTTTAGAGTGGTTTGATTTGCAGATTGGCGCGGCTTTGACGCGTTTGCGCTTTGATGACATGATGATAATCACCGCGGATCACGGAAATGATCCGACGTGGCCCGGGTCCGATCATACGAGGGAGCGGGTTCCTGTTTTGGTTGTCGGACCTGGCTCGGGGTCGCTTGGTGTAATCCGGTTTGCAGACGTTGGGGTAACTCTTGCTGAACATCTTGGGGTACCATGTGGCGGCGATGGAGAGAGCTTTCTTTCGTATGGATAAAGAAAGTGCATTGTCGAATAGGAGAATGGAATAGTGGACCAGCATTTGACTGTCGTTGATCATCCATTGGTTCAACATAAGTTGACCTTGATACGAAATAAGGAAACGCCCACTGCGGTTTTTCGGCAAATATTGTTTGAGATTAGCCAATTCCTCGCCTATGAGGTTACCCGTGAATTGCCTATGACGACCAAGGAAATTGAAACACCTTTAGAGGCAATGGACGCACCGACACTGGCGGGAAAGAAACTGGCCTTGGTTTCGATTCTAAGGGCGGGGAATGGACTCTTGGAAGGAGTTCTTCAACTGATCCCATCTGCGAGAGTGGGGTATGTCGGATTGTATCGAAATGAAGCCACTTTGCAACCGGTGCAGTATTACTTCAAGGTACCGGATGGTCTCGGTGAAAGGCTTGTAATCGCACTTGACCCGATGTTGGCTACGGGCAATTCAGCGAAAGTGGCCGTGGATTTGTTGAAAGAAGCCGGTGCGACCAACCTTCGATTCTTATGTCTGATCGCGGCTCCCGAGGGTGTCGAGCGTATGCGCGAAGCGCATCCGGATGTTCCTGTTGTAACTGCGGCACTTGATCGGCAACTTAATCACGTGGGACATATCGCCCCAGGTTTGGGCGACGCGGGTGACCGAATGTTCGGTACGAAATAGGTCATGCGGTACAGATCGTTTGTAAGAGCAACCATTCCCGATCCGGCAGAACCGGCTGTGAGTCAATGTTCGCCATTGGGTCAGCCTCAATCAATCCGATTACGCTTTCACCGGTGATGTCCTTTGCGTATGCGTATGGTGTGGAGCGAACCGAAGCTTTTTCAAAAGCTGCAAGAAGTTTCTGCTCATCGACGGGTGGTCGCTCCGCGACGAGTGCGCGTTCGATATATGAATTTAGAGTATCTTGAGGTATTGTGCCGGTGGTAATGAGCCGGACGGATGTCATTACGCCGCTGGTCTCAAGAATGTGGGCTAGCGGGTTGTTCACGGTGGTGCGCACCTGTTCGGCGAGAACGAATCCTGCCGCAATGTCCGGATCATTTGAATCTTCAAGGATGTTCCGGTTCAGAAGAAATATCCCGCCGGGTAGGGCGAAGCTTTCTCGAAGTCCGGATGGAAGAACGACGATGCGCTTCACGCCCACACGTCGGGCCAATCGCTCCAGGGCGGGAAGTGAATGTGGTGCGGCGCAGGTTGGTCCCGAGATTCGATTCACTTGATCAAGAAGATCAAGACCGATTTCCGCACGTGTTACGTCTGGGACGACTGCGAGAGCGTGTGACACTATTGCTCTCGGCATCCAGAAGACAATCAAGGCGATCACAGCCAGAGCGGACATAAGCAGCAAGATCATACGCAAACGACCAGGATGCGGTCGTGCACGAGTGATCGCTCTTTGCAATTCCTCAAGTGCAAGGATGATATGATCTTCATCCTCGGCGAATTCCAATGTTTCGCTACAGTCCGCATAAGGAGAGTATACGGCAGGGAACTCTCCCGAGTTCTGTCGTTCGATGGCGGCGAGCGACCAGTGCGTGAGTGTCCTATCCTGCATGTCACTGATGATGAGTGTGGTCTTTCCAAAGGACGCAATAACTTCGCGCCGCTGTTCTTTGGGCCCGGGACACCATAGGCCCGCCGCCTCGAGCCTTTGATATTTCTTGTAAGCGGTCACAATGAGATTAATCGGCTATCGGGTGATGCTCGACATCACGAATCCCCGTGTTCTTCGGCGCGTAAAAGACAAAGTTCTTTTTTCGGTTTGCATACGCAAAATTTCTGGAACATTCGCTCAACTCATTCCATTGTAAGTCCCATAAATATGGGAAGATATTGTCGGGTTCGGTTATTGGAGGTTCATCGCAGATTTTCGAAGTTCAAATTTTTGAATCTTACCGGTTGCCGTCTTGGGAAGTTCTGTAAAGATGATGTGTTTTGGAGTTTTGAAACCTGCGAGGGTCTGTCTCGAGAATGCGATCAACTCCTCTTCACTTATATTTGCCCCATCCTTTAACTCAATGAATGCGCACGGAACTTCTCCCCATTTCTTATCGGGTTTTGCGACGACCGCCGCAAGCAGTACATCCGCGTGTGACATTAGCGTACTTTCGATCTCAACCGATGAAATATTCTCACCGCCCGAGATAATGATGTCCTTTGCGCGGTCCGCTATCTGGATGTAACCATCGGGATGTTGGACAGCGATGTCGTCTGAATGGAAGTAACCGCCTCTGAAACTTTCTCTGGTAGCTTTGGCATTCTTGAAGTATCCTTTCATGATGGCGTTTCCGCGCATTACGATTTCTCCTTGTGCGGTCGCGTCCATGGTAATTTGCGTCATGTGTTCGTCTACGACCGTTATGTTTTCCATCATTGGAAATGGAACGCCTTGGCGTGCTTTGATGGCCGCACGATCCTCCGTTTTCAATCCACTCCATTGATGATCATTCCAGAGGCATTCTGTGACATGGCCGTACGTTTCCGTGAGCCCGTAGACATGGGTTACATTGAATCCCAACGCTTCCACTTTTTTGAGTGTCGTGGGCGCGGGCGGAGCGCCTGCGGTAAAGATCTCCACGGTATGGTTCAAACAGAAACGGTTATCCTCGGGAGTATTTACGAGCATGTTGAGGACGATAGGGGCTCCGCCGAAATGTGTGACACCCTCTCTCGCGATCGCTTCAAAAATATCATTTGCGTTGATATCTCGGCAACATACAAGAGTGCCTCCGAGGAGTGGCATCATCCATGTGTGGTTCCAGCCGTTGCAATGGAACAGAGGTACAACCGCAAGATAGATAGGGTGAGTGATCATGCGCCAGGAGACCACCGTTCCCATGGTCATGAGATAGGCTCCTCGATGGTGGTAGACAACGCCTTTTGGTCTTCCAGTAGTTCCAGATGTATAATTTAATGCAAGACTTTCCCATTCGTCTTGAGGCATTATCCAGTCAAATTGAGGATCTCCCTCTGTCAGAAACTCCTCGTATGTTATGTGGCGATTACTGGCCTGAAAATCCGCATGAGGGTCGTTTACTTCAATGATGTGTGGAGGTGTTTCTTGAAGATTTGCGGCGTTTTCTGCCAAGTCGATGAACTGGGAATCTGCGAGAAGCACTTTCGCTGAACCGTGGTTAAGAATATAGGAGACTGTATTTAAATCCAATCGTGTATTGATGGTGTTCAGAACGGCTCCACAGGCAGGGACGCCGAAATGTGCTTCAATTTGGGCTGGAATATTTGGTAGAAGCGTGGCGACGACATCGCCATTATGAACGTTGTGGTTGGATAGGGCTGAAGCGAGTCGCGTGCATCGGGTATGGTAGTCGGCGTAAGTGGACCGATGGCTTTTATAGACAACAGCCGCATGATCAGCATAAACCTGAGACGCGCGTTGCAAATGTGACAAGGGTGTAAGGGGCACAAAGTTTGCAGCGCATTTTTCGAGGCCGGTCTCGTCCGACAACCATCCCATTGAATTCTCCTGCTTGATTGATATTCGGTTCGCATTGGCTCACCTTCCGTTTGAGTAAACTACAGGGAAAGGACCATGACACGCAATACTGCCGTAAAGCCCGTAACCTCCGCGCTTAGCATGCTCTTTGCGATGTTGATCATCGGTGCAATCGATAATTTGATTGTGATTCTGGCCGAGGATATAGGTCTGTGGCAGTTTCATTTCATTCGCGCGCTGATGGCTGCGCCGTTGGTTATGATGTTGCCGTTCATTGGTCTTGGTACGTTACGGCCGCAACGTATCTGGGCGATTGCCCTGAGAAGTGCTCTGATTGGCGCCGCAATGTTGATTTACTTTAGCTCTCTTGCCTTGATGCCGATTGCTCAAGCTCTTGCCGGGCTGTTTACGTCTCCAATTTTTATATTGTTGTTTTCATGGCTGTATACGCGAGAGCGGGTTGATCCACTCCGTATTGTAGCTGTAGGCTTTGGATTTCTTGGGACTTTGTTGGTTCTTCGTCCGGACCCGGATACCTTTACCTGGTTGACCTTCTTTCCCGTGGCCGCGGGATTCTTCTATGCACTCGGTGCTCTTGCTACGCGCTCCCTTTGTGAACGAGAAAGTACAGTCGCTTTGCTGGCGGGAATGTGGATCATGCTCGGCTTGATGGGAGTCGCAGGTCTTATTGTTTTGAGTATTTTCCCTGTTCAAGAGGTTTCAGGTCCAGATGGGTTCGTCAGCCGCGGTTGGATCTGGCCTCTATGGGACTCGATGCCGTTAATCGTAATTCAGGCAGTTTTTTCGGTTATTGGAGTGTTTTTGATCATCAAAGCTTATCAAGTTGGCGAAGCGTCCCACGCGTCGGTTTTTGAGTATTCGGTAATGGTGTTTGGTCCACTCTATGCCTTCTTCCTATTTGATCAAACATTGACGATGGGACAAATTGCTGGCGTCGCACTTATTATATCGGCCAGTGCAGGTTTGGCATTGGGTGAACAATATGCAAGAAAATAAGAATTGTTTCTGTATGTATCTTATTTTTTCCTTTGAGAAAGCTGGGTGTATTGGTTGTGGTTCTTGTAAAGTGTATTATGATCGGGGAGGCGTAAATTGAAAGCTGAAACAGTCAGGAAAATGAAGTGGGGTGTCGAGCGCCGGTATGAATTTATTGAATTTCGGCTGTATTGGGAAGGACGAATAAACCGTGCCGATTTGACAACGGTATTCGGAATATCAACACCTCAGGCGTCGATGGATTTGAATGCGTACATTAAGGATGCACCGAACAATTTAAGTTATGATAAGAGCGCAAAGACCTACGTGCGGGGAAAGAAGTTCAAAGCCCGGTACTTTAGACCCGATCCGGAAGAGTATTTTGCCCAGTTGTCGGCTATTCATTTCGGTCTCGTCAGTTCTGAACAAAGCTGGATCAAGACCGTACCGCACGTGGATGCAACGCCGCGTCCAGAACGCGATGTTGATTCCGAGATCTTGCGTGAGTTCTTATCTGCCATCCGTGAACGGGTCGCTCTGCTTATTGTTTATCAATCTATGTCGACCGCCGAACCAAGCCGGAGAGTGATTGAGCCCCATGCCTTTGCTTCCGACGGATTTCGCTGGCACGTACGGGCCTATAGCCAAAAAGATGAGGAGTTTCGGGATTTCGTTTTGTCGCGTGTTCGTGAGATTATTGATCACAAAGACTGTGTGTCGAGTCCCGAACAAGACCTCGATTGGTCGACTGAGATTATTCTTGAAATAGCGCCTCACCCACATTTGTCTCCACAGCAGAGTGCGGTTATTCAACAAGATTACGGGATGGTGAAGGGGAGCAAGAAGATCCCAGTGCGAAAGGCTCTTGTATTTTACGCCTTGCAGCAAATGAGATTAGATCCCCGGTATGGTGAGAATCCGCTTGGTCAGCAGATTGTCCTCTTGAATGCGACCGATGTTCTGAATGAAATCAATATGGCGAACGAGTGGGGATGTTGAGGTGCGACCGGGTTGACTGTTTCGAGTCTGGTGCGGCCCCCATGATCGACTTATCTGTTTTGTGTCGTGAGAGGCTTATGTGCAAACTGGTTGTAGAAGGTCCCGCCCGATTTCGCTATGTCGCGGAGAAGAGACGGGCAAGAAAATCTGTCTCCATATTGTTCTTGCAAGCTGGCGCATTCAGCTGCGGCGTTGTCTGCGCCAATGATATCAAGCCATGAGAACGGACCACCTGACCAAGGTGGGAATCCCCATCCTAAAACAGCACCAACATCGCCTTCTCGAATGTCATTGATGACATTGCTTTCTGCCGCACGAACGGCTTCAAGTACCTGCACGAAAATCAAACGATTTTGAACCTTAGTTATGTCCGGTTGAGTATCCATGAGAGGAAACTCTTCATAAAAGCCCGGCCAATAGTTCAATCGTCGACCGGCCTCATCATAATCGAAAAAGCCTGCCTTTGATTTGCGTCCCAAACGTTTTTGGTCGACCATCCAAAAAGTTACGTCATCTGCTGTCGATCTTGGATATGCGTCACCCATTGCGGTCATTGTGGCTTTCGCAATGCTGGCGCCAAGTTCCAGTGATGTTTCATCGACGAGTTGAATTGGCCCAATAGGAAACCCGAGCATCTGGGCGGCGCGGTCGATGAGGGCGAGATTGATACCTTCTCCGGCCATTATCAAGCCTTCATTCACATAGGGAATGATGCATCGATTGGCGTAGAAGAAACGGGCATCGTTGACGACAATGGGCGTTTTCTTGATGTGTTGTGCATAGTCAAGGGCCAGGGCCACAGCGTGATTGTCTGTTTTCTGTCCTTTAATGATTTCCACAAGCATCATTTTTTCGACTGGAGAGAAGAAGTGGATGCCGAGGAACCTTTCTGGTCTTCGCGAGGCCTTAGCCAGGTTGGATATCGGTAAAGTTGAGGTATTGGAGGCAAGTATGCACTCAGCAGATGCCATTTCCTCCGCCTGTTGGATGATTTTGGATTTGACCTGCGGGTCTTCAAACACCGCTTCGATTATGAGATCACAGTCGCTGAGTGCATTGAATTCTGTCGTGGCCGAGATTCTTTTCAAAAAGGCTTCTTTACCATCTATACTCAATCTGTTCTGTGCAATCTTTCGGTTAAGGTAGGCTTCCGTGTAGGCTTTGCCCTGATCGGCTTTTGACTGATCCTGATCAATCAAGGTGACGGTGAGGCCTGCCTGGGCCGAAACCAGTGCTATTCCCGCGCCCATCATGCCCGCTCCAATGACGCCAATTTTATTGATGGGAGATTTTGGAATGTTCTGTGGTCGTGCGGCACCTTTCTCGAGTGCTGTTTTGTTGACAAAGAGGGTGCGTATCATGGCCTTCGATGTCGGGTTCATCAACAGATTCACAAACCAACGACATTCAATCTTGAGAGCTGTATCAAAATCGACCAATGCTCCTTCATATATCGCATTCATTAGGGCCTTCGCCGCCGGAAAAGCACCGTGTGTGCGACCATTGAGCCTTGCGATAGCACCGATCAGTTTCGGATAGATGGCAGGATGATATGGTGCGCCACCGGGTATTCGATAACCCTTTACATCCCATGGTTTGATCAGATCTTCGTGCGCAGCCTTCAGGACCCAATTTGATGCTGCGTCCAATGGGTCGGTCGCAACTTCATCAATGATGCCCGCTTCTTTTGCTTGTGCCGGGTTAATTAATTTTCCTTCAAAGAGATAGGGTGCGGCCGCGAGCAAACCGAGTTTGCGAATCAAGCGTGTTGTACCACCCGCTCCTGGAAATAAACCAACCTTGATCTCAGGAAGACCGATCCGCGCATGTGGATTGTCGGCTACAAAGATGCGATGCGTGCAGAGTGGTAATTCCAGTCCTATTCCGACGCCGGTTCCCGGCATTGAACAGGCAATGGGTTTTCCGCCCTTTCCCGTCTTTGGGTCGCGCCCCGCACGTTCGATTCTGCGCATGAGGGAATGCATGCTCATTATGAATTGAAACAGGCCTTGGGCGGGATCATCCCCTATCTCATCACGAATTCGAGCAAGGACATTGAGATCCATGCCACCGGCAAAGCTGTGCGGCTTTCCAGAGGTCAAGACAATGCCTGTGACGGAGTTGTCCGCAAGGGCATCGTCAATTAAGCTCGACAATAAGGCTGGTCCCTCTGCAGACAGTACGTTCATCGATTTGTCCGGAACATCCCACTTAATAATGGCAACGCCGTTGTCGTCTTTGTCCATCGAAAAATCATGCATCCTGTCGTCTCCGGGTTTGTTTTTCATTTTGAAAAGATCCTTTTGATAGAACCTCGTTCGTTGGAGGAGTAGAGAGCCGTAGAGCTTGATTGATTGATCGGACAGTCGTTTTTAATCGTCTCACAGTTATGCCTGCCGCTTTCAGCATTATACCCGTTCGATAATTGTGGCCGCTCCCATACCGGAGGCAACGCACAACGTGGCTAAACCAGTTTGTTTATCGCAGCGTTCCAGTTCATCAAGCAGTGCACCAATGATGATGGCACCGGTGGCTCCAAGTGGATGTCCCATTGCGATCGAGCCGCCGTTGACATTGACAACATCTGGGTCAACATCAAAGGCTTGTTGGAACAAGAGAACCACAGCGGCAAAGGCTTCATTCACTTCGAACAGATCAATGTCATCAATTGTCATTTTGTTTTCTGAGAGAATTTTTTCTGTGACTGAGATTGGCCCTGTCAACATGATGGTTGGTTCCGTACCAAGTTTCGCTGTAGCCACAATACGGGCGCGCGCCCGGAGGCCGTTATCTTGACCGAATTGCCTGTTGCCGATGAGCAGCGCGGCGGCCCCATCAACAATGCCCGATGAATTGCCGGCGTGATGGATGTGGTTGATGCATTCCAAATCTGGATAACGCATTAATGCGACTTTGTCGAAGCCCGGCACGGTTTCCCCTAATTCTTTGAATGAAGGCGAGAGGGTAGCCAAGGATTGCATGTTTGTTTGGGGTCGAATATGTTCATCCTGCTGGAGAATGGTGAGGCCATTTTGATCTTTTACGGGCACGATCGAATTTTCGAATCTCGAATTCGTCCAGGCAGCATGTGCTCGGCTGTGAGAGTTGACGGCAAGTGCATCGGCTTGATCACGTGCAAACCCGTATTTTGTCGCGATTAAATCTGCCGAGATACCTTGCGGCACGAAGTAGCTCTTCATTGCAAGCGATGGATCGACCGCGATGGCGGCTCCATCCGATCCCATCGGTATGCGGCTCATCATTTCGACGCCACCGGCGATGTAGGCTTGTCCTTCACCGCCGCGAATTTGATTCGCGCCTAAGTTCACAGCTTCCATCCCCGAGGCACAGAAACGGTTGATCGTTAGACCGGGGATCGAATCATCGAGATCAGACGCCAGAACTGCGGAGCGGGCGAGACAACCTCCCTGTTCCATAACTTGTGTCACATTGCCCCAGATCACATCTGCGATGTCGTATGCATTGAAGTTGTTGCGTTGCTTTAAAGCATTTAAGATGAAGGCGGATAGCCGCAAAGAGGTTACTTCGTGCAGTGCTCCGTCATTTTTTCCTTTCCCACGCGGTGTTCGCACCGCGTCATAGATGTAAGCCTCGATCATTTGACATAACTCCGACTCATGCGCGATCCGCGGGGTTGCCCGGCATCAAGTCATAAGGGTGCTTCCAATCAGGTAATTCTTGAAGGCGGCTGAGCCATCTGTCGATGTGTTTCCAATCTTTTCGAACAAAGCCATAAGGCTCTGGATAAAAGAGATATCCGCAGCATGAAAAGTCAGCAATGGTCGGTGTCTTGTCTGCAATCCATTCGCGATCCGCAAGATGCGCGTCGAGAATTTTGAAGGCGGCCTTCAGGCGGCCTTTTAGGAATGTAATGACGGGTTCAGGACGTTTTTCTTCTGGTACAAAGTTTTGCAAGAACCGTGCGACTCCGGCTTGACTTGATAATTTGTGATTGTCCCAGAGAACCCAGCGTAAGACTTCATTCTTGTGATCGTGGCGGGTACCGAAATCGGGTGCATACGTATCACATAGATAGTGTTGTATGGCTCCGGACTGGCTCAGCGTTGTTTCACCGTCCATAAGAGTCGGCACTTCACCCATTGAGTTGATTTCCGAACGAAAGCGTTCGGAACGTGTTTCACCTCCAAAAAAATCGACATAAATAGGACTCCAATCAAGACGGGCCAGTTGGAGCGTTAACGCCGCCTTATAGGCGTTTCCCGATTCCCCGAAGCAATAGAGTTTGATGGTCATGGCGGTTTGTGTCCTTTCTGTAGACGCGGAGAGGGTGCTCGGTGTTGCAGCCTAAAATTCGAGTTTAACGTATCTTGATATCTCATGACCAATATATGCGACGGTTTATTGTCTGTGGTCAATTGTCGTTTCTTTGGGATGTCGGGCTATTAGACGAAGTCATCAACCACCTTTTTCACAATACTGCTTTGCGATGTGGATCAAGATGTGAATTTCATGTGATGAGCGCATCGCTGACCTGCCTTTAAGACAGGTGGCATTATGATTGAGACTTTCAAAGTGATCGTGAGATAAGTTCCTTCATGATTTCATTGGTTCCGCCGTAAATGCGCTGAACGCGTGCATCGGCCCACATTTCGGATACGTCGTATTCCTGCATATATCCGTATCCGCCGTGCATCTGTACGCATTCGTCAAGAACTTCACCTTGTGTGTCAGTGAGCCAGTATTTCGCCATTGACGCTTCATCGGATGTGAGTTCTCCATTTATATGTTTATCGATACACTGGTCGAGAAAGGAGCGTGCAACAGTCGTCTTGGTTTTGCATTCTGCTAATTTAAAGCGTGTGTTTTGGAATTGAATGATCGGTTCACCAAACGCTTCTCTTCCTTTGACATAAGAAATGGTTCTCTCAAGAGCCCCTTCCATTGCTCCCATCGCCCCGCACGCAATTGCGAGGCGTTCCTGTGGCAGTTGTTCCATCATCTGAACAAATCCGAGTCCAACCTCTCCGCCAAGAATATTTTCAGGAGGGACGGTTACTCGATCAAAGAAAAGTTCTGAGGTATCGGCGGCGTGCAATCCAATTTTCTCGAGGTTGCGGCCGCGCTGAAACCCTTCGGCGTTGTCGGTTTCAAGCACCACGAGGGAGATACCCTTCGCACCTTCGCTTGGACCGGTCTTGGCAGCGACGAGAATGAGATTTGCGTGTTGTCCGTTGGAGATAAAGGTCTTCTGTCCAGACAGGCGGTAGACATTACCATCCCGTACTGCCTTTGTCTTGATGCGTTGGACGTCTGAACCTGTGGAGGGCTCAGTCATTGCCAATGCGCCAATGAACTCTCCGGTGACAAGTTTCGGAAGCCAGCGGGTTTTCTGTTCCTCTGTGCCGTAAGCGAGAATGTAATGTGCAACGATTGGTCCGTGGATAGCATAACCCCAAGAGGCAATATTTGCGCGATAATGTTCGATACAGATTACAGCTTCGTGGCCAAAATTTCCACCTGGCCCATCGTAGGCTTCAGGAACTGACGGGCATAATAGACCCACCTCACCGGCCTGTTTCCAGACTGCAATATCCATTGATCCTTGCTTACGCCAACGGGGGTAGTGCGGTCTCCATTCCTTGTAAAAGAACTTCGATGCGAGGTCGGCCAACATGGAATGCTCATTGGTCATCCACCGTGATGTATTTGAATTAGCCGTATTCATGTTGTTCCTCTCAAGGTGGCGTTGAAATAGCTTTTTGGTGTTCGGGATGCGCGTTAGACAATTAGATTTTTCTTGCCATATAGCTCTTATGCATGTTTGCAGGCGTACCGAATCGCGTGACTGTTGGTTCTATTTGGAAAGAGTCGAACAGTTGCCTCATGTTTGTGTCTAGAAATCGCGTGGATCAAGGGCTGTTATACGTTTGTCCCCCGATTTTATTCTTCGTAAATGCATTTCCGTCGCGGGTAGTCTACGTTCCATATAATAGAGCGCGGTGTTGATTTTGGCATTCAAGAAGCGGTGATCGATTTGTGTCGAATCGCGTTTCTCTTTGGCAACAAGAGCGATTTTAGTCCACATATAACCAAGGCATATGTGACCCAATAGGTGCATAAAGTCGTAGGACCCGGCGAGGGCAAAATTCGGGTTGGCTTGGCTTTTTTCCTTGAGTTCATTAACTGCCAATTGAAGATGTGTTGTTGAAGATTGGAGGACATCGAAAAAATGTTGTGTGAATTCAGAACCATTCCGGTGCCTGATGATGTATTTGGACACTGAGCGAATGAATCGCTCAATTGTCTCAAACCCTTCTTCGAGGAGTTTTCGTCCAACAAGATCGAGTGCCTGGATCCCATTTGCTCCTTCGTAGATCATGGCTATTCTGGCATCGCGAGTAAATTGTGACATGCCGTATTCTTCAATATAGCCGTGGCCTCCATAAATCTGTTGTGCCTGGATGGTCATCTCATAGCCTTGGTCTGTCAGGAAACCCTTAATGACAGGGGTCAGGAGCGATATCAGCTGAATTGTCGGTTGATCGTCCTTGCGGTGTCCGCGATCAATTAACATCGCGCTCCAAAGTACGAGCGCGCGCGCACCTTCCGTAAAGGATTTTTGATCCATGAGTGATCTTCGAATATCGGGATGAACAATTAACGGATCTGCGGAATCTTCGGAGGACTTGGTTCCCATGACGTCGCGTCCCTGGAGGCGTTCTTTCGCGTATTCCAAAGCGTTTTGGTAAGCGACATCCGCCTGTGCAAGACCTTGTAAACCGACGCCAAGCCGTGCCTCATTCATCATTGTGAACATGGCCCGCATGCCTTGATTTGGTTTCCCTACCAGATACCCCACTGCGCCGTCATAGTTCATGACACAGGTCGCGTTGCCGTGTATGCCCATTTTGTCTTCAATTTTGCTGCATTGCACGGAATTGCGGCGACCGAGTGAACCATCTTCATTGACGAGGAATTTGGGAACGATAAAGAGTGATATCCCCTTTATGCCTTTCGGTGCGTCGACAATTCGCGCCAAGACCAGATGAATGATATTGTCCGCTAGATCGTGCTCTCCTGCGGAGATAAAGATCTTTTGCCCGGTAATGCGGTAATAATCGTCGCTTTCTGGTTCTGCTTTCGTTCGAATTAATCCCAAATCGGTACCGCATTGGGGTTCGGTCAGATTCATTGTTCCTGTCCATTCGCAGGTGATCATCTGAGGAAGATAGGTTTCCTTTTGCTTCTGTGTGCCGTGAGTTAAAATGGCCGAAGCGGCGCCATGTGTCAAAGCGTGGTACATTGAGAAGGCTTGGTTGCTCGCCGAGAATATCTCACCGACAGCGGTGTGTACGATGCAGGGGAGTCCCTGTCCACCATACTCCACCGGCATATCCAGTCCAGTCCAGCCGCCCAATCGGAGTTGAGCGAACGCCTCCTTAAATCCGACCGGGGTTGTTACGTGACCGTCCAGAAGTGTACACCCTTCACGATCACCGGAGGCGTTGAGAGGATTGAGGACTTCTGAACCGAGTTTCCCGGCTTCCGTCAAGATTGCTTCTGTGAAGGATTGACTGAGGTCGTCGTACCCTGGAATATCATGTTCACTTATCTTCAGAACATCATGGAGTAAGAACTGAACATCTTGAATCGGTGGGTGATAGCTCGGCATAAGGTCTCTTTCGTCCGGTTTGGTACTCTGAGCGCGTTACGCAGGCCATAAGGTTTACTTAGTCAAGAGACATCGTAATGCGCATGATGTCATCGGTTGAGGACGCTGTTGGGTCTGTAGTGGGAGTATGTGATGATATTTGTCCGTGAATCCTATTGCGAGAGATGCCGTTGAACATGTCCCTAATTTGGTCATATGGACTCGTGTTTCTGGTCAGAATCGTGCCATTTAATCCTGAATGAACTGGTATCCACCCGATGCCTTTTTCTCGACTTGACCCGTTCCGGGATAGAGCAAGTGCATACCGGCAATAGCAAGGTTATCAACTGCGACTTGATCGAGTACCTTCTTGCGTGTTGCGACGGCTTGTTCTGGATCAACATCAAATGCCAAATAAACCTCGGGGTCATTAAACTGTAAATGCTGCATATGCACAATATCGGCCCATATCAGAAGGTTATCACGTCCTGATGATATCGCGAATCCGCAATGTCCCGGTGTATGTCCTGGAAGTGGTAGAGCCGTAATGCCCGTGATGACATCGGCCTCGCCGGAGAGCAGGCGCAATCGGTCTTCGTAAGCGTTGATGGCACCTGTCGCCATATCAAAGAAAGGTTGCGAGTCTTCAGGTGCGTTCGCACGGTTATCGGGGTCGGTCCAAAATGCATGTTCGGTCTCAGACACGATCATTTCGGCGTTTGGAAAGACCGCACGGCCTTCGCTGACGGCGCCCCCGATATGATCGGGGTGCAGGTGGGAAACAATCAGGGATTGAATCTGTTCTGGAGCGTAGCCCGCTGTGCCGAGTCGTTCGGATACCTTGCCGAGGGTCGGTGCTATGGTTGAGCCGGCCCCGGCGTCAACGAGATGTACGGTTTCGTCTATTTCGATTACGAAGGCATTGACGGCCGCCGGAAATGTATCACTTGAGACGCCAACACGTGAGAGAGTTGATCGAAATACATCCTCGTCCAGTGTAGGAAAGATCTCCGCGGGCAGCGGAATAACTCCATCCGCAATCATTGTGAGTTTTATCGATCCGACGTCGAAACTGTGAATACCATCATCTTCACTCATTGTGTTCTCTTCCATTTGTTTCTTGATTGATCCGAGTCTTGCACATTTCTTGGTAGGTCATGTGCTCCAAGAAAACGGTGTGATATTTTTTAGAGTAACATATTTGTTCGTCCCGTGCGAGCCGCAATGATCGAGTCTTGCTCCATCTTCAACAAGATTTTTGGAAAATTTGCTCAATTTTATCGTTTTCTCGCTTGGCAAAAAATTTCTCTCACCGATTTAACAGTACCATGCATCACGAAGATCTCTTTTTAACTTCTTTTCTTGACCAGGTGGAGGCCGTCATGCCGCTATTGCGATCGCATCTTCTGTTAATTTCCTGGTGCCTCATTCTGCCTCTCGATCAAAGCGCAACATCTATGAACGGAATGTCTCAACGGACAAGTGAGCAGTGCTGCACTGTAGCGTTGAACGGGCCACGAATATGAATCGGACAGAACATGCGAATACGGGATAGCTGTACGTGCTACGGCTTCGGCAGCCGGATTCGTAAAAACCTCATTGCAAGGATTTGTCATATGTGCATGCTCCTGCCCGTTTTGCCTTTCGTCAATAGAGCCGGTTATGTTCGACATCACAGTGTTCTGTTGAATTATGAGGGGTAATTGTGGGTGATAAGGTATTCGCGCACTATTGATTGGTGATCCCATTATTTGATTGAGTTGGATGTGTTTGGAGTGTTGGTGATTGTATTTATGATCGACAAACCGCCAGAAACGGCTGCGTTCTGGGAAAATGACACATTGAATCGAAACCGAACGCCCGAGTGGGGCGGGGTGCAACAGGTTCACGTGCATTTGGAGAATCGAATTGTATTGCTGACATGCGTCGTCAAGCCGGCCGGTCGATCTCAAATCGACAACCCCTTTCACGTCAACTCACCTCATCTGATCAAACAGATATTTTTTGGTCTTTCAACACAGCCGCCATTGTTTCACCCATCGCTGACGGATGAGGGGCCACGGTTATGCCAACTTCCTGTAAAATTTCAACTTTTTCCTGCGCGCTTTCACCAAAGGCCGAAATAATCGCACCTGCGTGACCCATTTGCCGACCCTTCGGTGCCGAAAGTCCCGCTATAAATGCTACGACCGGTTTACTCATGTGCTCCTTGACGTAAGTTGCAGCCTCGGCCTCCTGAGGTCCACCAATTTCTCCGATCATCATGATTGCATCTGTCTCAGGATCCGCTTCAAACAGTTCCAGTATATCGCGAAAACTTGATCCAATTATCGGGTCGCCGCCTATGCCGACAGAGGTCGATACACCAATCCCTAAAGCCTTCATCTGACTGGCAGCCTCATAACCCAGAGTTCCCGAACGGCCGACAATTCCAACCCGTCCTTGAGCGTAAATTGTGGGAGGCATTATGCCCATAAAGCCTCGATTGGGTGAAATGATCCCAGCGCAATTTGGGCCAATCAAACGCATTTTACGTTCTTTCGGATAACGGCGCAAAAATCTCTTTACGCGCATCATGTCTTGAGCGGGAATTCCGTCTGCCACGCAGACGCAGGTTTTGATTCCGGCATCTGCGGCTTCCATCATCGCATCTGCTGCGAAGGCCGGGGGAACGAACAACAGGCTCCCTTCAGCTCCCGTGCTTTCAACGGCATCCCGTACGGTATTATAAATTGGACGGTTTAAGACTGTTGATCCACCTTTATTTGGTGTGACGCCTCCAACGACCTTTGTACCCGCTTCGATCATCTCTTGCGTATGAAACTGCCCGATACGACCGGAAATTCCCTGTACAATCACTCGCGTATTTTCATCGATTAGAATGGCCATAAACGCCGCCCTTCTCACGCACTAGAGTTGAGACTTAGCATCAACAGCTGAACGTGCTGCTTCGGCCAAGGTTTCTGCAGTCGTAATCGGTAAATCGGACGCCTGCAAAATATGTCTGCCTTCAATCACGTTTGTACCTGACAATCGCACGACGACAGGGATATTCACCCCAATTTCCTGGTAGGCCTGTACAACACCGTTCGCGATCCAATCGCAACGATTAATTCCAGCAAAAATGTTGACTAAAATGACTTTCACGTTTTGGTCCGAGAGCACGGTTCGGAATGCTTGACACACTCTTTCTGGACTTGCGCCACCACCAATGTCCAGGAAATTCGCCGGTTCTCCACCTGCAAGTTTTATCATGTCCATCGTTGCCATAGCCAGACCAGCGCCATTAATGATGCAGCCGATATCCCCGTCTAGTCCAACGTAAGCCAAACCGTGATTTGAAGCCGTTGCCTCTCTTGGGTCTTCTTGTGATGCATCACGGAGCGCAGCAATTTCCGGACGTCGATAGAGCGCATTTGTGTCAAATGACATTTTAGCATCCAGCGCCAAGAGATTGCCTTTCCCCGTAATAACGAGAGGATTGATTTCAACCATCGTGGCGTCAAGCTCGGAATAGGCACTGTGGCACGCCTTCAAGACCGTAACCATCTGGCCTATTTGCATGCCGTCCAAACCTAATTTGAAAGCCAATTCTCTCGCCTGGTAGTCGACAAGCCCAACGGCGGGGTCGATAACCATCCGGATCAAGGTGTCGGGCTGCTCGACAGCCAACTCTTCAATCTCAATACCGCCCTCTCTTGAAGCCACAATCATAATTCGCTCAGACTTTCTGTCTAAAACAAATCCAAGATACATTTCCTTCGTAATATCCGTCGCTTCTTCGACCCATACTCGATAAATATCCTTCCCTTGTGAACCTGTCTGCTTAGTATGCAGGGTTTTGCCGAATAATGACTTCGCAAACCTCTGAACCTCGTCATCCGATTTACAGATCTTGATGCCACCAGCTTCACCGCGACCTCCAGAATGTATTTGCGCCTTGACAACATACGGCGGATCGCCCAATTCTCGCGCACGATAGGCTGCTTGCTCAGGGGACCATGCCAATCCGCCCGCCGGAATTGGCACCCCGAAACGCGCGATAATTTCCTTAGCCTGGTATTCGTGAATATTCATACTCGCCCCTATTCAAAGATCCTGCGCAACACACTTAGGTTCGGGCATCAATTGCTGTCGCGATGTCGATGATGTTGCGGGCCATCTTTTCACTGGCTGCATCGATCATCTTTCCATCCAGTGATGCGGCACCTTTACCTGCGGCTTCAGCCTTTTTTAATTCCTCAAGAATTCGATAGGCCTTGGCTACCTCTGTATCGGGGGGACTGAATACCTGGTTGGCAAGAGCGATCTGGTCTGGGTGAATCGCCCATTTACCTTCACATCCCAAAGCGGCTGCGCGCCTTGCCCCAGCCCGGTACCCATCGGGATCACTGAAATCACCAAATGGTCCATCAATTGCACGCAACCCGAAGGCGCGGCAGACCATGACCATACGACTGAGCGATGCATGCCATTGATCCCCTGGATATTCTGGATTAAGTCCACCAATGTTCGTTGTGCGTGCTCTCATGGATGCCGCATAGTCCGCAACTCCAAAGTGCAACGCTTCTAAGCGGCCGCCAAATTGGGCAATCTCTTTGACATTTGCCATTCCGAGCGCAGTTTCGATTAATGCCTCGATTCCGATCGATTCGGTGATCCCGTGCGCTTGCTCAATTTGACTGATCAAGGCTTCCACCATGTATATATCAGCGGACACCCCGACCTTCGGTATCAATAACGTATCCACATAATGTCCCGCCTGCTCAACAATATCGACTACGTCACGATACATGTAATGGGTGTCGAGTCCATTTATTCGTACGGATACGGTTTTGCCTCTTGCGGACCAATCGATATCGTTTAGTGCCTGGATGGCATTTTCTCGCGCTTTCGGCTTTTCCGGCGGAGCGACGGCATCTTCGAGATCCAAGAAGACAAAATCGGCATCACTTTCGGATGCTTTGTCGATCATTGTTGGATTCGAGGCCGGGACGGCTAATTCGGATCTTTGCAATCGCTGCCGGAGAAGAGGAAATAATGTGTGTGACATCTTTTTGGTTGCCTTGTCTGGAAATCATTCCATCTTTACCGAGGGTGTCGGATGATTATATTCGCCCAATGCAGGCCAACTTCGAACGGCGTAAACGCCGGGGCTGAGTGGAATGTGTTCATTGGCTCGCGCATGAGACATTTCGGTTGCTGAAATCGTGTTCGTGCCGATCTTCCATTGGTTCTTGCATGGCCGCCTTATAAATTCAGAGATTTTGATCGGATCGAAAATACACTGTGAGTGTTCCGTTTTTATCGAGACGTTTCTTCAAATTCTGCTCGTGGATACACGCATGGGATTGTTGTGCAAAAGTCAAATCGTGTGCCAATGTGAAGTTAAAAATTCACAAAATTTATATTTGTAAATTTGTAAATAATACATTATTCCACCTTTATGAAAGTCTTTATCGGCCCTCGGCTTCGGCAATTACGGAAAAAATCCGGCGATACACAGGCCCAGATGGCTCAAAAGTTGCGAATTAGCACCTCCTATGTTAATCTTCTCGAGAAGAACGAACGAAGTGTTTCCGTTCCGGTTCTTCTGAATTTGCTTGAAGCTTATGGCGTTGATTGGCGTGACATCGCTCAAGATGAAGACACGTCAAAACTGGCGGATTTGCGTGCAGCACTGCAAGATCCCTTGTTCGTTTCAGACAAACCTGATTTAACTCAATTGCGTGCGGCATTGTCGCATAGCCCAGAATTTTCGAATTGTTTTCTTCGGCTTCACAGAGCGTATCTTGCCGCAACAGATCAATTGATGACGGTTGCCGAAGCGGGCGGAGCGGAACTGGGTGCGCCGAGGCTGTCGCCGGAAGCGGCTGTCCACATTTTTTTCCGTCATCGCAGAAACTATTTTCCTGAACTTGAAATCTCTGCCGAGAAATTTTGGAATCAAAAAGTTGTTGCGCCGGATGACATCTATGCTGCGGTGAAGAGCCGGTTGCTCAATGAGTTTGGAATCAGAGTGCACATTGTGCCGGTCGAGCGGCTTTCCGGGGCATTGCGCGAATATAACGAGGTTCAAAAGGAAGTTATTCTGAGTGAAGCGTTAGATCATCCCAATCGCATCTTTCAATTGGTGCATGTTTGTGGATTAATTGAGCAAAGGGAAACGCTTGAACATATTCTATCTTCGTCTGGAGTGTCTGATAGTCATGGAAAAACCCGCTGCAAAGTTGAGTTGGCAAATTACTTCGCAGCAGCGGTCTTGATGCCTTACCAGCCCTTTCTTGATCAGGCGACGGAAAAAAAATATGACTTTGCACGCCTCTCCGCACAATTTGGGGTGAGTTTCGAGCAGGCTTGTCATCGCGCGACCACGCTTCAGCGGCCCGGGGCTCAAGGTGTTCCATTCTTTTTCTTCAGAATCGACAAAGCGGGTAATGTTACGAAACGCTTTAATGCTACAGATTTTCACCTTGCCGAATATGGTGGAGCTTGTCCGCGACTTGATGTTCATACATCCTTCAGAAACCCAGGACAGATTGATACTCAATATGTTGAGATGCCAGATCGTAGCCGATTTTTTGTTTTCTCCCGTACGGTTGATCGACCGGTTACATCACGCCATGAGCAAGACTTAAGGTTGGCAATCGCAATGGGATGCAGCCTTGATCATGTCGGCGCTATTGGTTATGCGGAAGGTATTGGACTGGCGGATACACGTATAACACCGATCGGAATCAACTGTCGAATTTGTCCCCGAAAAAATTGTGATCAGCGAGCCCACTCTGCCGTCATTCTAACAGATCCAATTGATACCCGTCGACGCGGTGCCACACGTTATGACAATTAGGAAACTTGACTTTTTGGCGTGATAGCCTTCTTGTAACGTGCTTGATGCGAAACTTCCGCATTTTTGCGGGTCATGTCATGCGTGGTTAAGTTTGTATGATGGCAAGATGGTGAATTGAGCCGACTATGATGGTTCCAACCATATAATGAGATATGCGAGTTCTGAGGAGTGTACAGGCTAATGATGTCCTGTGATAGCCGACCAAAATTCGTTATTGATCGTCTGTGATGTCCGTGACACGAGAAGTACGACTACAATGATCAAAAATGCCCAGTGGATCAGCGATTTTGTGCATGTGATGCCGCATTTTAAAGCGCTTGGTATGCGGTTGATGTCACTCGGAGATGCCACGGCTGAACTCGCATTGGATTATGATCCGCGATTGATTGGTGACCCACAGTCCAGAGTCATTCATGGAGGCGCTGTTTCGGCTCTAATGGATACATGTTGTGGATTGGCGGTCCTTTGCCATTCTTCTGAACCGAAGAGTACCGCCACAATTGATCTGCGAATTGACTATATGCGTCCGGCAACCCCCGAAGAGGCGATCCAGACACGTGCGGAGTGCTATCATGTTACGCGGTCTGTTGCATTTGTTCGAGCAACCACCTTTGACGAAGACCTTACTCGTCCTGTCGCCTCGGCATCGGGCGCATTTACGGTGGAGCGATGATAATGGGACAATCACGTCCGGAGTCGGTTCAGGTCGTCAAACAGCGTCGTGATTCCGCTCTCAATGCGCTGGTCCAAGGCGTACCCTACATTCAGTTTCTTGGAGTTACGTTCGATCGACGGGGAGACGAATTGACCGGTGTCTTGCCATTTGACGAAAAGCTGATCGGTAATCCATCCCTTCCCGCCATTCACGGAGGTGTAACAGCTGCATTCCTGGAGATAACATCAATAATCACATTGAGTTGGTCGTTTCTGTGGAATGATATCGAGAGCGGAGAAATTGATGTCCACAAGATGTCCAGTGACACGTTGCCGCGACTGCCGAAGACGATTGATTTCAGCGTTGACTATCTTCGGCCGGGCTTGCCCCGGGATGCCTATGCACGTGCGATTGTAAACCGGTTGGGACGACGTTACGCAAGCGTTCATGTCGAAGCCTGGCAGGATCGACGTAATAAGCTATTTGCGCAGGCCGTGTGTCATTTCGTGATGCCGCATTTTTCGATGTAGGATGCAATCAAAGTCCAGCATGGAAGTGATCACGCATCGGCGCGTGCTCAACATTGCATTACCTATTCTTATTTCGAATGCGACGGTACCGATATTGGGAGCCGTTGATACGGGTGTTGTTGGCCAGTTGGGTGAGGTCGCCCCCATTGGAGCGGTCGGGTTGGGTGCGATCATTTTGACATCCATTTATTGGTTCTTTGGCTTCCTGAGGATGGGTACGGTCGGATTGACCAGCCAAGCTCTGGGCGCAAAGGATGATCGGGAAGTTGAAGCGCTTCTGGCCCGTGTTTTGATTGCGGGTCTGGGATTTGGCGCGTTGCTGATCCTGGTACAAGTTCCCCTATTCTGGATGTCACTGGCCATTGCTCCGAGCAGCGTCGAAGTTGAGGCTCTTGCCAAGTCCTATCTTGGTATTCGTATTTGGTCGGCACCGGCTGCCATTGCCCTTTACGGGATTTCGGGTTGGTTGCTGGCGCATGAACGCGCGCGTGCTGTGTTGCTGCTTCAAGTATGGATGAACGGGCTGAATATCCTGTTGGACCTCTGGTTTGTGTTGGACCTGGATTGGGGCGTTGAAGGGGTTGCTTTTGCAACATTTATTGCGGAATGGTCGGGAGCACTCCTTGGACTCGTCCTTTGTCAAGATACGCTTGTGCGAAACATGTTTTTTCGTTGGGCTCGTATTTTCGACTGGGAGCGTCTGATCAACATGGCCGTTGTCAATATCGATATTCTTATTCGGTCTTTCCTCCTGCAGGTTATATTTGTATCGTTTATATTCATATCGGCTGATCTTGATGATGTTAGTTTGGCAGCCAACCAAGTTCTGCTTCAGTTCGTTTACATCACGGCTTTTGCCTTGGATGGTTTCGCGATGGCTGCGGAAACTTTGACCGGTCAGGCTCTTGGAGCCCGTAATGTCCGAGTGCTGCGTCGTGGAGCACTCATAACAATCGCTTGGGGCGCTTTCGTGGCAGGGATTTTGTCGATGATATTTTTCTTCTGGGGTGATAATCTTATCGACGTGATGACAACAGCGAGTCTTGTCCGAGACGCAGCCAAGAGTTATTTTTTGTGGATGTTGTTAGCTCCGATATTGGGTGTCTGGGCCTGGATGTTTGACGGAATATTTATTGGCGCAACCCAGACTCGCGATATGCGCAACATGATGTTCATTAGTTTTGTCATTTATTGGATATCGGTGGCTGTTCTGTATCCGTTTTTTGGTAATCATGGCCTTTGGTGCGCGCTGCTGGTTTCTTTCCTCGTCCGTGGGATTACGTTGGGTCTGCGCTATCCAAGAATAGAGGCACGTGCCGCTGGATGATGGTTGAACGTTCTTGCGATCGGGTCTTCACGATCACCCGTCGACAAGCCGGTGGTTTGCGGCTTGAAATAGGACGTAATGGATATGTCCTCACTTCGGAAGATATCTGTCACTTCGGAAGATATCTGGATGTGTCTCATGATCTTCTCTGAACGCGATATCCTTTGACGGGCGAATGGATAGACAGGTTCGGTTGTCGATTCCTTTTAACAGGGACTCTGGAATAAATCTATGGGGTCAAGGTTCTGAAACATCATAGCTCGAATGAAAATCTTCATGAGAGGGATCAAACAAATCGAACGGTTTCTTGGGTGGGGAACGCCCCGTTTCCTCAATAAGGTCATAGAGATCCTGTGCAGACTCGATCACATTCAATTGTTCAAGAAGACGCATAAACGACCATGTTGACATCAGTCGAGCATAAGGACCGAAGGACATTTTCTCAACGGTTCCATCCTCGAAGAGAACGAGAGCAGTCATCTCTTTTGAAAAGGTCGGGCGAAGCGTAGTGGCCAACTCTTGAATAGCTAGTGTCTGTTAAAAAACCCCCATTTTTCGTGAATGGCAAGACTTTCGGCCGGATTTCTGTCGTGCAAAACCAACGATTGATCGGATATTTGGCTTGACAACCGGCGTAATATTGATCCTTTCGACACGATATGAAGCTGCGGGGAGTCGCCCCGTTTGAGGAGACGGACTCCCCCTGTCAGGAAACGCGGATTATTATGACGGGCGCGGCGTCGCGGCGTCGGTGCTGGCGTTCGAGACGGGCCCTTTCCTTGTCGCGGAGGAGGCGTCCGACACGCACGAGATTGGCGGCGATGATCGAGATTCCGACCCTGCGGGAAAACCCATCGGCACCGAAGGACCGGATCCGCTGCA
>JAPORU010000143.1 GCA_026710045.1 Aestuariivita sp. | reverse complement strand
GTCATGAAATTGAGCGTCGTCTGATGCGTCATCAGCTCGTCCACCCGCTGGCACAACAACGGCCAGTCACCTTGATCAATGGGAAAGTGACGTCCAAGATTCAACAACGTCTTCTGCCGGACCCTGTCGCCCTCCCGCCGGCTCTCGACCAGACGGTGGGAAAAATAGGATTCCCCGCTCGCCGTGGTGCGTGTTCGGATCTTGCGAATAAACATGCGGCCAGCCTACCGCAGGGCGGGGCGTGGTGCAAGAGGTAGACATCACTTTATGTCCCTACATTGAAGAATCACACACCCATAAACATCTAATATACTGATTTTAAAGCATAAAAAAGTCCGCCCGATCGCGAAAATCCTCGAATTTTTTCATTTTCTGAGAAATTTTGTTAAAGATGGGACAGCATTGCAGCGCTGCAATGGCTGGCCGAGAGCCGTTGAGTTCTGGGCCATTGCGAAGCAATATCACAAGACCGAGTTAGGCTTCGAGACAAAAAATCACCTGTTTGCAGAGACTATAGCGACACGATAAATATCCACGGAACTCGACAACATGTGAGGAAAGAACACACCACACGGCAAGACTCCGACACACTGCTTTCGGACTTTACTGAATTGATGATCTCAGTTGTGTCACAGTGATACAGCTTCGGTGGGTGAACATATGTGGTCGACATTTATGGTGCGTCACTGGAAGGTCTTCGGAATATGCCCAAAATACTTTTCTCATAGACCATCTGCGAATTGGATTGTCCGTTATCCAACTACATCTGGATCCCGCGTTGCACCTCTTTGAACGTTGATCTTAAGTACCTGCAGATTTTATTCTGCTTCGGCGGCATATCGGGTTACCAGACAATTGCTACGCGAATTGAATTTAGCGTTTCGAGAACTGGAAACTCTTCCGTGCCTTTGCTTTGCCATATTTTTTACGCTCAACGACACGACTATCGCGTGTCAAAAATCCGGCACTCTTCAAGCTCGCTCGCAATGTCGGGTTATAATTCTGCAAGGCCTTCGAAATTCCGTGTTTTACAGCCCCAGCCTGCCCCGATAAACCACCACCCTTGACCGTTGCAACGATATCAAACTCGCCCCCAACTCCCGCGACTTGAAACGGTTGACGTAAGATCATTTGTAAGACAGGTCGTGCGAAGTAAGCTTCCATTTCCTTACCATTGACGGTTACGCGACCTGACCCTGACTTAAGCCAAACTCGTGCGATTGCATCTTTTCGCTTTCCGGTTGCATATGCACGTCCCAAATTGTCGCGCTGGGGCTGGCGCGCTGGAGAAGAGTTAACCTCCGGTATTATACCGGTTGCTGTATCCAATTCTTCAAAGGATTTCGTAATCTCTTCCATTGCTAACCCCGTACATTCTTGGTGTTCATTGTCTTAACGTTGAGAACAGTTGGCATTTGGGCTTCATGGGGGTGTTCGTTCCCTGAGTAAACCCGCAAGTTTGTAAATTGTTTTCGCGACAATCGATTGCTCGGCAACATCCGTTTTACAGCCTGCAAGACGACACGCTCGGGATGTTTCCCACTTAATATCTGCCTCTTTGTCCTTGATTTTATTCCTCCAGGATATCCTGTATGCCAATAATAATGTTCATCCCGCTTCTTCCCCGTTAATTGAACTTTATCAGCATTAATTATGACAACATTGTCGCCCATATCCATGTGAGGAGTGAACGTAGCCTTATGTTTACCACGTAGTCGAGTGGCGACAATTGACGCAAGACGGCCAAGAACGATACCTTCTGCGTCAATTAATATCCATGGTTTCTCTATCTCTGCTGGAGTAGCGGAGTAAGTCTTCATAGTCGAGATACCCTGTCACTAAAGTTTGTCGAGAAACGCCGGTCCGACGAATTACAGCGAGCATCTAATCGACTAGAATAACAGTGTCAAGCGACTGAATGATAGGGCATATTATGCCAGATCTTTCGCGCGAACACAGGCCCAAAGCGTAATCGTCTTTGCCGATATTGCTCATACATCGGCCTTTGATCCAACCGGTGGAATCGAATAAGTCATGGATGCTCGGGCAACAGGATTATCAAGATCATCCGAAAAAATCAGAACTTCGCCAACAGACAGGCGGCGCCCCAACTTAAGAAGACGTGCCCAAGCGACCAGATCATTTCCACCACTTGGTTTCCGCATGAAATCCATTGAAATATTTGTCGTGACCGCGAGTGCTTTTGGACCTATTTGAGCAATCGTTAGCAGGTAAACCGAAACATCAGCTAATCCAAACATAGAGGGTCCTGATATTGTGCCGCCAGGACGTAAATGTTTGTCCTGCACAAACATTTTGACCTTTATCTCTGAACATGAAACCGATTCGATTCGAAAATCATTTTTAACTTGCGGAAATACATCCACAAGAAAGCGGTGAAGTTGTGATACATTCATGAGCGGTTTTTTGTTGCTCTGCATAATTTTCACTCATATCCGTTGGAACAGTTGCCATCAACATAAAGAGAAAACACAATGACAATCTTGAAACGTACTGACCAAGACTCCATTGCTCACTTACAAATGTCATCACCAGAACGACTCAACGCGCTCTCTGATGAATTGATCGCTGCATTGCAAATGGAATTTAATGTGTTACGGGATGATACCAGTATTCGAGCTGTGATACTCTCCGGTAGTGGAAAAGCGTTTTGTGCTGGCCATGATCTAAAGCAAATGTCTATGAACCGTCAAACTGAAGACGCAGGTACGGCCTACTTTAAGGATTTATTTGATCGTTGCGCCAAAATGATGACCTCGATAATGGACCTGCCTCAACCTGTTATTGCTCAGGTCCACGGCATCGCTACGGCAGCGGGATGTCAACTTGTCGCTAGTTGTGACATGGCAATTGCCGAAGAAGGGACAAAGTTTGGTGTGAATGGCGTGAATATTGGTCTTTTTTGTTCAACACCGATGGTTGCGCTCAGTCGAAATATTCCACGAAAGAAGGTGTTTGAAATGCTCACCACCGGCCAGTTCATCGACGCACAGCAAGCAGAAGCGTTCGGGCTCATCAACAAAGTTGTACCTCATGGCTCGGTCGAGGAATACACGCGCAAGACTGCAAAAATGATTACCGGTAAGCTCGCGGCCGCGGTGAAAATTGGAAAACGAGCCTTTTACGAGCAGCTGGAAATGCCGATTCAGGAAGCTTACGCCTACACACGGGACATTATGGTCACGAACATGCTTTATGATGATACCGAAGAAGGCATCGCAGCCTTTCTCGAAAAACGCGATCCGGATTGGAAAGAACCGTCAAACACTGCTTGAGATACGATTTCGGATGATTGCTATCTCAAAAGGCTTGGTGACCGGATTGAATATGTTCCTCTGCGCAAGCATTGTCATCGCCTCTCCTTAGCAAACCCATTTTATCTGTTTAAGAGCGTAGTACATGGAACCCAACATACATATCATTGGTGGCGGAATGGCCGGTACCGAAGCAGCTTGGCAAATTGCTGAAATGGGGTTGTCGGTTTGCATCCATGAAATGCGCCCAAAGGTACAGACCTTTGCACACCAGACGGGTAATTTAGCTGAAATGGTTTGCTCAAACTCATTGAGGTCTGATGATGACAAAACAAGTGCTATCGGGCAGCTTCACTGGGAAATGCGAGCGGCGGACAGTCTTATTATGTCGATCGCAGACAAAAGTAAATTACCGGCAGGCAGCGCGTTAGCTGTGGACAGGATGCTGTTTTCCGAGACAATTACGCAGAAACTTCGTGATCATCCTCTCGTTTCTATTATTACCGAGGAAATAATCACATTGCCACTTACTGGATCTTGGATTTGCGCTACGGGACCATTGACGTCAACACGGCTCGCAGAATCCATACAAACTTTCACCGGAATAAAGGAGTTGTCTTTCTTTGACGCTATTGCTCCGATTGTTTATCGCAATTCAATTGATATGAATATTGCTTGGAATCAGTCTCGTTACGATAAAGGAGAAACTGAAGACGAGCGCACGGCTTATATCAATTGCCCTCTCAATCGAAATGAATATGAAGAATTTCTCGATGCGTTACTGGCTGCAGAAAAAACAGAGTTCCATGATGGTGAAACGATTAATTACTTCAATGGATGTTTACCCATTGAAGTAATGGCTCAAAGGGGTCGAGAAACCCTTCGATACGGTCCGATGAAACCTGTTGGCCTCACAAATCCGCATAAACCCCATGAGAAGCCTTACGCCGTCGTCCAACTGCGGAGAGATAATACTCTCGGAACACTTTATAATATCGTTGGATTTCAGACGAAGATGAAATATGGTGCACAGACAAACGTATTTGCAATGATTCCGGGACTTGCAAACGCAAAATTTGCGCGATTAGGCGGAATACATCGTAATACGTTTATTAATTCAACCAAACTTCTTGATTCACAAATGAGATTGCGGAGTCATCCGTCGCTTCGTTTTGCAGGTCAAATAACGGGAGTTGAAGGATATGTTGAGAGCGCAAGTATCGGACTATTGGCCGGACGTATGGCGGCTTATGAATGCCTTGGACGTACATGTGTCGCTCCACCCATCACTACTGCTATGGGTGCTTTGATCAATCATATTACTGGAGGTGCCGATACTCAGACATTTCAACCAATGAATATCAACTTTGGTTTATTTCCAGAAATCATCGGTCTAAAGTGCGGGAGACGTGGACGCAAAGTGCGGTATAAGGCATATACGGATCGGGCAAAAACTGATTGGCTTGAGTGGTTGGCAACATATGATGCCGATTCAACAAATAAGTTGGTTGCTGCATATGGCTGATTTTAATTACCGATATTTGTATTGTGTTGGCGCAACGAACGAGACCCAATGATCGTGCGATGAATGGCCGCATGTTACGAGAGTGATATTGAACGCAGAGAGTGTGTACGTCCTATAGATGTGCCGGGACCTTGATGAAGATATTGAATCTTTCATTCTACCGATTTTAGATTTGGCTATGGAATAAGTATAGTTGGGCTTTGAACAACCGGTTCTTCTCTAATCGATGAATGAATGTATAGTGGTGCGATGTTGAAGGATGCTGAAACAAAATTTCCGAAATATCGCTATGATAACGAAACATTTCTTTCTCCAAAATATGCTCATCGCTAACCGGTGATAATGGCAACCGGGGTCATTGGAGTCGAATCATCGCTTCTTGTGTATTGTTGACTTGCTAAAAGATGACGGAAGTCCATTGGATTTTGTATATTCCCGTAGGTGATCAAATGTAATTCGGATCCGACCTGAGAAATGACGGGCATTTCATTGATTGAAAGCAGAATTATGAAGTTGTTGTCCAACGAATCCGGTGATTATCTGTCCAAGACAGGAATTGGAGCCAATGTTTATACGCTGACGAAAATATGACATTTGTAACACGCTTTGCACCCTCACCCACCGGTCCATTGCATCTCGGCCATGCTTATTCAGCTTTATTGACCTTTGATATGGCGCGCAATGCAAACGGCGAGGTTAAACTTCGCATCGAAGATCTCGACCAATCTCGATCACGAATGGAATGGGAACAACATATTCTTGCCGATCTTGATTGGTTAAATCTAATTTGGTCTCCTCCTTTGATGAGACAATCCAAACGTGGCCAGACGTACGAAGCGGCGCTGCGATACCTTTGGTCGAAAGGTCTCTTATATCCATGTACCTGCTCTCGTCGTGATATAGCCGCTGCTGTGGAAGCTCCACAGGAGGGGGTCGACAATCGGGATTCGCATGTGAAAATCTATCCCGGAACATGTCGTCCACCTCAGCCTTTGTATGATCTACCGTTTCCGAAAACGCCCGTAACTTTAAGATTGAATATGGAATTGGCATCTGCTGATCTTGAACTCAGTTTTACTGAATATCTCGCAATACCAAAAACAAAGAGTGGTGAAATAAAATTTGGCTCTGAACAACTCAAGCATGAAGTCGGTGACATTGTTTTGTCACGCAGAGATTTTACGGGTTCATACCACTTATCCGTGGTTATTGATGATGCCGAGCAAGGCGTTACGGATGTTGTACGTGGCCGAGATTTATATCCATACACAAAGATTCATGTATTGCTGCAAAGGTTGTTAGACCTACCAACTCCAAAATATCATCATCATGATTTAATTCGAGATCAGAATGGAAAACGTCTTGCCAAGCGAAACAATGCATACGCAATCTCAAAATATCGCGAAGAAGGTGCATCTCCGACGGATATTCGGATGATCATTACTGAGAGCCTTGAACGCTACTCGGACCGATCTTGAATACGTCCATCCGAATTTATTGAGGCGAAGAAACAATTTCTCTGACCTGTATGGCAGGCCGGACCTTTCTGCTTTACAATTGCGAGCAAGCAATCTTGGTCACAATCTATACGCATTTCCACCAATTGTTGGGTATTGCCGGAAGTTTGTCCTTTTTCCCAAAGGGCGTTACGTGACCGTGACCAATATGTGACGCGACCGGTTTGAAGAGTCGTTTTCAAGGATACACTATTCATCCACGCCATCATAAGTACTTCACCGGTGTCGACGGACTGGGCAATGCACGGAATTAAACCCGAATGATTGAACTTTAGGTCAGATAAGTTTAACGTCATATGAATGTCCATTGTATCGTTGAAATCTTGCCATAAATTACGCAATAGGCGTCCGCAAGAGTTCTCAATATCATCAGATGACCCAGCAAACTGACTTAATCAAGCTCTATTCAGATCGAATATTAAAGTTAGCGGCTAGCATCCCTCACTTTGAACGTTTAGAAAGCCCACACGCAACTGTGAAGAAACGGTCACCTTTATGTGGCTCAACGGTAACGGTTGATATCGAAATGACCGATGGTAGGGTAACGGCGTTTGCACAAGATGTGAAAGCTTGCGCTCTCGGTCAGGCTGCCGCTTCAATCGTTGGATCGGCTATCATCGGGCTGACTCAACCACAGATAGCATGCGCACGTGATCAATTAAAAGCAATGTTAATAAATGAAGGACCGCCTCCCACAATACCGTTTGATGAATTAGTGGTTCTCCTGCCTGCCCGTGATTACAAAAACCGACATGCTTCAATTATGTTGGCACTGGACGCTGCCACAGAAGCCGCAGCGCTTGCGGTCATTGAACCCGTTTAACATTATGTTATGATATAGTCCGAGTGAATAACGGTTTGACAGACTTAATAGATACTGGATCTGCAACGTTTCATCGTAATTCATTTAGCGTTTCAATGTCCGTTAACCGGTTCTATCCTGACTTTGGACGCTGATACAGAATGAGCACCTTTGTATTTCAATACAAAGGCATAGATCACAGTCCTCGAGAAATCTGCGACCGTCGCAAGAAAGACCGCATCGGACAGGAATGCGTTAGAATATCAAAAGGCTAATCAGTTTTATCATGGTGACTATAAAGTGCGATGATTCAAAAGGCGTACGCAGACTCTCGGTACATTGAGCAAAGATGTGCGAATTGTCACTGTAGGGTAGTCTCAGAGCGACCTGACACACTGCTGTTGGAGAGGTGGTAAGCAATACAAATTATGGCCGCCAATTTCGAGAGGAAATGAGTATGGACACCACTTTTCTGCGTAGGTGCCTTACGTCGCTTGAACGTGCAATGGAGGAAATTCAGCGTCTCAGATGTGATGATGATAATGTTATTTACGACATTTATCGTGCAGCTTGTGTCAAGGAGTTTGAACTTGTTCTAGAACAGAGTGGTAAATTATTGCGTAAGCGGCTTGCCGCGTTTTTCGCTAGCAACCAGCAAGCGGATCGCTTGACGTTCAAAGATTTGTTTCGTTATGCGGCAAAGCATGCACTTATTGATACGGATACCGTTGAAAGATGGTTAGACTATCGCGATAACCGTAACGCAACCGCACACGACTATGGCAGGGATTTCGCCGAAACAACATTGAAGCTTCTGCCCATTTTTATAGTTGATGCAAAAGCGCTGGCCGACATGATCGAGGCGGCTGAAGATGAATGAACGCCTGCATCTGAGCGAACGTCATCGAACCCAGCTTATGAGTTTATTGCTGGAGCACTTACCCGGCGTTGAGGTATGGGCATACGGTAGTCGCGTCAACGGGCGTAGTCATGATGGAAGCGATCTCGATTTGATTCTTCGGAGTTCGGGGTTGAATAAGATCTCTCATGACCGGTTAGCCAGATTTGAGGAAGCAGTACGTCAATCTAGAATTCCGTTTCTTGTTGAAGTTCGAAATTGGGAGGGGCTACCTCAGCATTTTCGCCGTAAGGTTGAGCGGCACTGTGTACTTTTGAATCCCAATAGAAGAGTGATTGTTAATCGGTCGAAATGACACGAAGCCGCACAACGTCCTCAAAATATAATTGGCCCAAGTTAGAGATTATCTAAAATTAGCTAAAAGTTTTTTCTGATGTTTAGAATTTTTACTTGAATCTTCACGTTATTCAACTCTTGAATGAATATTCAATATGGGGCTTATACCCTTAATAAAATAAAATGAATTCAAGAATACGGTGTGAAGGAAGAAATGCTCCCGAAAATCAATTCATTGTGTTGAAATAACTTTACTAGATAAGGGGCGAGATATATAAGAACGACATGAGAAAGGAAACTGGCGAAATTAGAAAGGAAATTAGAGAACTTCGGGAGCGCATGGCGAAACTGGAAGGGTTGTTTGAGGGATTCGCCGAATACGCCAATGTTAGTTTGCGCTTGCCGACCGGAAGAAAACCAACATGACTATAGCAATTTTCGCGTCCGGTAACCGGATTTAACACACACGCAGAGGGTGGCTTTGGTCGCCTAATTTTTGATATATTGGAGATTTATTATGAAACACATAGCACTACTCCCACCCGCACTATTCCCACCCACTGCTGTGCCCAGACTCTGTGAAGGATTGAATGATGTAAGATGCGAGAGAAGTGGATTGATCCTTTCGTTCCTGCTGACAGTACTTCTAATACTTACTGGATGTGGTGGAGGTGGTGGGTCATTAATCTATGAAAACAAAACTGATTTTCTGAGTACAGAGGAGAATCGG
>JAPORU010000118.1 GCA_026710045.1 Aestuariivita sp. | reverse complement strand
GTTTGCCGGTCAGTTTGTCAGGCCGCATGGGTCTCGCTGTCTCTTTGGGTTTCCAATTGATCTTGTATATGCAGTCTAAAAGCGCCTAATTCAAGTTCGGGCATCCCCGCGCATCTCAAAGACCCAAATCAACCTCGCAACGAAACAAGGAACTGTCATCAAGCAAGGTTCAACCCCTCGCCTACGAAGCGGTCGCGCAAGCAGGTGCGTACCACAGTGCTTCTGTTTGGGAACAAAAACTATCGCGTAAGTCGAGGTCAGTGGACACTCCTGAAACCCTTCAGCCGAATACGGTCAAGGGAAACGCCCTCTGGAGTGTCTTCGGGAACTGGCTCTGTTTGTGCGGGCCCCGGATTTTCTGCCCGGTCTCTGTTGCGCAAGTAATCCGAAATCTCCGTAAGGGATTGATTGATTGTAGCAGAACGCCCAGTTTTCGTAATCGGGGCGACCGATGGGGAATCAGGACTTATACCAGATAACTCATAGTATTTTTCCCAGTCGATTCTCTCATCAGCTGTAACCGAATGAACGAGAGCTAGGAAGCGAAAGACGAGGAGTTCTAACCAGGTCGAGCCCAAACTGACAATATCCCCATGTTCTATCGGCCATGAATCTGCGATATCGCCAACAGTAAAGAACCCGGCCTCATGCACCCATCTCGATTTCGAACCGAGATGTAAGACGCCTACAGATAACTGCGTTATAGGGCGGGGAAGATCTGAAACTTGGTCCACAGAATCTTCCTCAATCAATTTGCTGCTCTCATCCAGTTCAACTTGGCCTACTAACATCAAGGTTTCTACAATCTCAATCAACCGTTCAAAGAACTGATGGATCTTAGTTGAACCCATACCACGAACGTCCTGAATCCCTGTGCGCAGGCCTTCCGCAACTGAACCCAGTGTCTTGTACCCGGCCTTCTCAAGCATAGCACCAGCATTGCCGAAGGTCTTTCGGTTTATAGGTTGATGAAAAGATTCTTCGTCGAGGCACATCAGTTCAGACAAGTCTGCGGCAAGATAATAAAATCTGTACCCACGACTCTTCCAGTACGAGAGCCAGTCCGTCCGGTTGCCGATCGTTGTCGCCGCAAATGTGGTGAGGGCATCTAAAAGCTCTAATTTGTATCGGAAATCTCCGAATGCATTACTTTCAGAAAAACTGATCAGTTCCCCTACCCTGCTCACACCCATCGCGCTGAGGGCTGTAACCGCTTGAGTACCCAACTGAAGATGGATAAGTGACAAAGAAGCTTGCCCTTCTGAGAGAGCCAAATTGTCGTGCCACCGCACAGGCTCCGAATTAGGCTGCGTCTTCATCAGTGAATATGCCTCAAAATCGGCCTCCACTTCGGGTAGTAAAGGCCAGTCGAAACCGGGCAATGTCTTCATTAGTGAACACGCCTCCAGCCTTTAAGACGTATCCGGCCAATGCTACTTGGCTTTGCGTCGGATATGCTTTTGACCTCAATTTGATATCTTTCGTTTCCTGGCCCACCGCTGATTCGGAAGATATCGCCCTCACTGGCACCCACTGACCGAAAGTACTGCGTCATATGTGTAATACGGTATTCATTTCTCGTTCCGCTTGGATCGAAAAATTTGTTGTTGTAATAGATGAATCGGAATGACCATTCCTGCCCCTCTTCATCGATACAGACTAACCAAGAATCTGGATTTTTGATGCTCGCATCAAGTGAGGGAAGAAAATGGATAAGTTCTGGCTGTGATTTTGGAATGTAAATTCCTGCCTGATGACCACCCGTTTCACCAGTATCATTTGCGGTAAGTATTTTTTCAAAAACTTGTTCAGTCATTGTCTGCTCCGGGGCGAAGGTTCAAAGCGCGCCTCAGATCTGTGGAGTCCCTTGTGGAAATGGGCAATGCCTCATTACCGAGGTTTCGTCGCCATTCAGACCTGTCAATCATGACGCGCTCTACAGTATCCTCATAGAATAATCGGTAGATAGTAACAGGTTGGGTCTGCCCGCGTCGATGCGCCCTAGCACTCGCTTGCGCTTCCAGTGCCGGGTTCCACGCCTGGGTAAAGTGAACAACTACCGTGGCTGCTGTGATGTTCAAGCCAGCTCCAGCGGCTTTGGGGTTGAGAATAAGACAAGCAGGTCCATCATAGTCGGAGAAGTCTTCAACAATCTCCTGTCTTTTCTCTTGAGCTGTGGAACCATTTATCGCTCCCCAGTAAGCAAGAGGAAGGTTGCTAGAAGCCTCTCGGATCAGGTCACCGCATCGATTAAATATCGTAAAGATCAGGATCTTTCTTCCACTGTGGAAAGCTTCGTCAAGAATGGCAATTGTACGTTCCATTTTCGGGGTAATTAAGGGCATATCCGCAGAGCGATTCACCTCAACATATTCGTCCAGATTCGCTCCAGATTCAGCCTGCAGCCAAGGATGGGCGCAAAAGATCTGCAGCTGACCTGTCGCAACAAGTGCCCCGGCTGTCGGGTATCGCTCTAGCGTTTCATCAAGGACTTGACTATAACGAATCGCTAGTTCATGACTGAGCGTCAGAGGCACATCGATATCTATCCGTTCAGGAAGATCACCAGCAACATCGACAACAAGCCGTCTCAACACGATCGGGTTTGTGAGCTTGGCTAACTGACTGGCGGACGCCTCCGTATCAGGATAGGCACTCTCAAAATCACCGCGCTCGCCGAGCAAATCAGGAATGGCAAGGTCAACTAGCGACCACAGATTAAGAAGTGATGTTTCAACCGGTGTCCCTGTCATGGGGATAGTTCGCTGTCGAGGGATTGTTGCGATCGCTTGACGCCTCAAAGAATCAGGATTCTTCACTGCCTGTGCCTCATCACAAATCAGCCAACTCCAAGAGATACTGGCAAAGATCGCTTGGTCATTGACCAAGGTATCATAGGTTGTAATCACTACTTGGGTCGATTGTAGACCACGCGCAATTCCTGTCCTACGAGCACCTCGATGAACCGAGACTGATAGGGTGGGTCCAAAACGGAAGATTTCCTGACACCAGTTTTCGATCAAACTTGTTGGGCAAATAATCAATGCTGGAGCTTCCGGGGAAGGCATTCCCCGAAGCAAAAGCGAGATGATTTGAATCGTTTTTCCAAGGCCCATTTCATCAGCAAGGATCAGACCGCCAGTGTGCTGTATCGTATCATGCATCCAGCGCACGCCCCCTGCTTGGTACGGATACAATTTGGCCTTCAAGCCATCGACGAAGTGTTCATCCTCATTCTCGCTAGCTTCAAGTTTCGCAACAGTAAATACAGTCTCACCTATCTCTATCCGCAAAGGTGGCTCACAGAGCGTAGTGAGGCGAACAACATCATGGAAGCTGACATTTTTTGGTTCCATTTCGGAAAGAATTTCAGAAAACAATTTCGGAGCATCATGCGGTAACGGTCGAATCACCCTATTATCCTCAACCCAGTTATGTTGAATGGTTGGGGTTTCAAACAACTCAGCCTTTCCTCGAGTCATCCGTCGCCCTGCAAGGCTTGCAATAAACTTCCCGTTTTCCCGACTAATCAGGCAGACTGGTTCCAAAATGCTCGCTGACTTCTGGAGGCCTTTACCCGCAACTTGGATATCACTGAAGCGTACTGGCAGCTTAGAAATAGAGTCATCCATTTGCTGTCAACCTTGCCTTAATCTCATCGGGTGTCCATGGCACAGGTTTGCGGGTATGTACGGCCCTGTGACAACTTGGGCAAACGGGGATGAGATCGCTCTGAGGATCATATGCCCGGGGCTGATCTGTCTGCGATAGCGGTTGCAGATGGTGAACCTCAATAATGCCTCCGGCGTCTCCGTATTTTGCCCTAGCGTCCATCCCGCAAATTTGGCAGATCTCGCCATGCAGTTGGATACAAAGGAGCCGATTTCTCGGATTTCGTTCTCGCCGACGCACAACAGCCATTGTCACAGCACCCTCCAGCTTCGCTCCCATACCATCAACTTCACTTGGTGGAACCGTAGAATCGTATCCGTATAACTCTGCCATTGCCCCTAAGATTGGTGTAACCAATTCATGACAGATCGAAATAAGATTGTCATCATCAAAACGATCTTCTAATCCGGATTTCTCGGCCTGAATGCTAATACCTTTTTCAGAGATAGTCCAGTCATCTAGGCTTTGATCTTCGTCAATTTTCACATCGGCATTTTGACTAACAGAGGTGATAAGTGCTCTTGCGAGCTTAACTTCTTCCTCATCGGCTTGCATCATCTGTCTAATAGTAGGTGCGGCGAAATTTCCGAATGTCAGCATCGCTCGAATACGCCTTAGACCTGTCGGCAAGAGTTCCACGATAGGGCTCCGTGTTCGCTGAAGGTCGGCGAACCAAATTTTCAGAGAAGTCTGGATGCCTGTTCGATCTACTTCAAGATCAATATCTGCACCCGTTCCTTGGGCGATCTCAGATCTAACAATGTCTTGTTTCTGCGAGAGCATTTTCAATCTTCTATGATTTCTGCCGCGGAAAGATCTTCATCATCTGGCATTGGAACTTCACGAAGTAACTTTCTCAGATTAGACGAAACCTCTTGACGAATATCTTCGAATATTGGCGCTAATTCCTCATTCACATTGTTCTGCTCTGCCACAGAGAAAGCCCAGAGAAGCAGGTCCATTCCCTCAACTGCATATCCGTTCGCTGTGGCACGTTGATAGATTTTTTGATAAAAGTCATGATGCTTGTTGATACGAACACCGGGAGCAAAATCAGATTCCGCCCCACCGAAACGTGATTCCCAAAGATCACCTGAGTTAATGTCATCTACGGCCTCAACGTAGATCGAATTTGGGTCAATATTTGGCTCCACAGATACTCGTAATTTGATCGCTGGGCCACGATTATTCTGGATGGTTGCTGTGCCAGAAATTGGATCTGCTAGGACCACCGAAGGCTTGCTTGCTATTGGCGTCGAACTGATCGCTCTGTTAGAGCTTCCATGATCTATGCCATGTTTGGCTACTTCAGCTTTTTCCTTACGTCGATAACGGTTACCAGCTTCTCGGTATGTTGGCTGCAACAGATTTTTTAGATACTCTTCAAGTGCCGGATCGAACAGGATTTTTGATTTTTTCACATCAACTTTGAAAGCTTCATCAAGCTTGTGAGAAAAATCAAACTCAATGCGTAATAATGATGTATGCGGTTCAACTGCACCAAAAACTCCCAACCATCCACCCTGCTGAATCACACGTCCTTCACGATGAATGTAGAAACCCTGTCCGCGATTAGTGATACGCGCGATCTTTTGCTCATCAGAAGAAAGATCTCGTCGATTCGGTAAAATCCAAGCGCGAATGGACGCAGTTTGAATTCTCCCATCCATCAGTTCAATTTCAAGTACTTGCTGGTTTTCAGCAAGCACTTGTTCCGATCTTTCAGGAAAAAATGGATTCCAGTAATTTACTGTTTCTCCATTCACGTAGATCGAGATGTTGCGTTCCCGGTTATCTGCACAATCTAGAAACCGATAATAGATCAGACCAATATGATTACGCAGTTGATCTGCAAGTCTAAGCACAGCACGCTGTTCGCTCGTTCCACCAGGGTGTTTATACTCTTTTGATAGAAGGCGATCACACTTCGACCAGATCACGAGTGTGCCTTTTTCTCCGCAGAGTTCTTCAAACCACTCTCGTTCATACGATGTAACATCCTCCTTCATCATTTCCCATGCATTTCTTTCCTCAACATGCTCAAGATCCCAAGCAAGCTTTGCCAATTTTGTATCAGATGAAACTCTGGAGATAACAGTAAACTTAAGACAGACAGAACTGGACGCGGTCTTGAGACCAAGACCAAATTTTCCTAGACTTGCGAGGTTGCTCCTTACTGGTGCGCCATATCGCATGGCCTCAAACAGGGCTTTTTCATCCATCCCATCACCATCATCACCGAAAGCTACGAATTTTCGCCCATCCTCCATCAATAGAATCTGGACATTCACTTCGGAGGCATTTGCTGCTATTGAGTTATCAATAACATCCGCCGCCGCAGTATTGAAATTATATCCTGTATCACGTAGACCATATATTAGGCGTAGCGCGTCTGGTTGATTTATTAAGTTTGTAATGGCACCATTTGAGTTTGTACTCATAGTTTTCTCCGTAAATTTTTCTATATTGGTTTTACTTTCTTACAGTTTCAAGCGTTAATCCAAATTATGGATTAAAATCCGCACCTTGAGCATCTTTACATCCTTCCGAGGCATCACCAAGCTCCCACGAAATGTGGGTGCTCGCCATGCGACTCAATTTGGCGGTGCGCCTGAGTATATTAAACATCGAGACTGATTGGCAATCCGCTATGCCGACTCCGGGTCGTTACTGGCCGGGCTCGCCGCGGGAACTGCATCGTGCGACCTGCTGGAGTCATCGTTTGCCCATAAGTTCGCACGTAAACGTATATACCAGATGGATCCGCAGAGTCAGTACGCGTTGCAGGCGGAGTCGGAGTAGCGGGAACCAAAAAAAGCGCGCCAATCATAATTTGCATGTACGCTCTCGCAAATCCTGGATGAAATCCCTCACATTCCAAATCCAATCCTGCTGGTCACTGGTATAGGTTTCTTGAATCGACTGCGGCACCACAAGCTGCAGGTTTGAATGCGCCATTTGACTTGTCTGCGGCTCGGAAATCGCCGGTTCGAGCGTGAGAAGGTGCTTCTTTGGAATCTTCTTCGCTTCGACCAGGACTTGCCTCCAACGATCCTTGCAACTCGACTTCGCCCCAAGCATGGTCAGGCAGGCATGGCCGGTGTCGGGCGCGGCTCGGTATGCCGCTTCGCTGGGAAACAGGAAATCCGGACGCTGGTTGTTCTCGGTGATGGCGCCGCGGACATAGGCTATCCCGTGGGCGCGGAATACCGCCTCAAGATGATGTTCCAGCGATTGCCCCATGCGCGATTTCCTTCGGTTCTGCACGCTGAGCGAGAGCCGGATGAAACCGTCAACATTAGTCGCTCCGCTGTCGTCCCGAAACCCTTCGTCAAGGCGGGTGGCCACAATGCGTCGTTCAAGACGCCGGAACAACGCCTCCTCGTGGCTCAGCCACGCCACAAGCGCCGCATCTGGATCATCCTCGGCCCGGGCTTCGGGAAGGGTCTGACGGGCGAGGTCAGAGAACTCAACAGTCTTCGGAAACGCCAAGCCGAAAGGTTCGATCATCGCGTCAAGCCTGTCAGCGTCCGGCTCCTCGAATTCGATACCGATTTCGTCGAGAATGAAACGCGCGGCAAAGTCCAGCTCAGGCTCGTCGTCGCCGACCTCCCGCGACACGAACGAATGACCCTTGGGATGCAGGTCGAAAAGCCACGAAAGCTGTCGTTCGCTGGTGGAGCCTTCCGGCGCAACGATGAAATAGAGCAGCCGCTCATTAGTCATCGCGAGAAACAGGGTGTCGCTTTCCCGCATTGCCTCCGTCACGGAGTTGAACGGATAGTAGAGTCGCCATTCCGCGGATCGGGACTGCTGCTCGCGCGCATCATAGTGGGTCGCGGTTCCTTCCGCCGTGAATCCGTCCTGATCCCCTCCGAGCCAGACGTAGATGGCCTGGAATCGCTCACGCTGAACCTCACCGAGAAACTGATGGCGCATCTCCCATGTGGTGCCCACCTCGTGCTGATTGGACCGACCGGGCTCGGCATCCACAGCGGTCAGGCGCTTTACGCCCGCGCCGGCGAAGTAATCACGCAACTGTCCGCGTCTCATCACCGCTCAACTCCAGTTCCGGTTCATCGGACACCAGCCATGCCGCGCACATCCGGCGCAACGATGTCCGCAGCCATGGCTTAGACGGCAATGGCCGGTTCGGGAAACAGGAACTCACCTTGGCTGGCCGAAACGAATTCACGCTCCTCCCCCGCAAGCAGTTCGGCAAGGTGCGGCTTCATCAGTTGCGCCACCGCGCGCACCACCGGCACGACCACCGCGTTGCCAAACTGGCGATAGGCCTGCGTGTCCGATACCGGAATCCTGAACTCCGCGCGACCTGGCTTCTCGAATCCCATCAGCCGCGCACATTCCCTGGGGGTCAGCCTGCGCGGACGCTTGCCCGCTTGGCGAATCAGGATTTCCGACCCATCCTTGTAATAGCGTGCGGATAGGGTGCGGGCAACATCATCCGGGCCGAAAAGGGAATAGCCGAAGCCGTTTCCCGCGCTCTGGTGCTTCTTCTTGTAATCCTGAAGATATTTCCACAAATGGCTGCTCAGCGTGTATTTCGGCTCAACCGCCACATCCAGGATTGTCCGCAAAGTGGGTTTCGGACCGGTCGGGATTGCGAGATCGTCGAAATCGAAATCCATCGGCTCCCTGAACCCGACCATGAATATCCTTTCCCGTTTTTGCGGAACCCACGGAGACGAATCCACAACCCTCGTCTTGACGCTGTAGCCCAGTTCGCGCTCAAGCACATGCATGATCGTCGCGAAGGTCCGGCCGCCATTATGCCGTTCAAGGTTCTTCACGTTTTCAAGCAGGAAGGCGAGGGGCCGGTGATGGCCGATGATCTTCGCCAGATCGTAGAAGAGTGTTCCCTGCGTATCGCACAGAAAGCCATGTGGCTTGCCGAGCGAGTTTTTCTTCGACACGCCCGCAATGGAAAATGGCTGGCATGGGAAACCCGCCAGCAGGACATCGTGCGGGGGCACGGATTCGGGTTTGTCCGCATACGGCCGCACATCGCGCACAAACTCGTGGTCGCTGTCGGCCGGTTCCGGGAAGTTGGCCGTGTATGTCTCCTTGCAGAACCGATCCCACTCGGACGTGAACACGCAGCGGCCACCGATTTCCTCGAACGGGCGGCGCAGCCCACCAATCCCGGCGAAGATATCGACAAAGCGGAATCCCTCCTGCCGATTTGCGGGACAGCGCCTGTTGGCGACCTCGCGGAGCTTTTCGATCTTCAGTCGGTCGATGCGCTTTCCTTCGCCATTGATGTAGCGCCTCACGGTACGGGCATCGACGCCCAGCATCTTGGCGACCTCTCCTATGCCCAGCCCGGCACGTGTCATCAACTCGGCAAATTGACCACGATCTTGAAATTGCATGCCGACGAACCTGTGTCACTTTCGGACAATTTGTCATAATCTGACCCATATTGCAAACAAAGTCCGCCAATGCCATTCACTTCATATCTTGACTTGGGCCCGCACCGTCAAAAAATATAGCCATTCTTAATGGGCAGGGATTGCCTGGCTCAATCCGGCAGGTTTTCCGCGGCGACGCGCTCGTTGCGGAGG
>JAPORU010000071.1 GCA_026710045.1 Aestuariivita sp. | reverse complement strand
GGATGTGAAGACATTCGACCAAATGGCTTTGGCCCTTCACTACCACATGTTCCAACTGATTATCGTTGCCAACAACGGCCAATACGGGGGTAGCAATGCCTACTGGCCGAGGAATGGTGAGTACGAACGGCAGATCTTCCATATGCATGGCCAACCCCAAGTTTCGATTTCATTTCTCGAGATTGACGATATTGACGGGTTCCTGAACCGACGGGACCTTACGCACACGGGGAATGTCTCTGTTGGTAATATAAATCGAGATTGGAAATGGCCTCCGGCAGGCCTCGGGCAGTGATTGAATTCTGCCCAAAGAAGATCGCCACTCGGATGTCTCGGAACTTGTCCACTTGCCCTCTTCCAGAATGTCCGTTAACGGCATCAGTAAAAATACCGTCCTCAACATTGTAAAACGAAACCGTGAAAATTCCTTAACTTTGAGAAGGTCCGAAAATGTTCCAACCCCGGAAATCTTGGAGACGCCTTCATGCTGGTCGCTACAATGGGAGGTATCTCAACCGCAAGAATGATCAACCACTGAGTGGCAAAATCACCTGGACCGGCCACAGCGCCCTCTTCTTTTCTGCGTGGCTGTGTAGCCTGATCTGAGACCTCGGAGAGAAGAAAAGTATGTTAAAAAATAGGTCTATTTTGATCACCGGCGCGAGTTCTGGAATCGGCAGGGCGACCGCCGAGCTGTTCCTGGAAAATGGTTGGCGTGTCGGGGTTCTCGCCCGTCGTGCCGAGAAACTGCACCAGATATTTGCGGCGTATGATAACGCTGTTGTTGTGCCCGCTGATGTGGCAGACGAGCACGCCGTCGCGCAGGCCTTTCGTGACTTTCGAGATCAGACGTCTCGTCTGGATGTAGTTTTTAACAACGCCGGTATGTTCGGTCCAACAGGCACGATTGATGATATCTCCGTTGACGATTGGATGAAGACACTCTCCGTGAATGTTGCTGGGGCGTTTATGGTGGCCCGGTTTGCGTTCAAATATATGAGGCAACAGAATCCAATGGGTGGGCGCATTATTAATAATGGTTCGATTTCGGCATATACACCACGCGCGGGCGCCGTTTGCTATACAACGACAAAGCACGCCATGACAGGTCTTACAAAGTCTTTGGCTCTGGATGGTCGAGCCTATAACATTGCCTGTGGTCAGATTGATATTGGTAACGCCGAGAGCCAAATGGTTGCCGAGTTAAAAGTACAAAATCCGCACATGGAAACGATGCGAGTCTGTCATGCGGCTGAGTCGGTGTTGCATATGGCGAACTTACCGCTGTCTGCAAACGTTCTGTTTATGACGGTTATGGCGACTAAGATGCCCTATGTCGGACGTGGATGATCGTTAGCGAATTCGAACCCATCGAAAGGCTGCAGATGCGCCCCAACCCGCGGCGATTGCGATTGCGAGTGACATCAGACCATAGAGCAGGGGTTGGGTGCGGGATAAGGAGAACAGCCATCTCTCCAATCCAACTTTGCGGACGTCGATTGTGGTCTCATATTGTGAAATGATCGTGCCTCCCCTTGCGAGGAAAATGCGTGTGGCGTAGTCTCCTTCTGTCAGGTTTGCGGGCATGCGAATTGCGGTACGAAAGAGCGTTTGCTGGTCTACTGCTACTTGATTGTCGAGTTGTTGATAGAGATTCTCGCGCTGTCGAATGCGAATAACGGCGTCACTGAATAACTGTGCGTTGCGTATGGTCATTGGAGCGCCGACAGACCGGATGGCACGTTCAACGCTGATTTTGTAGCGCAAATCTTCAATGTCTTTGATGACATCCTCAAGTTTTCCGGAAGCGGCGACGGCATAGAAGCTTGGTGCCGCGTCAACTTCGACAGCTTCTGAATTTACCCAGATACCGAATTGTCGGGACTTGCGACGTACCGTCAGTGGCTCGGATGGTCCCGCGACCGTGATGATGACATCAAGTTCTGTATTCTTTGGAATGGGTGCTTCACGCTTGACGGCTCCGAAAATAAGGATATCTGATCCATCAAATTGCGTGGTGATACGGACCTGATCGCTTGACAAACCCAGGACAATGGATTCCGCAATGAGAACCGCAGGGAACAAACCAAGCCAGAGAGATAGAATAAGGCGCGTCACCGGACATGTTCCACGGATTCGATAGAAAAGAGTTCGGCCGGCATGATCAGAAGTTCCAAGGCAAGTTGGACACATACAACAATGACGATGACGGACAGCAAGACTCGAAGTTGTTCAGCCTTGAGATAGGTGCTGACTTGGGTTCCTACCTGGGCGCCGATGACTCCGCCAATCAGGAGCAAGACAGCCAGCACGATATCAACGGAGTAGTTCGTGGTGGCGTGCAAGAGTGTCGTAAATCCGGTCACAAAAATAATCTGAAAGAGAGATGTGCCGACGACAACCTTTGTGGGCATGCCGAGGAGATAGATCATTGCGGGTACCATGATGAATCCGCCACCAACGCCCATGATGGCGGCGAGAATTCCCACGACCACTCCGATGAGAAGAGGCGGAATCGCCGAGATGTAGAGACCTGATGTTCGAAACCGCATTTTGATCGGTAAGGAATGGATCCATGTTCTCTGTCTGTGTTTCTTGGGGGTTGTGTCACCGGATATGTGTGATTTTCGAACCGCCCGCACGCTCTCGATAAACATGAGGATGCCGATGATACCCAGAAAGGCAACGTAACACAGTCGAATCAGGAGATCGACTTGACCAAGCGCTTTGAGGTAATTGAAGATGACGACACCGCACGCAGCGCCCAAGAGACCTCCCGTGAGCAAGATGGTCCCCATTTTGAAGTCGACGGATTTGCGCCTGAGATGTGCCAATACTCCCGAAAACGAGGAGGCCACGATTTGGTTCGCTTCGGTGGCCACGGCCACAACGGGCGGAATCCCGATAAAGAACAGGAGTGGGGTCATCAGGAAGCCACCGCCCACTCCAAACATGCCGGAGAGAATCCCTACCAGCCCCCCTAATCCCAGCAGCAGAAATGCGTTGATCGATACTTCAGCAACCGGTAAGTAGATGAGCATAAGAGGTGGCCTTTGTGGCTGTGAAATAAGTTCAGACGGATGCTTTAGAGAGTATTCAACTCAGTGCCGTTAAGTGAGTTCGCCAGCGACCGGGAATGGATTGCGCAAGGTCTCTCATCTCTCTTTAATGTAAGGCTCGCCACCAGCTCGAGGTGGAACAGCTTTGCCAACAAAGCCGGCAAGAATGATGACGGTTAGGAGATACGGTAAGACATCCATAAGTTGTACGGGTACGACGAAAGCGCCAAAGTCGATATTTTGATAGCGTAGAGCGACCGCTTGCAAGAATCCAAAGAGCAAGCAGGCCCAAAGTGCTTGCCATGGTCGCCATTTGGCAAAAATCAATGCGGCTAACGCAATAAATCCGCGACCGGCTGTCATATCCTTTACGAATCCGGCTTGGAGGCCAGTTGCGAGATAGGCGCCGGCGATTCCACAGAATACACCGCAGATCATAACTGCTGCATAACGAAGATGCGCGACGTTTATTCCGGCTGTATCGACAGCCGAGGGGTTCTCTCCGACGGCTCGTAAGCGGAGGCCGAATTTGGTTCGAAACAGCACCCACCATGTTCCGGGGACGGCCAATAGTGCGACATAGACGAGAATGGAATGACCGGACAGCAACTCCGAATAGATCGGGCCCAGTATAGGTATGGGAGCGATTACATTTGTCAATGGGAAGTCGATTGGTCCGAACCGACTTGCTTCTTGAAGTGATGGTGTGCGACCACCTTGTTGAAAAATATCTTGTGCAATCAGTACGGTAATGCCCGCGGCCAGGAAATTAATCGCCACTCCTGAAATAAGTTGATTTCCTCGGAACGTGATGGACGCCAAACCATGCAGTCCGCTGAAAATCACCGATGAGCCAATGCCGGCGAGAAGACCGATCCACGCTGATCCTGAAATTGCTGCAATGGCGGCAGCTGAAAATGCGGCCATCAGCATTTTTCCTTCAAGCCCGATGTCAAATATACCGGCTCGCTCGGAGAAGAGACCGGCCAGGCAAGTCAGCAAGAGTGGTGTTCCGAGCCGAAGGCTCGAATCAAGAATCTGGATGATTGTCAGGAATTCCATAATCTTAAGTGTGTCGATGTTTTCCCGTGACGTCGTGAGTGGTTAGATGAGAGCTGTTGGTTGCCGTGTTGACCTGCGCTCTCTCGATCTGTGTAGTAGATTGATATCGGAATGAGAGTTCTGTCATCGTCTTGAGTTTACTCAGCTTGATGTTGACGGGTGGCGCGAAACAGCCGTTCCAGAGGCATGCGCACCATATTGTCGAGGGCTCCGGTGAACAGGATGACGAGAGCCTGGATGACGACAATGAGTTCGCGTGGAATGGATGTCCAAAGGGCGAGTTCGGCTCCGCCTTGATAGAGAAATCCAAACAATACGGCCGCCAGGAATACTCCGAAGGGATGTGATCGACCCATCAAGGCAACAGCGATTCCGATAAAGCCGGCGCCTTCGGTCGCGTTCAGGACCAAGCGTTCGGCTTCTCCCATGACATTGTTGATGGCCATGAGTCCGGCGAGGCCCCCCGAGATCAACATCGCAATCATAATGATCTTGTATGGAGATATTCCGGCATAAATGGCACCCGTTTCTGAATGGCCGTAGGCACGGATTTCGTAACCGATGCGTGTTCGCCAGATCAGATGCCACACGAGGAAGCAGGCTGCGAGAGCAACCAGGAAACTGATGTTTGCGGGAGTGGCTTTCGAGAACGGTATATTGAGTGGTAAGAGCAGTTCATGCAGTGTCGGAAGGTGAACGCTCTGGGGAAATCGCGCGGTGGCCGGATCCATCGATCCCGCTGGTCGCAATAAGTTTACCAGGACGTAATTCAAGAAACCCGCCGCAATGAAATTGAACATAATGGTAGTGATGACGACGTGACTGCCCCGCTTGGCCTGCAAGAAAGCCGGAATGGCTGCCCACAATGCGCCAAAGGCCAGGGAAGTGACGATTGCAGCAAGCAACGCCATGGACCAGTGGGGCCATGGAACGAGCAAACATGTCAGAGCGACGCCGAGTCCCCCCAACATTGCTTGTCCTTCGCCGCCGATATTGAAGAGTTTGGCATGAAAGGCGACGGAGACGGCCAGTCCGGTAAATACGAAATTTGTCGCGTAATAGAGGGTATATCCCCAGCCATAGGTGGAGCCAAGGGATCCTTCGATCATCAATTTTGCCGCAAGAATCGGATCTTCGCCGATCGCAAGAATGACCAATGCCGATAATAAGGCGGCAAGGATCAATGAAATCAAAGGGATCAGAATCACGTCCGCCCAGTGCGGCATTTTTTCCATCTAGAGAATCGATTCTTTAAATTGGCGCATATTCGTTATCATTGATGCCGACGTTCGTTTACCATCTTCACGACATGGTGCGAGAGGATGAGCGTGATAGCGTCATCGGGCGGAACATTCTGACATGGTAAAACTCTCCGTTAATGTTCAACATCGCTCATTCCTGCCATCAATAGCCCCAACTCCTGTTCGTTGGTCGAGTTGGGGTCGCGTTCTCCCATGATCCGTCCGTCGAACATCACGGCAATTCGATCTGCCAAGCTGAGTATTTCGCTCAATTCGACAGAGACGAGGAGAACAGCTTTGCCCTTGTCTCTGAGATTGATGATTTGCTGGTGAACGAATTCAATCGCGCCGATATCAACACCGCGGGTCGGTTGTCCAATCAATAGAAGATCCGGGTCGCGTTCAATTTCGCGTGCAACAATGATTTTCTGTTGATTTCCTCCCGAGAAGTTCATGGCCTTGATCCAGGGATTTCGGGGGCGTACGTCAAATCGATCCATCTTTTGAACGGTGTCGTTGCGCACAGCGGCGTTGTTCATTGTGATCCGGTTTTTCCGATAGATCGGATCTCGATGATAACCGAAGGCGATGTTTTCCCACGCATAATACTCCAAGATAAGGCCTTCGCGTTGGCGATCTTCGGGCACATGAGCGATTCCGTGGGCACGACGGGCCTGACCGTCCGAGTGTTTCCCCGTCAATGCTACCCTCTGGCCGTTCATCCGTATCGTACCGCTTCCCGCTTGCATGCCGCCGAGAACCTTAAGCAGTTCCGATTGTCCGTTCCCGGCCACGCCTGCGATTCCGAGAATTTCGCCGGCGCGTATTGTGATGTCTATGCCCTTGATTCGTTCCACACCCATGTAATCGACCACCTTTAGGTCTTCGACTTGCAGGACGGGGTGTTTGGGTTGTGCAGGTGATTTATTGACGCGCAGGAGGACAGGCCGTCCGACCATTTTCCCCGCGAGTTGTTCTGGTGATGTGTCGGAGGTCTTGATATGTCCGACCATCTTACCTTGTCTCATCACGCTTACCCAATCTGTGACATCCATTATTTCGCGTAATTTATGGGTGATGAGAAGAACGGTTTTGCCTTCGGCACGAAGCCGCTTGAGTATTCGGAATAATTGGTCGGCTTCTGCGGGCGTCAGTACGCCGGTGGGTTCATCAAGGATGAGGATATTGGCACCACGATAGAGAGCCTTCAGGATTTCCACCCGCTGCTGCATGCCAACGTTGATATCTTCAATAACGGCATCAAGTTCGACTTTGAGTTCGTATTCCTGCTCCAGTGTCTGAAGGGTCTTGCGTGCTTGTGACAGTGCGCGGGCGAGTATGTTGTTCTGTTCCGCGCCCAAGATGATATTTTCGAGAACTGTAAAATTCTCTACCAGCTTAAAGTGTTGAAAGACCATACCGATCCCGGCGGCAATGGCGGTCTGGCTGTCACGGATATTGATTTCTGCGCCATGTACGAAGACTTTGCCTCGATCAGCCTTGTAGAATCCGTAGAGGATGGACATGAGCGTGGACTTCCCGGCACCGTTTTCACCGATAATCCCGTGAATTGTGCCCGGGGCCACACGAATGGAGATATCTTTGTTGGCCTGAACGGGGCCGAATGACTTGCAGATGCCTTTGAGTTCAATTGCCGGAGGGGTATTTGACATTCTTCCCTATCCTGACGTCAATCAAGAATGGATGCCTGCATTATAACTGGATTCTCGTGTCAATGGCATTGGGGCAGTTGTGACAGGTGTCTTGATCGAGATTATAATTTCTACCTAAACCGAACGATATGCATGAGGCAAGCGGTTGTTTTATCGTCAACATGTCGGGTTCAGGCGTGTTCGAAGTCTTGAGTTGAGCAATTGTCTATGAGATTGCTCCAAGTCATCTTTATCTTCATCTGTCTGACGTCCGTGGTGTAACGGATCTCAAGATGGCCCGCCGATGTCATCAGGTGGGCTGATGGTTAGAGCGCTTGAATGTAGTCAAATTTAACAGGCTCTAATGTCAAAGAACGTCTGATAGGTACATTGTACCATAGAAGCCGTTGAATCGCTCAGGCGCGGTCCTTAGACGTTCCGGTATATAAAGCTCTGAGGTTCGGGTCCTATGTGCGTCGGAATGGATCGGTCGGGCCACTGTGATGTGGCCCGCTGATTGTCGCTGTGTGTCCGGATCGTTGTGTACTGTCTGCTTAGAATTCCAGTACGGGGCAACTATCGTTCGTGTAATAGGCGACTACTTCGATCTCGCCGTCGATAATTTTCTGCTGAGCGGCGTCCACAGTCGCTTTCATTTGATCCGTTAACAGCGGTTCATTGTACTCGTCGAGGGCATAAGCCACGCCATCTTCGGCTAAACCCAGAATAAAAACACCTGTTTCTACATCGGCGCCGGCTTTCAGCGCGTCATAGACTGCGACATCGACACGTTTGACCATGGATGTGAGAACAGATCCCGGATGCAGATAGTTTTGATTGGAATCCACTCCTATTGACAGTATTCCTTCGTCGGTGGCGGTCTGGAGCACGCCAACACCCGTCCCACCGGCGGCGGCATAGACCACATCGGCTCCTTGACTAATTTGTGACTTTGTCAATTCGGATCCCTTGACGGGGTCATTCCACGCTGCGGGTGTGGTTCCTGTCATATTGGCCACGACTTTTGCATCGGGATTCACCGCCATAACGCCTTGGGCGTAGCCACATCCGAAGTGACGGATGAGCGGTATGTCCATTCCTCCGACGAATCCGACGGTTCCGCTCTTTGAGGCCAGCGCCGCCAACATTCCAACGAGATACGATCCTTCATGCTCTGAGAAGCCGATTTGCCGAATATTCGGTGCATCCAGCCATGTTACATCAATTGCAACAAATTTCGTGTCCGGATAGTCGGCACTGACAGCGGCCAACGGGTCCGCCATTGCAAATCCCATTGTAATGACGGGATTATGGCCGGCCTCTGCAAATCGTCGGAGGGCCTGTTCCCTCTGGGCTTCCGATTGCAGTTCGATTTCGCGGTAGGTCATACCGGTTTCTTCTGCCCAACGTTGCGCACCGCGATGTCCTGCTTCATTGAAGGACTTATCGAATTTTCCGCCGAGGTCGTAAATGACTGCGGGTTCCGTAAGGGCAGACGTTGCACAGAATATAAGGGCAGCACCTACCGTAACGAGTGAATGAGATAAGGTCATGCGAATCCTCCAGTTCCTTTGAGAGATGTTACAAGGGTCGAAACAACCTATGTATATAGCGTCGTTTTTGAAATGTGTAGAAAAGTCAGACCTTTCGTGTATGTGGGGTCTTGAGCGATCATGACGCGTTGACGCGCATCGTGTCAAATAATGCCGATTTCATGTTGCGCGCGGCATTTGTTGATCAAGAATTTTAGGACTAGGGTCCGTTGACATCTATCGTGCGGCGATGATTCCTGCAACCCGGTAAATGCCCGCCGCGAAGCGGGACGCGGTCTTGTCATACCGCGTCGCAATCGCCCGGAACTCCTTGATCTTACGGAAGACAGTCTCGATCCGGTGCCGTTCCCGATCGGTGTCCCGGTCAAAGGTGCGCGGAAGCGTTCGGTTTTTCTTCGGGGGAATCACCGCCTCCGCTCCGCGTTCGGCGAGCCTATCCAGCAAGGCGTCCGAGTCACAGGCCGTGTCGCCGATCCATGTCTTGAAATCCACAGGGTCCAGGAGCATCGGTATCGCCACGAGATCATGGCTCGGACCGGGGAGGACGACAAAACAGATCACCGTCCCGATACGTCCCGATCGCGTCCGTCAGTGCGACGCTCTTGCTGGTCAAACCGCCTTTGAACGCCCAATGCCTTCGTATGAGCCCCTTTTTCCGACCCGGAGGCCTTGGCATGGGCTTGCAGGATCGTGCTGTCCACCGATACGACCGACCGATCGAATGCGTCGGATAACACACGGACACTACGCTCAAAAAGCCCCTTCTGCACCCACTGGATAGAGGAACGGACGA
>JAPORU010000105.1 GCA_026710045.1 Aestuariivita sp. | reverse complement strand
ATCCGGCCAAAAGTCTTGCCATTCACGAAAAATGGGGGTTTTTTAACAGACACTAGTTAGTGGGGGGGGGTATTCTGAATTTCATTGGAGTTGTCCTTAGGTTATTGAGTTCCATACCGAATATCTTCATATTTATCTTGCCTTTCTATTATTCTTGTATCTTTTGCCCCTTATCTAGTAAAGTTATTTATTACGACACAATGAATTGATTTTTGCCGGCACTTCTCTTTTCACGCCGCATCTTTGAATTCCTGCTGTTTCTCGTCCACAAGGTTGCGATGGGTTAACCGCTGAATCCACTTACTTTTCTTCTGAGAACTAATATCTCTAGTCATAGAATTTCACCATTTTATTAAGGGTATAAGCCCCTAAATTTAGGAATTGGAGTTAATTCTAGGCTGGTCTCCTCGATTGACAGGTTAGCTGGTGCAATTTTTGACGTTCCAACTGCGGCTGTTGAAAAATACGTAAACAATATCAGAAATTACGGTAATTTTAAGAAGGCTGCGTTTGAAGCTATTTCAAAACAGGTTTCGGAAGCTATCGGCGATGAAAAGTTCACAGCTCTTTTGAACAATGAAATAACTATTTCAAAATTACGGTCGATCGAGAATAGATTACATATCCTTAACAATGCTTTAAAAGAATTAAAAGAAAATCCGGGTTCAGATAAATCAGAAACCAAAAGTGAATTTAAAAAAATCAGCCCAGACTGGTTCAATTATTTTGAAGGATACGCTGAAAAAGCGACTACTGAATATGTTAGAAGTCAGTGGGGAAAAATTCTTGCGGGAGAAATCAGGCAACCCGGCTCTTTTTCTCTGCTTACTTTGCGGATACTTGCAGAACTTGATCAACGTACGGCAGAATGGTTTAAAGAAGAAGTACGATTTAGAATAACCAATTCAGACATTCTCCTGCCTGAAAAATATGGGTCAGAATTATTGATACGAATGAATGCTCTTGAACAGAATGGACTTCTCGGCCACATAATTCCAGCAGCTGGCATATTTAAATATTTCGAACCCGGAAACGAAAAAATTGTGTTACTTCCAGAAGGAAATTTGTGTTTTCGAGTATATACCGATAAAATAATTAAATTGGCAGTTATTGAACTTACAAATGCAGGCCGTGAGATTGCTACTATCCTACCTCCTGTAGATCCAATGTCTATGTTTGAAAAACTAGCAGAAGCATTTAAAGGAAAAGCAAAGTCTGCCGATGTATGTAAAATCAATAAGAAAGAAGAAAATCAGATGTTTCTATCCGATCCTATACGCACATTCTTTTAAATAAGAATATCGGTAAGCAATTTTTAAAACGTTGATTCAAATCTGAAATACCTCACTACATCCGCCGTGGCGCACTTCAGAGTTGAACGGACGTGTTATATAGCATATACGTAAGCGTAATATTGAAAAGATTATTATGGGCATAAAAACAACAAATGTTATTACTGCGTGCGCAGGTACTGTGATTGCCGCTCTTGCGGTTGTTGGCGTAACAGCTGCAGCGCAAGAATATGTTCTTGGTAGAGAGCGTGACGTAGCTATTGAAATTTACGAACTTTCTAGTAATTTTTCTGCTTTAAAATCTGAATTCGATGATTTTCAGCAAGGACAAGCATATATTTTGAAAAATATGTTAACAAAAGCTCATATTGATAACATACTACAAGAATTTCTTGCAAAAATTTCTTCGACTTCTCAACCAACTGCTGCCTATACTCCAGTACCGCAATCATATAATTTTGCGGCGCAGGGAATCCTTACTCAACCTTATACTTTTCCGAATTCTGAGGCTACGCCAAAAGGATTTGTTCCTGTTCCTCCGGGATACGTTCCAATTCCTCAGCAATGGTATAATCCGATTCAGCCAGACTGAAACCTCAATAAAGTTTACGAGAATGCAGATCAATTCTTATCGATACTCATCAACGTCCAGGAACATATAATCTCCAATGGCTCGCTGGCTGATTTGATAAATTGAACTACATTCTTCTATCTCTGCATTTTCCATTTTTAGATCGCAATCAAGTGTCTCGGTATTCCATTTCTGTTTAACAACGAATCTAAGTAGATTATCTTCCCTAATTTCTATTCGATTCGATTGCAGGTTAATATGAATATTTGGAATATCTAGCATTGAGCTTTTTGTTTCTGGATTTATTTCTTTAACTAAAGCATTGCTATTTGATTTTTTACAAAATTCAAATTCTCTTCCTTTTCTTAAATCTTTTTCAAGTTGATTAAATCTTTCTACGTCGATTTCAATTACTGAAAGAATTTTATCAAAGGTATTTTGCAAAGTGCAATTTGCTCTTTTTTGTATCCAATATTTCTTAGCCATTTGTTCCTCTTAAGTATAATTACTAACAATTAAAATCTCTGTATACTAATCTCAATATTATTTGTCAAGACACTAGAATCTTGAATAGTAGAAAACAAAGAAATGATCGCACATCGTTACACCTAATTACGTCTCATGGTCGATAAGCAACCACGACTGACAGACCAGATTTGGTCTAATTGGGCCGATATGGCACAAGGCACGCTCGCTGCGGCTTCGCAGATGGTTTGGCGGACACCGACAGAGGTAGAAGAAGGTCGCCATCTGTTTGCAAAGGTAACAGGTCAGTCGGTACTAGGTGATCAAATTTGGCGTAACAAGGTGACTTGGGGTGCGGCAGTCCTGCTTGCATTATCCGTAGAGCAAAGCTTGAAGGCAGTAGCTATTAAACGCAACGGCACTTGCCTCCAGAAACACGATTTGACCAAGTTGTGGAATGATCTAGATTATAAGGATCGGGGCACTATTGCGCACCAGCTCAGTGAAGTCCGTAACCGGGTACGGGGAACCAACTTGGATGACGCAGGAACAGCCGCGACTGCGGACGAAATCGTGTATTGTCACCAAGAAACCTTTCTGCTTGCTCGCTATTACAAAGAGAGGCGCAGCAAACCGAGTGGCGATCTTGCCCGAAACATTGATCTCTGGCAATTTGCGATGGCAGCCTACCTTCATGCTTGCGCAGATGCCGAGTTGGATATGAAGACTGACTAAGCCGTTCTTTTTAGGGTACGGCTTGAATCTTTTATTCACGAAAATGCGATAAGGGGTTGTATTTCAGTAACGAACGTGTTACCTAATCCAAGTGAGCGGAAGCCAACCTGGTTTGACAGTCTGGTTGGCTTCCATAGTCCAATTCAAGAATATAGGAACTATAGATGTCCACAAATATACCTATTCTTTTTAAAAGTAAACCCTCGAAAGACGGTTGCATAACCTGGGTTAGGCCGCACGATGTTCATCCAAAAGAAGGAGATACTTATCGCCGAAAAGGTCACCCCCGACATTACAATTGTTCCGACAAGCAACCGCAAAGTGTTTTGCAAAACATGGTAAAGGAATTCCAAAATACGAATTCTTCGTAGTTCCAAACACTACCTCTAGTATGTTTAGATGATCCTGAGGTTATCAAGTTTCTCTTGACTCGCAATAAAGAATGCCTGTAGAAATGGCTCGAATTTATCTCTTGACACCATGTTTTTCTCTCGCTAAGTTATCTACTTAAGTCCCTTCTCATCGAGAAAGCCGTCAGCCCGCATGTTGTGATCGACAGCGATAGCATGATTATCAAGCCAGATGTAGTGGACGCGCATCGGCCCAAACTAGCGTCCGAAGAAGGTGCTGCCACCAGCGGTGGAGGTGGTGATAATGGTGTCACGACTTCGCCAGGAGGAGACGGCGGAACCGACGGGACGGAGACGACAGAAACGGAGAAACTACCGACACGTTTCGTAGGTACTGTCATGATCTCTGCTGATCGTCCGGCGCGCGATATGCATCAGATCGTCGAAGCGATTGTCGAACAGCTCACGACCATTCCGGGCGGTGAAGTTTCGCTGAAGCTTGAAATAGAGGCAGAGATTTCCAGCGGCCTTGATCGCTCTAAGGTTCGGACTCTGCTGGAGAACACAGCGACGCTTGGCTTCATCGACAAATCGATCAGCTAGGTTGGAGACGAACTCGTCACGCATATGTGTCAAGTGTCTCTGGTCGGCCATTTTGCTCGGCCTGTTCACCTTAAACACTCGACATATGACATTTCTTGTGGAGCATATTGAAAAATAATAAGAAAATGGCGGTCCCTGAACGATTCGAACGTTCGGCCTCCACCTTCGGAGGGTGGCGCTCTATCCAGCTGAGCTAAGGGACCGTATGGTATTTGGTGTTACCTATGTGTTACCTAGCGATTTGCCGCAAGTCATTTCCGAAATTTCGACTTCTTGCAAACCTTTGAAACAGAACTCCTTTTTACTTTTTCCCGTCGCCCAAATTCACGCTTGACATCCGCCTTCGGAGGGCAGAGCTCTATCCAGCTGAGCTACGGGTGCATACCATGTGCGAGATGCGGGCGGACGATTTTAGTGGCCTGAGAGCGAACCCAATATCGACTCAAGCCATTGTTTCGTTCATTCTTTTTTCCTGCATCTCCAAATCTTGTGAGATTTCAACATATTCATGCAAACGGCCGCATTCTATCTATCTGAGCCAAGGAATCGAATAACTTTCAACGAAGCATATAGTGTACCGTGCAATATCCAGCATGAAAAGAACAAATCAACAAACCTTTTTTACGACACCAAACGTTATATATCTGTTCTAATCTTCATTCTACTAATTCGACCCGCATATCCAGCAGGTTGCGGGTATCGCGCCCGCAGGCGATCGCGCTCAGGTAGATGGGTTCCATGCGATCTCTATATTTCTCGGCATAGCCCCGGTCCCGGATCTGGGTGAGCGCGGTCTCCAATGCGGCCTCGGTCTTATCGGCGGTCTCCACCATCTTGAACTCGAAGAGGAACACCTGACCTCCCGTCAGGACGACTAGGTCAAACCGGCCATGATTGGAGGCCTCCTCGGAGCGGACATCGACACCGATGGCCCGGAAGCTCATATGCAGGAGACCCGCATACCAGACCTCGTAACGGGCCAGATCGCCGGTTTGATGCCACTGGTAGGGAATGCTGGCCAAATAGGCTCGGAGAGTCTCTGCAAAGCCGTCGAAATCGTGGACCTCCAGAAGGTCCCGCAGTGTCTTTCCTTCCTCCAAGGGTACACGGTTCGTCGGAATGAGATAGGTTAATAATTCGTCATTCAGACTCAATTGCACCTCCCGATTGGGATAGTCCAGCTTGTAGAGGGTATCAAAGCCCTCGCGCTTCTCATCAACAATGGTGAGATACCCGGTCTGGAACATCAGCGCCTCGGCGCTGATGTCCTCGACATCGAATTTTGAGATTAATGACTCGTCCGTAAAGCAACCCTCCAGTTCCCGTGGATGGATGGACTTCTCCTGAAGAGTCTCGAACAGGAACCGCGGCGAGCCGGTCCGGAACCAGTGACCACATCAAACCTTAATTGACAACGGGCAGTTGAACGAGATGACGTTACGATCGGACATCAAAAGACAATCCAAGCGGACCATATGATTGGTAACAATGGTAATCAGGATGGGCAAGACCACTTGCCGTCATATCGATCAATGCATCGTATGAAAGCCTTTCGCCTTTCAGATTATTCTGTCCAAGGCGTCCGCCGACAGTAGGTATGCAAGCATTCAAAACGTCCCACTTGAATCCGTAAGTTGCATTCTGACAGACAGCATGCCGGAATCGTTCCACTGTTAGTCGATTCATCATGGCCAGCATCCAGCACTACTGAAAGTGCCGACGGAAAACGACCCGGACTCTTTGATTTTCCCAACAGTACCCGCAATGTGGAACCAGTGTTTCGTCCTAGACGTAACCGATCTTATCGCCCAATATGTAGCCTCCGTTTCTTACCATTGCCGCGGGCCAAACCGTGATACGTGAAAACACCAATTGCGCGATACGAACACCAGATTTGACATCTGACGTCATTCTTAGTCGGGCCCTTCTCTGAATCAAGCGTATTGAAGAGTCAATGCTTAGACAATCGATTACAGACAATAGGGTGACGTCATGGTGTCATGTATCACAATCAATAAATATGACAAAAATCGCAGGTGAGACAGTAGAGATTTGATAGACGTTCAATGATTGAATTGTAGAGAATCCGCGTGAAATGACACTGGACAAGAACATGACCCGCTCGCTTGCCTATACCGCAACTATACCCCAACTATGTGATACGAAAATCAGCCGAACAAATCATGTGCCAATTCCAGCGCCTCCACCAAGACATCAATCTCCTCGACCGTGTTATACAGACCCAAGGATGCACGACAGGTAGCTGTCAATCCCAAGTGGTCCATTAATGGTCCCGCGCAATGGTGCCCCGCTCGTACGGCAACACCTTTCTTATCAAGGATGGTGGAAATATCATGCGCGTGCGCGGCACCATCCATGGTAAAGGAGAAGATCGCCCCCTTCGTGTGAGAAGTTCCTTGCAACTGAAGCCAATTCAAGCCACCAAGCCGACTCATCGTATAATCCGCCAGACTTTTTTCGTAATCCGCGACCGTATCCATGCCGATACGCATCAAATATTCAAGCGCAACGCCCAGACCGATCGTTTCAACAATACCAGGGGTTCCCGCTTCAAACTTGAAGGGTGGATCATTATATATGACGTCGTCTTTGTGCACTTCCTTGATCATATCGCCACCGCCCATGAATGGCTGCATTTCCTCAAGCCGTTCCTTGCGGATGAAGATCGCACCAGAACCGGAAGGACCATAGAGTTTGTGACCAGTAATCACATAAAAGTCACAACCCAGTTTGGACAGATTCACCGGCCCGTGCACCGCAGCCTGGCTACCATCAATCAAGACAGCAACGCCTCGGGCGCGTGCAGCAGCGGTAATTGCATTGACATCGACGACCGTACCAAGGACATTAGACATATGCGTGATAGCCACTAACTTGGTTCTCGGTCCAATAGAATCAATCACTGTTTGCGGATCAAGGTCACCACACGAATCGACATCAACCCATTTCAAGACAACACCAAGACGTTCGCGCAAGAAATGCCACGGAACAATATTGGCATGATGCTCCATTACCGAAAGCACAATTTCATCACCTTCTGTAAACCGAGGCATCGCCCACCCGTACGCAACAGTGTTTATCCCCTCAGTCGTACCGGAATTGAGAATAATCGTATGCTCATCCTCGACACCAAGAAATCGTGCGACAGTACCACGTACGGATTCAAAGTTTTCGGTCGCAACACTCGAAAGATAATGCAGACCACGATGGACATTCGAATACTCTTGGGAATAAGCGTTCGTAACCGCATCAATCACGCATTGCGGCTTTTGCGCAGATGCACCATTATCGAGATAAACAAGCGGTTTACCATTGACCTCACGCGACAGGATTGGAAAATCTTTGCGGACTTCGACAACATCAAACATGTGCAATCCCCAAGTTGCCGACCCCTATCAAGGACAACAATATCGTTGCCATGACAATCATCGCAATGAACGACGCAATCAAAATCAGTATAGTCTTTCCGATATTCTGGAAATCATGGGCTTGATTGATAAAATGAATCAGCATCCAAAAACCAATCAATGTTGCCGCAAAAACAAGAAGTAATGACAAGGTTGGAGCCACGAAAAACAACAACAAGCCAATCGACTCAACAATCACACGTAAAAACTGAAGCCAAACAATCGTGACCATAACGTTCTCCATGGTCCCATGACCGCCAAAAGAACGTCCGACCCAGTAAATCGAGAAGACAATTAAAACAAATGTGCCGTAAACAAAGCAAAAGTAAATCAACGCACTGTCAAAGACACCCGGAAAGGGCGACGATCCAGGAATAAGAACCAGGCCGATCTGCTGAATGAGCGTGTTAAGGACCGCCATAAGCAGCAAAGCAGTCCAAAGAGTTCGACGGTCAACAGAAAGAACAAGCAACATATTGGCTGCCAACGCAGGGTCACGGACAGACGTAATCACAAGTTCGGAAAGAGGTGACTGATCCCTCATGATCGTTCCTCGGCACTCACACCCAACATTGACAGCCAAAACCAAAGGAAAAATATCAACCATACAAAGCCAACGATCTTCAAGATAACTCCATCGCCAAGAAAACCAGCCACCAGCCCATTCATTAGAACAACAGGCGTTGTTGCAAGCAGAGACCAAAATAGAGCCAACCGGCAACCATAACCTGTTCCGGATTTTCGGAAGATTTTTCTGACGAAATGTGTCATCGCCGCAAACAGATACAGCACGAAAGGCAAGACTATGATCGATCCCATCAAAGCCCCTGCTATCAAAAGTGAGAAATCGTCATCCGCAAGATGAGAGTCCCGTACCAGGCGTGGAACCTGAGCAATAAATGAAAGAATGCAAAATCCCATGAGAAAAGCGAGAGCCACATCCTCTCGACGCCCCATAGCCAGCAGGCGTCGCATTACAGCCGCCGGTTCACAATAGGTCGCTGAAATTTCCTTGGTCAAGGACATAATCGTGCTTACTCGGGTCTGTGCCGCAGCAACCAAGCCATAAGACGCGATACAATCTCGTCGGCAAGTGTTTCGCTCTCGATCTCCTCGACCGCCTCTCTAAGAAAGGCCAATGTTAACAAATCAGTCGCTTCCGCACGCTCAATGCCTCTCGCTCGTAAATAAAATAACGCCTCTTCATTAATGGCGCCCGATGTGCTTCCATGAGAACACGCGACATCATCAGCATAAATCTCCAATTCTGGTTTGGCGAGAAATTGACTGTCATCATCGAGAAGCAATGACTGGCTGATCTGATATCCGTCCGTCTTCTGCGCACCTGGTTTCACCAGTATTTTTCCTTGGAAAACGCCTGTTGCTCCGTTACGAAGAACCTTCTTAAATACTTGACGACTATCACAATTTTCCGCATCATGCGTCACAAAAACCGTGTCATCGTGATGAAACTCACCATCTCCGACACACGCTCCTGCAATATGTGCAGAACTGTTCTCACCGCTCAACTCGGTATAGATCTCATTACGAGTCAAGCGCCCATTCACGGTCAGGGTGAAAGACTTGAATTGCGATCGGGCACCAAGCAATGCAAACATGTGCGTTGCAGCTCGTCGTTCATGATCCCGCCCTTGGGCACGTACATGATGTAATTCCGAATCATCCGCCAGCTCAATCTCCATACATTTGTTGAACCGGGCCGCAGCCGGTCCAGTCTCGAGAATGGTTACTGCCGCACCCTCATTTACCCGAATAACATGATGCAAAATCGCATCCGACGTCTCATTCGCATGAACATAAATCAAACTGATTGGCTTCGAGGGCGTCTGCTGCACATCAATCAAGATGCCGTCCGTCGCGAACGCTGTATTCAACGCTGCCAAAGGCCGCACAACCGGATCTTGACCTCTCTGTTCCAGCTTCCCATAGACACTTTCAGCCCAATGCGAGCCCTGGTCTCCGACAGCCGCAAGACGATCAATGACAATTCCTTCAAGAGCTAGCTCATCCGACAATTCCAGATCAAAGACACCGTCAACAAACACGACCTTCAGTCGATCCACCTCACCGAATACCGGCGACTCATCATTGTCGAAAAGCGCAGCCTTTGGTGCTGACGCTTGCACCAACGTATCCGGGCGTGTGAACTTCCAATACTCATCACGACGTGACGGAAGTCCGACACGTTGAATATGCGCAAGAGCCTCTGAACGTACTGGGGCCGACCAACCGCTCTCCGGCCTTTTCAAACCCGAGAGACGGTGCTCCATCACTGCGCGTTGACGCTCATCTGAGATCATTCGGCAAGCTCCACCATCATATCAGCATAACCGTTTTTCTCTACCTCCAACGCAAGCTCTGCCGTACCTGATTTCACGATTCGACCATTCACCATTATATGCACGACATCCGGTTGAATGTGATCCAACAGTCTTTGATAATGCGTGATCACCAGGAATCCGCGGCCGCTGTGGCGCAACTCATTCACGCCTTTGGCTACGAGTTTCATCGCATCGACATCCAATCCAGAATCGGTTTCATCCAAAACACACAGCTTTGGTTCCAGCATGATCATCTGAAGAATCTCATTTCTCTTTTTTTCACCGCCTGAAAACCCAACATTTACAGACCTCTTGAGCATCTCAGAGTCAATTTGGAGAGTCCGGCTCTTTTCACGCACTTCCTTCAAAAATTCTCCGGAACTCATTTCGGGTTCACCACGAGCCTTACGCTGCGCGTTCAGTGCCGTCCGCAAAAACGTCATATTTCCAACACCCGGAATTTCCGTTGGATACTGAAACGCGAGAAACAGCCCCAACGCGGCTCTTTCCTCCGGTTCAAGATCTAACAAGTCTGTACCATCCAACGTTACAGAACCGTCTGTCACCGTATAACCCTCACGTCCCGACAGGACATAGGACAGCGTGGACTTTCCCGACCCGTTTGGTCCCATGATGGCGTGAACGCTCCCGGCTTCAACGGATAAATCAACACCTTTCAGGATCGATTTACCTTTGGCCGTCAACTCAACTTTGAGGTTCTTTATTTTGAGCATCTTAATCCCTAAAGTTTGCCAATCTATAAATGTTCTTGTTCTGTAAGAATAAGCCTATCATATGCCTCGTGCGGTATTACAATGCGCACGTTCCGCCAACAGCCTAAAATGTCTCGATCAGTTTGCAAATTTCATTGCATGCACGAACTTGCTACAAGAAATATACATTCCCCTTCCATTGCTGTCCTATGACCCATCTATCGTGTCTGTGATAGCGGAGTATTCAATGACCTGGATTTTTATGTGTACTGCTTCGGTCAATCACGACCGATTAAGAGTTTTGCAACGAATTACCCAACAGAACCTTCCAGAGAAATCGCCACCAATTGCTGAGCTTCCATCGCAAATTCCATGGGCAACTCTTGCAAGACCTCTTTACAGAATCCGTTCACGACCAACGCAACAGCCTCTTCCTCATCCATTCCACGTGCGCGACAATAAAAAAGTTGATCATCGTCTACTTTCGAGGTGGTTGCCTCATGCTCAACTCTCGAAGAATTATTCTTAACTTCAATGTAAGGAACAGTATGGGCCCCGCATTGATCACCAATCAATAGACTATCACACTGGGTGTAATTGCGGCTATTCTTCGCCTTCGGGTGCATCGAAACCAAGCCACGATAGGTATTTTGCGCCTTCCCAGCACTAATTCCCTTCGATACAATCCTCGATTTCGTATTACGCCCAAGATGAACCATCTTGGTGCCTGTATCCGCTTGTTGATAATTGTTGGTAATCGCGATCGAATAGAATTCTCCCTGGCTGTCATCACCGCGCAGAACACAGGACGGATATTTCCAAGTGACCGCTGATCCTGTCTCCACCTGGGTCCACATGACCTTGGCACGATCGCCTCGACAATCGGCCCGCTTGGTAACAAAATTGTAAATTCCACCTTTTCCGTATTCGTCTCCCGGATACCAGTTCTGAACAGTCGAATACTTGATTTCCGCATCCTCCTCTGCGATCAGCTCGACAACGGCGGCGTGCAACTGGGATGTATCGCGCTGCGGTGCGGTACATCCCTCCAGATAGCTGACATAAGATCCCTTATCCGCAATGATTAAGGTTCGTTCGAATTGTCCCGTGTTTTCGGCGTTGATGCGAAAATAAGTGGACAACTCCATAGGGCAGCGCACATTCGGCGGCACGTAAACAAAGGAACCGTCTGAGTAAACCGCTGAATTTAAGGTTGCGTAGAAATTATCAGACATGGGAACAACAGAGCCGAGATACTTTCGGACCAATTCAGGATGATCACGTACAGCTTCCGAGATTGGGCAGAAAATGACCCCAGCCTTCTTGAGTTCGGATTGAAATGTCGTTCCTACCGAAACCGAGTCAAAAACGGCATCAACAGCAACCTTTCGATTAGCGATATCCTCCTCATCGACTTCTACCCCAGCCAGAATCAACTGCTCCTTCAGAGGAATACCCAGTTTCTCGTATGTTTCGAGCAACTTAGGGTCAACTTCATCCAACGACTTGGGTTTTGTCTCCATGCTTTTGGGACGTGCATAGTAATACTGGTCCTGAAAATCAATATCCGGATAATCAACCATAGCCCAGTCGGGCTCCTTCATTTGAAGCCATCGTTCATAGGCTTGCAACCGCCACTCCGTCATCCAGTCCGGTTCCTCATTTTTTTCTGAGATGAGCCGTACTATGTCGGGCGTGAGGCCTTTAGGGGCGTACTCGGTTTCAATGTCTGTTTCCCATCCGTGTTTGTACGAACTTATTTTTTGGACCGCGTCGACAGTTTCCTGATCAACTCCGTCCTTTACGGATCTCTCATCGTCCATAACTTCGGTGACACTACTAATAGTCATTTCAATCGCTTCCTAAATCTATTTTCGGACTGCAACCACACATCACAAAACCGCAGCACTTCATTCTCAGTCGTTGCCGGACCCAACGACACCCGTATCGCACTCATGGCCTCGCTACTTGAATATCCCATAGCCTCAAGGACCCGACCGCTCCGCACCTTCCCACTTGAGCAGGCCGACCCGGCGCTAACAGCAAAGCCTGCCAAGTCCATCTGAATAACTTGCGTCTCTCCCTTCCACCCTTCAGTGATAAAACAACTGGTATTGGGCAAACGTGCGCGTTTTTTTCCCACAAAAATAGTCTTGTCCGCCCGCTCTGCAAGCGTCGCCTCAAGAATATTTCGAAGGGACGCGATCTTTTCCCACACACCGTCGGTCAGTTCACGAATCGCATCCTTGATTGCCGCACCAAAACCGGCAATGCCAATCACATTGTGTGTTCCCGAACGTCGTCCCATTTCCTGCCCTCCGCCGCAAACCAGCGTCGGACAATCAACGCCTTGTCGCGCAATCAACGCACCAACGCCTTTCGGACCACCCAATTTATGAGCTGACAAAATTGCGAAATCCGCTCCGCTCCGGGAAAAGGAGAACGGAAGCCGTCCAACTACTTGGGTAATATCCAATAAAAGATACGATGCCACACTGTTCTTCACGACCCAGCCACGCTCATTTTTCTCTGGAATATCCGCGACAACCCCCGTTTCTGAATTTGCCAGTCCCATGGCATATACACTGTCGGCCACATCACCGATTCCGGGACGGTGATGTACCCAAAGAGACTCATGTGCGGTGGCATCAACAGACACCGGTTTGGGCCAATGCGCCAACACACTTGCCGCCTCTGTTGAGCCGGATGTGAAAGTAATTTCATGGGATTCACACCCTACCGACTCCGCAACTTGAGCACGGACGCCTTCCACAAGTCCTCGTGCCTCGCGACCTTCACCATGAATAGATGAAGGGTTTCCAAATACGTCCATCGCAGATTGCATCGCTAACCGTGCGGTAGGTCGCAGCGGCATTGTCGCATTGTAGTCAAGATACGTGCGCATCTTGTCTTCAATCACTGTCCACAATCGTCAGCAGGACGGGAACAGCCGGACATGGCGCAAGATCATTTGCGACTATATCGGAGAGCCGGGTTTGATGCAGAAAAACATAGACATGCGCACTCAGACTTTCCCACAACCTGTTTGTGAGTGATTGTGCTTTCGTTCCCGACAGAGCCCCTGTCACGCCCGCTCCTTGATGCATTGCATCAACCGACTCATCCACAGCTGACAATACATCAACAACCCGTATCTCGGATGCGGGACGGGCCAGTCGATAGCCGCCACTTGGACCACGGACCGACTCAACAAGTTCCGCCCTCCGCAACTTAACAAAAAGCTGCTCAAGATAATGCAGCGAAATATTCTGTCTCTGTGCAATTTCTCCGAGAGCACTTAACTGGTCAAGCGGCTGCAAAGTCATATCGCATAAAGCAATCATAGCGTAACGACCTTTTGTTGAGAGCTTCATCGTTACACCTTCCTGCGCATCCAAACGCAGACTCAAAGTTATTGACGTTTACGAGATACTGCCTATCTTGACGAACAAGATAGGATAAATTCTACCCAATATTCAGTTTAGAACGATTCTAAATTAGCTTTGAATTATTGTCAATAAAGGCAATTTCGAATCGGCATGTGAGACCATTGCTCAACAATAGGATAGATTATGCCTGAGGTGATTTTTTCAGGTCCAGACGGGCGTCTTGAGGGTCGGTATCACTCCCAGACCAAGAAAGACGCACCGATCGCCATTGCTCTCCATCCACACCCCGAATTTGGCGGAACGATGAACAATCGGGTCGTCTATAACTTACACTATGCCTTTTACAAAATGGGTTTTTCCGTACTGCGTTTTAATTTCCGAGGTGTTGGTCGCAGTCAAGGAACTTACGACCAAGGAATCGGTGAATTGAGCGATGCCGCGGCAGCTCTTGATTACTTGCAAGCAATTCATCCCAACTCCATCCACTGCTGGGTGGCGGGATTTTCCTTCGGTGCCTACATTGGCATGCAACTTTTGATGCGACGGCCCGAAGTCACCGGGTTTATTTCTGTTTCACCACCTGCGAATATGTATGATTTCTCCTTCTTGGCGCCCTGCCCCACCTCCGGCTTAATCATCAATGGATCAGCGGATCGGGTCGCTCCACCCGAAGCGACCTTCGAACTGGTTGAACGCCTACACGAACAAAGAGGAATCACCATTACACACCGGGAAGTCGAGGGTGCTGATCACTTCTTCAAGAATGATTACTCAGAGATTCTCATCAATAATGTCACTGATTATGTAACGCGTCGGCTCGGAGAAGATACGCGCTAACCGGTGTCGAAACAGAAAAGAGCTTTCGAACCATCCAAGCAAAGCCACCCGATCCATCACAACCCATCGTATCCCTTACCGGAAGCGCTCGACCCGGACGAAAAACTGATTGATCCGAAATATCTATTGGATATCGTCATCCCATTGGTTTCAATCATGCACATCCTTCTCGGATTAACTTAGAACCGAAACTTGAATTGAAACGTTCCAACAAATTGGCCTTCATGCTGGGCTCTAAATTCTTCATTCAGCCACACAATGCCATAGAAGGTATCCCAAAGAGTGTTCACATGCCGCACTCCGGCTCGAACACGCATGCGGGGATTATTCAACTCATATCCAAGATTTTTTGGTAGATAAGCGCTCTCATCGACCCATGCGACGTCGCCCCCAACCGAAAAATTGATCCCCTCTTCCTCCGTAAATTCAAAAGGCACACGTTGTCCGGTTACGGTTGCACGCATTGCACGATCATCCAGAGCAATTCCCCAAGCCACGTCCGCCCCCAACCGAAACAGGGTTTCCGTTCCAGACTTTGCCTCAATAAATGGACGCATACGCGTTGACCCCACAGGATATGCCGATGCAACTTCACCGGAAAAATCCAGGAAGATAGCATCATCAATCTGAAATTCTTCCAGCTGAGGCCGCGTGAATCCAAGAATTTTATGCAGATCCTGCTGAAAACTGTACACGCCGGTCTGTGGACCGATCACGACCAGATCGGCCCCCAGACGCATGTCGGCCCCCGACCAACTGGAATGACTGTGAAGCCCAAACGCCAATGTACTAACATATCGTCGATCCTGTAGATTGACGCGGTCAAGGGACTCCGGTGTCAAAATATCGGAGCCAAAGCGCACTTCGATCGATTGACCAACATGCGTTGAACCCACATCGATGTGAGGACCTGTAAATAAGAGTCCAAGCTGGACGGATGAACTTTGCCAACGATCACGTCCTTCACCAATCGAATCGTTTGACACAGCCAAAGACCAACCACTCCAATCTAATGATTGCGCCTGAACCGAGTGGACAATCCCTCCGAACAGAAGCCCGGTCAGAAGAATCCCGAAGGAGCACACAAATTTCTTGTCAACCATACGATCTTCTTGCTTTGTCGAGATTGTCCGAATTCCAACAAGGCTTCACGGAAGATCTCATGAATCATAAAGATTTGGCATATTCCGCCTGGTGAACATTCATCGGCAAAAAATCCATGAACGCTAAAGACCGAAATCCCGTTTCAACCGCCGCATGCGTCCAGAACAATCGATCTTAAAAACAAAGACAACTAATCATTTGTCTCAATGATCATCATTTCTCGCTCAGAGGCGTCACGCGCGAAATTCAACGCATTTTGATAGATCTCCGAATTGTAACAATCCTGTGCCGCTTGAACAGATGGAAAGCGGGCGACAACATTGCGTGGACGTTCCCGACCTTCAAGCTGAACGTAATGACCTCCCCGCGCAAGAAACTTGCCGCCATGCTGTGCAATGGCCTCAGTCGCAATCGCTGCGTATTTGGAATAAGCGTCCTCATCAGTCACCGTGACATGCGCAATCCAAAGTGCACCCATATTTACTCCTCCAAAAGTTGTACGACAGCGGCAATTGCCATCGGAATGTTCTCCGCATGTGGACCGCCACCTTGCGCAAAATCCACACGTCCGCCACCGCCCTTGCCACCAATCTCCGAAACAGCTGTTCGGACCAAATCAATGGCCGAATACTGACATGTCAGATTGTGCGTGACACCCACAGCCACGGCCACTTTATTTTCCGCAGGCGCAAACAACAAAATGATACCGGATCCGATCCGCTCTTTATATTGATCCATCAATGCCGGCAATTCCTTTCCCGCGATACCCGACACTGTCTCAGTCATGAACTTATGTCCATTCATTTCCTTCGTATGAGCTGGAGAAGATTGCGATGATCCCAGTACAACAAGATCGCGCTTCAGTTGCCCAACCTCATTTTGTAATTCACGTAATCGTGTTAACAACGCCATCTGCTTCGCTTTAGCATCAGCGATTCCATGCGCCCTAAGTCGATCCTTGAACCAATCCGCAGCGTCTGCTTTCTCGATAAACCAGTTGAGAGCGGTCTGACCTGTTAACGCTTCAATTCGCCGTACACCCGCGGACGACGCGGTATCTTGAACAATGGCAAAGGCTCCAATGTCGCCCGTTCTGGAAACATGGGTGCCGCCACACAACTCAATCGAATAGATATCGCCATTGTATCCTTTACCGGAGTTTTCTCTTTGGCCCATTGAGACAACACGCACCTCGTCACCATACTTCTCGCCAAACAAGGCGAGAGCCCCCATATCTCGAGCATCGTCGAGGCTCATGATGCGCGTCATCACCGGTGCATTCTGGCGAATAAGGGAGTTAACTTCTGCTTGCACATCGCGCAGTTCATCCGAGGTCAGCGCACGCGAATGATTAAAGTCAAAACGAAGCCGATCATCCGCGTTGAGCGAACCACGTTGCAGAACATGGTTCCCAAGGCGACTGCGCAACGCTTCATGCAACAAATGGGTCGCAGAGTGATTGGCGCGAATTTCAGACCTACGTTTTCGATTAACTTGAAGCGAAGCCGACTCCCCGACCATGACACTGCCTGTTTCGATCACTGCGGTGTGAACAATTATATTCGCGATTTTTTGCGTATTGGTCACCTGCATCGACGCCGCACATGTCGTAATACTCCCGCAATCTCCGACTTGACCACCAGCTTCCGCATAGAAAGGAGTTTGACTCATCACAACATTGACAGCCTCGCCCTTGCGGCACGATTGTATCAGCCGACCGTCCGAAACCAGAGCAATAATCTGACCCTCGGCCCTATCCATATCATAGCCCAGGAATTCCGTCACCCCGTGAGCATCCGCGAGATCAAACCAAAGTTTGGACTCATTGCTGTCCCCCAATCCCGACCAAGCGGCGCGAGCCTTGCGTTTCTGATCGGTCATAGCTGATTCAAACCCTTGCAGATCGACACCACGCTCTCTCTCCCGCAAAGCATCTTGCGTGAGATCAACCGGAAAGCCGTAGGTATCGTAAAGCTTGAAAGCAATATCACCAGGCAGATCCTCTCCTGCAGCTAGCAATTCAAGCTCCGCGTCGAGAAGTTTTAGTCCACGCTCGAGTGTCTTCCGAAAGCGAATTTCTTCTTGCTTCAATGTTTCCTCGATCAACACCTGGGCCCGGCCAAGCTCTGGATACGCGGCTCCCATTTGTTCAACCAGACGAGCAACCAGTCGATACATCAATGGATCCTTTGCATCGAGCGCATGAGCATGGCGCATTGCCCGTCGCATGATACGCCGCAAAACATAGCCGCGTCCTTCATTCGCCGGCATCACTCCATCCGCCAGCAAAAAAGAAACGGATCTCAGATGATCGGCGATCACACGATGGTGATTTCGGTGTGGTCCGTCCGGATCCGAGGACGTCACATTGGCTGATGCTTCAATAAGATTCCGCATCAAGTCTGTCGCATAGTTATCATTTGTTCCCTGCAACAATGCCGCTACTCTCTCAATACCCATGCCGGTATCGATCGATTGCGCGTCAAGATCGCGTCGGGTGCCGTCCTCTAACTGCTCATATTGCATAAAGACCAGGTTCCAGATTTCAACATACCGATCACCCTCCTCGTCCGGAGTTCCGGGAGGGCCGCCAAAATATTGATCACCATGGTCAAAGAAAATCTCCGTACACGGTCCACAGGGACCGGTCGGACCCATCATCCAAAAATTATCGTTGGTCGTGATCTTCAAAATCCGATCATCGGAAAAACCTGTGACCGATTTCCAAATTCGTATGGCCTCGTCATCAGAATGAAAAACGGTTACCAAGAGTCGATCTTCGTCAATTCCTAAATCTCCGGTAAGCAGTTCCCAAGCAAAGGCAATGGCATCGGATTTAAAATAATCTCCGAAGGAAAAATTTCCAAGCATTTCAAAGAACGTATGATGGCGCGCCGTGTAACCAACGTTATCAAGATCATTATGTTTGCCCCCAGCTCGCACACATTTTTGCGCTGTCGCAGCACGTTGATAGTCGCGAGTCTCCAAACCGGTAAACAGACTCTTAAACTGAACCATACCTGAGTTCGTGAAGAGCAGAGTCGGATCATTATGTGGTATCAAAGGAGAACTCGGTACCACCTTATGATCATTATTCTCAAAATAATTCAAAAAAATGGAACGAATGTCATTGAGATTTTGCATACGTCTCTCTTCTGCCTGTTTCCGAACCCCGATGCGACACAGCAATAACCGACGGTGAAGCCGCTGTCTACAAGCGACGCCGTCTGATGCCACATCCGATGATCGCAAATCACAGATTTTGTCAAACTCGTGACAGACCGGTGTAGGATAAAAGTTCACCGCCAAGCGTTGAATACGATATCTTCCTCATCACATTCCACCCTCTTTTGACAAAGACATACCTCACAAATGAGACAACGGCGACTGGACTGGAGCAAGATAAGATTGGTATTCATACAATTCGCCTTGAATGGCGAAGCTCTGAACTTGACAGCACCTTATTCAGAATTGTAAAGTTCTTTCAGCAAAAGACTTGGGAGGTCAGACGATGAAACGCTTTCTTTTGATCGGAATGTGCAGCGTACTCATATCGATGTCCGCTGCGACAACGCAGGCTGAGGTTGTCAAAATTGGTGTACTGGCGCCGCTCACCGGTGCAACAGCATCCGATGGCGAAGAATTTGTGCGCGGCGTTGAACTCGCCGTAAAGGAGGCGAACCAAGCGGGTGGTATTGCCGGCCATACCTTTGAGGTCGTGGTCGCCGATGTCATTGATCACTCGGCCGCGAATGTATCAGCGGCAGCTGAACGCCTGATCGGGACCGATGGGGTAGAGATTATTCTAACCGGATATGCGAGCCTGTCTATGTTTGAAGTCGAGCTGATGGCCGAAGTCAACATGCCCTACATTCCCTCGGGTCCATCACCGCAATTCGCGGCCATTACCCGAGATTCTCCAGATGACTTTAATTGCTGTTGGTCCTTTACCGCTGATTTCATCGGATATGAAACAGATGTAACGCCGCAAATTCAGGCACTTTCGGATGCCGGACACTTCGATCTCCCCAACAAGACCGTCGCCATTATTTCGTCGGACAATCCGTACTCAAAAACGATTTCGGAGGGCATGAAGGTCGCGTTCTCTGAGGCCGGATGGACGATCACGCTTGATGAACTTGTCCCGTTCGGGGCGGTTGCCGACTGGCGTCCAATCTTGGCAAAAGTGCGCGAAAATCCTCCCGATGTGGTCATCAATACGGACTATATTCCGTCGAACGCCGCCTTGTTCACAAACCAGTTTCGCGAAAACCCAACGAATTCCGTCGTCTTCCTGCAGTATGCGCCACTCGTACCGGAATTCATTGAACTCACCGGTGAGAACGGAAACGGAATTCTCTACAACGCTATTGGCGCGACCCTGAATGTCGATGCACACCCTCGGGGAATGGAAGTTTTCCAAAAATACGTCACGGAATACGGCGATGAGCCGGGCACCTATGGTCCCTCACTCTACGAACAGGCCACGCTTTACTTTGAGGCCTTGAAGAAGGTCGGGGATCCAACCAATCGTACGGCCATTGGTCAGGCAATCGGTGACATCAAACGGGACGTGATCTCGGGTTATCTTGAATTCGATCCCGATACGCATATCGCAAAAGTGGGTCTGGATTACATCCCTGTAACCTTTTTTCAGATACAGGACGGTAAAGGCGTGATGATCGGTCCTGATAAGTACAAGGAGGGTGATTTCGTAAAGCCAGACTGGATGTCACCATAACACGGCAATGGCACCTGTCCTCGAGGTCGATGGGCTCACGAAAGTCTTTGGAGCCTTGCGGGCCGTCGACAACCTAAGTTTTTCAGTTTCTGAGGGAGAGATACTTGGAATTGCCGGACCGAATGGATCCGGAAAGTCAACGCTTTTTAATCTCATTACACGCATTCCCTACGGAGCAAGTTCCGGGCGCGTTCTATTTCAAGGACGTCCGATTCATCGCGTATCCGATGTTGCAATCGTTCGTATGGGGATCGTACGCACCTTTCAACGTGAGACCGTTTTTTCGTCGCTTTCCTGTGTCGACAATATTCTTGTCACCGTTGAACAAACACTCGGTTTACGCGGTCGAGAAGCCGAACGATTAGCGGATAAGGCATCGGACATTGTCGGATTTCCCCGCAACTTCCATAATCACCGTGCCGGGACCATGCCCGTGTTCTACCAGAAGCAGCTCATGTTAACCGCTGCGGTCGCACAATGTCCACACATTCTGCTCCTTGACGAACCGGCCGCATCACTTGTCGGCCCCGAAATCGATTGGGTTCAGGATACAATACAGAGACTCAACTCTGACGGTCTGACGATTCTACTCATTGAACATGTTCTGCAATTGCTGTTGGGGGTTTCGACCCGTCTTATTGTCATGGAACAAGGTGGGTTGATTGCACAAGGAAATCCGCAGGACGTCGTTGAGAACCCGAGAGTTATCGAAGCCTATCTTGGGACGGCGGCATGACGTCCACGCTCTTGGAACTGCAAGATCTATCGGGCGGCTACCCACCCGTCTCCGTCTTTCGCGATGTAAGTCTCGTATTCTCACCGGACGAAACACTTGGAATTTTTGGCCCGAATGGTCATGGGAAAACAACCCTTCTCAAAACCGTCGCCGGTTTGATTGATCCGTGGCGTGGCGGTGTCTACTTCGATGGACATCGGCTGAACGCCGAGGGTGACATGCCCGCACGTCCCTCAGAATATGTCAATTATGACTTTTTTCGGAGGCGACGCACCCAAGCACGAACAGCGGCACAAGCCGGTCTCATCTATGTCATGCAAAACAACCTGCTCTTTCCGGAGCTCACTGTAGAGGAAGTTCTCGCCATCGCACCACAGGCGGCTTTCGGTCGGCCTGGAATCGTGCAAATGAAAGATACTGTTGATCACTTGTTCCCACGTCTCAAGGAACGGTGGCAATCAAAAATTCGCTACCTGTCCGGTGGCGAGCGTCAGATGGCCTCGATTGCAGCCGGATTGCTCGCGATGCCGCGTCTCTTGATACTGGATGAACCAACGCTTGGTCTTTCTCCAAAGTTACGCGTCGAATTGGCAAACGCCATTCACACCATCAGAGACAGTGGTGTGCCGCTGATCGTCGTCGACCAAAATGCTCAGTTCCTCAGCAATCTTGTAAGCCGTTTGGTACTCTTTGAGCATGGTTCAATTACACGAGAATTCAAAGGGAGCAACGTCCCAGATCATGATGAATTGATCACGATGATGTTCGGGGAAACGCGCGGATGAGCTTCGAAACGCTCCTGTTCGTGCTGGCTTCCGGTATACTCCTGGGCGGACTCTACGCGCTCATGGCAACAGGCTTGGCCGTGGTCTGGACAACGCTTGGCGTATTCAATTTCGCACACGGCAGTTTCGTTGCCCTTGGAGCCTATATTGCGTGGCAGGTTTCCCAACTTGCTCCGACCGGACCTGGTTTCGTAATCGGCACATGTGTTGCGGTAACGACCATGTTCGGATTCGGAATGATGGCGCATTTTATTTTGATCAAACCTTTTGAACGCAATCCCAGTATGGTTCTGCTCGCCGTGATTGCCACATTGGCGGCCGCAACGCTGATCGAGAATTCACTACTCCTGATCTGGGGGCCACGGGATAAACTGATTGCACCGCCGATCACCGAACATGTGAGCATTCTCAGTGTGCACATTAATGCCTTCGAACTCATGGCACTTGGAGTTTCGGCATTAACGTTATTGGCACTGGCATTGTTCTTACGACGCGCTCGTCTCGGCCGGTCAATGCGCGCGGTTGCACAAAATCGGGAAGCCGCCGAACTTATGGGATTAAACGTACCACTTCTTTTTGCCTTGGCATTTGGACTCTCGGCGGCCGCGGCCGCACTCGCCGGGAGTTTCATCGGTGCGATTAGATTCATCAATCCCAGCTTTGGTGTCGATCCATTGATGAAAGCTCTGGTTGTCGTGATCTTGGGTGGCGTGGCACGTTTCTCAAGCCCCATATACGCCGCCTTTCTCGTCGGCATTACCGAGGCTTTCGCCTCTTTTTTTCTTGGTCTCTATTGGACACCTGCGGTTTTGTTTTCGATGATGATTGCCGTTCTCCTAATCAAGCCGGAAGGCTTGTTCGGATACCAATCCAAAACCTTATGATCGCGATATGAAATACGCACCCCCTTTTCAGCGTACGAACGGGTTTCGGCCGGTCCTCCTCACATTTGCTGTTCTGATGATTCTACCTCTGGGACTCACAGACATCTATTCTCGCCATATCCTCATACTGATCTTTCTTTATGCCGTACTGGCATCGAACTGGGATATTTCACTGGGTCTTTCCGGAGTATTCAATTTTGCGCATCTCGCTTACTTTGCAATCGGACTGTACACCTATGCGCTACTCTCAAAGGTCCTCCATATTGATCCGTGGTTCGCGTTGGCATTCACCCCAATTCCTGCGATAATCTTCGGATTGCTCCTGGCAGCACCGATACTTCGACTGGATGGAATCTATGTCATTCTTGTCACCATCGCCGCTGTCCAGCTTCTTCAGCAGATCACCGTTAGCCAATCCACCTATACAGGCGGTACAGGAGGTATGATTCTCCTACCGCGACTCGAAATTGCCGGTTATCGTTTCTCCGATGACAACCGATTGGGGTATTATTATCTCAGTCTCACGCTCCTCGCAGCCTCAACAATGTTTCTCTACAAACTTGAGCGATCATCCATTGGTCGTGCAATGAAAGCCATGCGGGACAACAAGTATTATGCGATCTCACGTGGCGTATCGGAAGCTCGTACACGTGCCATGACGATGGGAATCTCTGCGATATTCCCAGCCCTTGCGGGCGGGTTTCAAGGAGCCTATCTGCGAGTGGCTTCGCCAGACGTATTCGGCTTGGGATTTCTGACTGTGATCTTGTCGATCTTACTCCTCGGTGGTGTTGCGACCGTCTGGGGTCCACTCATTGCGGCTTTTGTCGTAGTCGGCTTCTCCCAACTGGCGTCAGATTATGGAGCATGGCGGAACATCTTTTTAGCAATCATGATCTTGGGCGTCATCGTCATTTATCCGGGAGGACTTTTTGCAGCCTTGCAGGAGTCATGGCGGCAGGCAAATCGAAAGAAGACGCAGGTCATCGCATCTTGGTCGCGGCATGCTCGCGTGGCAGACCGCTTGAGGCTGATGGGTGCGCCTGATAAACTGGTCGTAACACGCCACGGCCCAATCTCCGTTTGTGATACGCAGGTTGGTGAGCGGGTGATACTGTTCATTCACGGAAACTCCTCTTGCAAGGAAATCTTCCACCATCAGTTTCAGGCCCTGCGCACGCACTACCGTCTTGTTGCCTTTGACTTACCCGGACACGGGGTGTCACCGAATGGTCGACCCGACAAAGATTATCGAATTGAAGCTTATGCAACGATTGCCGCCGATATAATCGAACGGTTGCAACTTGGGAAGCCTTTCCTATTCGGATGGTCACTTGGAGGTTATGTCGCATTGGAATATGCCGCATCCGGTCACCCACTTTGCGGGCTTGCCATCTCCGGTACATCGCCCATTGCAACGTATCCCGAGGATATGTCGCGTGCCTATCAGCCAACCACACACATGGAACTTGCCAGCACTCCGATCCATTCACCACACGAAAAGGCCGATTACGCGTGGCACACAACACGCCAGTCACGCACCGAGGCTCTCTTTGCCTGGCGGGCTGTGTGGCGGACAGACGGAGAAGCTCGACGACAAGCCTTCGCTTTCCTTCCAAGCGTGAAGTGGCACCGACAGATGACATTCTTGCGCACCACCCAAAATCCATTCGCAATGATTAACGGCCCGGAAGATCCGTTCATCAATCATAAATATTGTGCGCGCCTTATGCGGCTATGCCGTAACGATATCGTCCATTTGATTGATTCAGCTGGCCACGCCCCGTTTCTTGAGAAACCTGAGACGTTTAACGAAACAATCAGACCTCTACTCAACATGTCGTTTGAAAGCCAGACGAACCCTTCGAATAACAGAGGTCACTGATCAACCGCACACTTCAATGCCCACAAGAGACGTCGTCATAGCAAATCTTCCCTAAACCTCGGTTGTGTACCGACGTTGCACTGTTGGAATTTGCCACAACTCAAAATAATACGTCATTTTGTGGAATACTCATGTGACGAAACACATAAGATCCGATACCCAACGTCAATTGTCAAAAATGCGAAGACTGACCTCAACTGGACAATCCTGCTAAAGAGACTGAACGTCGTTGAAGGGATGATATGTGTCCCAAGAAAGAGGCAGCAACAGAATGGGCAGAAGAATGCGTGTGATGGACTGAGCCGCCCTTTTGATGGCCCTGTCCAATGCAGCGAGACCTCTATGGATGATAAACGCACGAACAGATCGCACACCGGGATCACTCATCAGAACATTACAGGTCATATCACACTTCGGCACAGATTTGAATTTCGGCAATAATATCGTTTAAATCCCCTTGTACCCATTCATGCTTGTTCGGAAATGTATCATGGATGTGCCGCTCGGTTTCACGGAAATATGGCATCTCTAACGTAAACTCGATTTTATACTGCCGATCCGGGTCAGACGTCTGGTAAGCGTTCAGACGGTTTTTCCAATTCTTTGCAATTCCAACCTTGTATTCACCGGGATAAGACGGGTGGGAGATAACATACACGAATTTCTTCTCGCGATAATCAACGGCCAGATCGGTGCGCTGGGGCGGATCTGTCCGCATATGAATTGTGTTTTTGTATTTAAAGAGATTGTCGGGATCAGCCGCTTCTTTGATCAATCGTTGTTTGACCAGTTCATAGGCTTTGATCGATACATCAATGCCGATCCATTGCCGGCCAAGTTGTTCCGCGGCCACGCATGTTGTTGCACACCCACAGAACGGATCCAGCACAAGATCGCCTTCGTTGCTGGACGCCTTAATGATACGGTGCAATAGTTTCAAAGGCTTTTGGGTTGGATAGCCAAGACGCTCTTGATCGTGAGCATTCAGTGCAAAGACGTCAGTCCACACATTATCGACGGCGGCACCCGGCACATCGTCTGGCCGAAATTTTCGCCTTGGAATACCATTTGATGTAAAGAAAAAATCACCTCTGTCATATATCTTTTGCAGTTTACTTCGCTCCATGCGCCACCCCGACGGGCCAGGTTTGTAGCCTTGAAATTCATAAACGAGGTTAGGAAGATCCCCCATTGATCCAGACCTAAGTAATGGTCCGCTCATATAACGGCCTTTTTCATCAACGTTTGAAAATCGTTTTTCAATTTCGGTCACGCTAACGGGATGCTGACGGGTTGGAAATTATGAACGGTGCTCGCTGAATAAAACAATATGGTGTCCGATGACCTGCCAAACTGACGTGATTTATGCTGCGATCCCTTTGGCCGATTGTAGCGCTTCCAGACAATTTCATTCCGAAAATTATCTTCGCAAAAAATGCAATCCATCAGCGCTTTCAAGTAATGGCTCATCGTGGGATCACAATGCAGGTAAATTGACCCCGTCTGTTTGAGAACACGGAGGCATTCAAGCAACCGAATCGCCATGTATGCTAGATACGCAAAATTATAAGAGGTCCCGAGGCCTTTGATACCATTCAGATAGTGAAAGAGTTCGGGCTGATCTTCTTGAATCGTAACAAGCCATTCGTCCTTTACATCCTCTTCTCGGAAAATATCACGGAACTCTGCACCTTCGGCACTGCTACCGATCGGTGCCGTAAAATTTTTGTTTTTGTTAAATGGGGGATCAAGATAGATTAGATCAACGCATTTTGAGTTCATTCCACGTAGCACGTCGATATTATCATCGCAGAAAATAGTTCGGTTAAGGACGTTACTTCTCGTCATCACGCGATCTTTTTTAAGTTATCATCTGGTTCCGGCAATGTCGCCTCAAATGAATCCGATACATTAAATACCCCTATTCATTGAACTCAAAGAAATCAGAGAATCGATTTTTCCTATACCATCAACCTTTGCTTGATGCCTTCGTATCTTGAATTACGCCAATTTTCCAATGTGGGTTTCTTAAAAATATAACGTTCTTCAATTGCCTTACATTGGAATTGAGAAAATTATTCTTCAAGATTTGCAATTCGCTTTTTGAAAGCACGCCCAAGAAACCAACGCTCAGCGGTAATCAGCAACACAACCACCATACATTCGGGCCCTCTTCACTAAAACATTGTGTAACGTCATCCCTGACCGCTTCGGAAATCTTAACCATTCGTACCACAAAAATCGATTCAGAATCACGGCTAAATCAACTTTGAATCCCCGTTCGGAGATAAACGAAGATATCGAATACCCATCTCAACCTTCTACTCCGAAGAAGACTACCGTTACATACCGTTACATACCGTTACACACCACGAGTGTTCATACGAACGCCGCAGCCACCTTCTAATTGCCGCCAACCACGGATGAAATGGCGATCATAAGTTGAAGGCGCGCGATTCCACTTTTTTGAATGAACGCGTACCTTCAATGAGACTTCCACCAACAAGCACGCTTACGATGCCGACGTGACGGCACAAACTTAAGCCTTAACTTTTTGAATCTCACCACCAAGGGATTCAGAGGTATGACAAAGTCCATGGGTGGCTCGAATTTTTTCTTCAACATCACAGGCAATGTCAGGATTGTCCTTGAGAAACTGCTTCGCATTTTCTCGACCTTGGCCAATGCGCTCTTCATTATAGGAATACCAAGCCCCGGACTTTTCGATCAGGCCAAATTTTACACCCAAGTCAATCAATTCTCCCGTCTTGGATATTCCCTCGCCATACATGATATCAAACTCGACTTGCTTGAACGGCGGAGCTACCTTATTCTTGACCACCTTGACACGCGTTTGGTTACCGACAACTTCATCGCGATCCTTTATGGCTCCGATGCGGCGTATATCCAGACGCACGGAGGAATAGAATTTCAACGCATTTCCGCCTGTTGTCGTTTCCGGGGATCCAAACATAACCCCAATTTTCATCCGGATCTGGTTAATGAAAATAACCATACAATTCGACTTTGAAATAGATCCCGTCAGTTTGCGCATGGCCTGCGACATCAATCGTGCCTGGACACCGACATTTGAATCCCCCATGTCCCCTTCAAGTTCCGATTTCGGAGTCAAAGCGGCGACAGAGTCAACAATAACCATGTTTACGGCGCCGGAACGAACAAGAGTGTCCGTTATCTCCAGAGCCTGTTCGCCGGTATCCGGCTGGGAAATAAGCAACTCGTCAATATCCACACCAAGCTTATGAGCATATTGAGGATCAAGAGCGTGTTCAGCATCGACAAATGCACATACGCCGCCGATTTTCTGTTGTTCTGCGACACATTGAAGTGTCAACGTCGTCTTTCCTGAACTCTCAGGACCGTAGACTTCAACAATCCTTCCCATGGGAAGACCACCAATACCAAGCGCGATATCAAGGCCGAGTGAACCTGAGGAACTGGCCTCGATCTCTTGAACGGCACTTTCATCACCCAACTTCATAATTGAGCCTTTTCCGAATTGGCGCTCAATTTGTAATAACGCGCTTTCCAGCGCCTTTTGCTTTTCGGTGTCCTTATTCGACACAGGAGTTGCACTCATTTTGACAAGCTTTGCCATTTCATTATTCCTGACTTCTTACTGACATATGTTAACCGTGTACGGCAATCAGTTTTACGACCACGACTCCGAACCTACCGGATGAACACACCTTTTTACAATAAAATAGTGTCATTATGTCTAATTTTTAGATATATCTATAAAATAGATTAATATAAATTATATATATAAAACTGAATTCAGGCATGAAACTCTATAACGTATTGAAGAATAAAGGAATTTCTTGTATTTTCTCTCTGCTTGCCATCGAAATTCGATGACAATCCACCGTGGCACAAAAGCAACAGATTGCGCGATTTGAACACCGTCATCATGAAATATCCAGAGAATGTCTGATCGCGAATGTCACTCGATCACTTTTCGGATACCGGCACAAGATCCTCTCCATGTCGATGAACAACGTTTTGCTTACGGTGCATCGGATGCACGTCGACCAAGAACAGAAAATTGCGTCGCATCCCTCTGCAATCGTCCCGATATGACCCGAATCAAAATCTGGAGCCATCATCACGCACGGACGGTCAAGAAAGATCGCATTTCATGAATACGCATATTTCCCTACACATGTTTCAGTGCGTTGAGGATGTCAGAGATAAGATCGCCGCAATCTTCAAGACCGATAGATATGCGCACTAACCCCGGCGATATGCCTAAATGATCTCTTTGCTGCTGGGACAAACGCTGATGTGTGGTTGTCGACGGATGTGTGACAATCGTCTTCGCGTCCCCGAGATTATTGGATATCTTCGCAATTCTCAGCCCGTTCATGAAACGAAATGCGCCGGCCTGTCCACCTTCAATCTCAACCGACAACACCGTACCACCCTTGCGCATCTGATATCGGATGAGATCATACTGAGGATGTGTCGGGTGCCCAGGATAAATTAGGTTTACGACTTTATCATGTTCATGCAGTACCTCGGACAAAGCGAACGCGGTATCGGCTTGGGCATTCACTCTCAAGTCAAGTGTTTCCAACCCTTTGAGCATAATCCAGGCCGTGAAGGGAGACATCGAACCTCCCGTATGCTTCATATACGGCTCAACCGTCTTACGGATAAATTCTTTAGTGGAAAGGATGACACCCCCAAGAGCCCGTCCTTGTCCATCAATATGCTTCGTCGACGAATAAATAACGACGTCGGCGCCCGCCTGGAGTGCACATGAAAAAACAGGCGTCGAAAAGACATTATCCACGATCAACTGAGCGCCAACAGCCTTGGCCCGTCGCGATACTTCGGCGATGTCAATGACTTCGAGCGTTGGATTTGACATCGACTCACAAAATACCGCTTTTGTCCGTGAGCCGATCGCGTTGCTCCACTGTTCAAGTGACAGACCATCAACAAATGTCACATCAACTCCAAAGCGGGGCAATATCTCATCGAGCACGTAAAGACACGAACCAAACAACGCTCGCGAAGACACAACATGATCGCCTTGTTTAAGCATCGCCATTAACACACCAGAGACAGCGGCCATACCGGACGCGGTGGCAAACGCATCTTCCGAACCTTCGAGACCCGCAATCCGGTCTTCAAACATCGCCACCGTCGGATTCCCATAACGTGCGTAGATAAACTCGTCAGATTTTGCCTCAATAAATCGCGCTTCGGCCAACTCCGCATTATCATACATAAAACCCTGAGTGAGAAAAATCGCCTCGCTCAACTCACCATACTGACTCCTACGACTGCCAACATGCACCGCACGCGTACGCGGCTTCCAATCTCGGACCATGATATGCCTCCACTCTGATCAGATCACCGTTTCGCTCATGCTCACCGGCCGAGACATCCAAAATCGCCTTACCATCACCGACTGCTGAATGGATAACGTGCCGAGCCCAAGTCTATGCGGGTCAGAAAATTCCATCAAACATTTGTACGCAATCATGAAAACGCACCCTCGAATTGAAGAGCGCAATCTCTCCAACCGCTCGTCTCTCGGTCTCGAACGATCCGGATTTCCGTGCAGGTATCGAAATGTCGTCTCTGCAGCTGACCCAACCGTCTATTGCCTATGCTCCGACTCGTGTACGCGAATCCTACATATGAATGACACGATCATAGGCATCGAGAACACTCTCATGCATCATTTCCGAGAGCGTGGGATGCGGGAATACAGTGTCCATCAGGTCTTGTTCCGTTGTCTCAAGCTGACGACCGACAACATATCCTTGAATCAGTTCTGTGACCTCGGCACCAATCATATGTGCGCCCAGGAGTTCGCCCGTCCTGGCATCAAAAACAGTCTTTATCATACCCTCTTGTTCACCAAGGGCAATAGCCTTGCCATTACCGATAAATGGGAAACGCCCGACCTTGACGTCGTAACCCTGTTCTTTGGCCTTGTGTTCGGAATATCCCACGGAGGCAACCTGAGGATGGCAATAGGTACAGCCTGCAATACTCTCTGGTTTCACTGGATGGGCATGCCGCCCGGCAATGAGTTCAGCGACCATGACACCCTCATGACTAGCCTTATGTGCGAGCCACGGGGCACCCGCAACATCACCAATCGCATAGACCCCCTCAACGCCTGTACGACAGAATGCATCGGTAATGACATGGGTGCGATCGATCTTCACACCGACGTCTTCCAGTCCGAGGTTTTCGACATTTCCGACAATGCCGACTGCCGAGATAATGGTATCAAATTCAAGTTTTTTTGTTTCTCCGCCGGACTCGATGTGCGCGACAGCGCATCCCTTGTTACGATCAACGTGCGTGACCATGGATTTTTCCATGATCGTCATTCCTTGTTTTTCAAATTGTTTTTTCGCAAAGGCGCTGATCTCCGCGTCCTCAACTGGAAGAACACGATCCAATACCTCAACCACCGTGGTTTGCGCCCCAAGCGTATTAAAGAAACTTGCAAATTCGATACCGATCGCTCCCGAACCAATAACAAGAAGATTTTTTGGCATACGAACCGGTTCAAGCGCATGCTTGTACGTCCAGATCAGATCTCCGTCCGCTTCAATACCCGGTAGTTCACGTGCACGGGCACCGGTTGCAACGATAACACTGTTGGCCGCCAAGCTCTCGGACCCCTTTGCTGTCGCAACCTGAACCTGACCTTTCGCTGTCAGGGATCCGTCTCCATCGAAAACGGTCACATTATTTTTCTTGAGCAGATGTGAAATCCCACCGGACAACTGCGCCGCAACATTGCGTGAACGCTTCACGACGGCGTTAAGATCATAGCCGATCTTCTCAGCGCTCAAACCGAAATCACCGGCATGATTCATCAAGTGGAACACTTCAGAAGAACGTAGAAGAGCCTTTGTTGGAATACACCCCCAATTCAAGCAAATTCCACCAAGATGCTCCCGTTCGACCACCGCCGTCTTCAAACCCAACTGTGCACACCGAATCGCTGCGACATAACCGCCGGGACCAGATCCAATCACAACCACATCAAACGAATGTGCCGCCATACTTAACCTCTACTTCCTAAAGATCATCGTTATTGATTTAGAGTTCATCGACAAAAGGCAGGTCCGCTGTTTCTCGTCGAGACTTCACATAACGCTAATAACGTCATTTTTGTTGAAAATGCTAGACTTTCTTTACGGGTCGCATCTCTCCCGACGCATCGTCGCTTTCCCAGATGCTCAAACAATCGAAAAATGCAGAATAAACGGTGTTCAGACGCACAATATGTCCCGATTGGAGCATTGAGTACTACGGTGACAATTGACCAGCAATAGAACAGAATGTATCAGACACTTACGATCCAGTACCGTGCGGCTCCACTCCAGTGCAGCCAAAATTACCGGGACAACTGCGATAATCGTGAATCACCGTGAATCACCGTGATCTTTGCGAATCAATTGCTTGAATGACATGCCACACAACATGAACATCAGAATAAAACCTGTTATCGGGACAAAACAGGTCGATGCGCCTTGATGCGCGCGTGCCACCGTCAAGATCAGATCATCCACGTAAACGATGGCAATCGTCTACAGTCCACGTTACAGATTAGACGCTCGAGTCGTCGCGCGCGTCCTCACTTGCAATCTCCTGAGCCACCTCCATCGCCACCGGTCGAAACACGGGGACGACCGCTACGTAGGATCCTGTATCCTCTGTCGGTATTGCCTCCCGTTGCGTCGATCGATAGACGCCATAAATCGCTATCAGTCCGATCAACACACCCGAAAATACAAAAAAGCCAATCGGACCAATGAACTCCATAGCGTAACCTGTGATAAGCGGACCAGCGATCGCACCCAGACCATTCAGGAAAATGAGACCACCTGCTGCTGCTGCCATATCTTCCGAAAACAGAAAATCATTCGTATGTGCAATGAGCAACGAATAGAGAGGTGTTGACGCACCGCCTAATACAAAAGCCGAAAGAGTGACCAACGCAAACGATGTACCGGAAAATGTGCCGATCAGGGCACCCAGTACACCAACACAACAGACAACGATTACCAGTTTTCGTCGATCCACCCGATCAGAAATCCATCCGATCGGGAACTGCAAAACAATCGCGCCGATAAAGAAAGCGGAAACAAAAGCGGAAATTTGAGGGACGCTCAAACCGACTTGCGTACCATACACCGCCGCCATTCCAAATTGCGCCGCAAATACGCCTCCCAACAAAAACATACCAACACATCCCAAGGGTGAGTAACCGAACAATGCACGCAAACTCATGGGCTTGGTTGTCTCAAAGGCGGGCGTTGGACTGATCGAGAGAAGGATGGGTGTGATGGCTACGGATACCAAGATACAGGGAATAACAAACAACACATAACCCGACGGATCCGCGGTTAACAATAACGCTTGAGCGATCACAACGCCGCTTGTCTGCACGACCATGTAGAGCGACAGTGCTTGTCCGCGGGTTTCATTCGTGGCCTCGTTGTTAAGCCAGCTCTCCGCAGTCACATAGACAGCCGAGAAGCAAAATCCAATCAAGATTCGAGCCAACATCCAGGCGACCGGATCAACCACGGTGGGAAAGAAAATCATCGCCGCAGAGATCAGTGACGCCAGGGCCGAAAATACCCGGACATGTCCGACCCGCCGAATCATTCGAGGGGCAACAAGACTTCCACCTAAGAAGCCAACAAAATAAGAAGAGATCACAAACGACATCTGCAAGGTCGAGAATGATTCAATTTCACCACGTATGCCGAGCAGCGTACCTTGCATGCCGTTGCCAATCATCAACAAACACAGGCCAAGTAGAAGAGCCCAGGAAGTCTTTAGTATGTGTGCCACGACACGACGTCCTCGTATTCACGTATCAATTCGCCACTGCTGACGTGGGTTGCGGTTCATATCTCCACCAGAAACGACATCCACCGTGGCGCTTTTCGCCTTTCGGATGACATCCGATCAGAAGGGCACCAACAGTGAGCTATCCCCGTACGAGAAAAACCGATATTTAGAGCGAATGGCATGCTTGTAGATGGATAACATGCGCTCCCGACCCATAAAAGCTGAGACGAGCATCATCAAGGTCGACTTCGGTAAATGGAAATTCGTTATCAACGCATCAGCGACCCGGAATTCAAAGCCCGGATAAATAAAAAGGTCCGTTCGACCGTCCCAAGTGCGCAATTCCCCGTCCCGCGCACCGGTTTCAATCAATCGCAACGCTGTCGTTCCAACCGGGATAATGCGTCCTCCCGCCTTCTTTGTCTGAATGATCTCACGCACCGCGTTCTCACTTAAGTGCCCGCGTTCCGCGTGCATCCGGTGTTTTCGGATATCTGGCACCCTCACCGGTAGGAACGTTCCCGCTCCAACGTGCAATGTAACAAAGGTATACTCAATGTCCTTTGACTGCAATCTCTTCAACAGGCTCCGGTCAAAATGCAAGGATCCGGTTGGAGCGGCAACGGCACCTGCGATATGCGCGAACACCGTTTGATAATCTGTTTCGTCTTGTTCATCCGCCTGTCTTCGTGATGCAATATAGGGCGGCAACGGCATGACACCAACCTGCGCCAAGAGGGCATCAAAATCCGCACCTCGAACATTGAATCCCAAGACAACATAACCGTTCTCAATCTTTGTCACACTTGCACTCAATTCCGGAGAAAATACAATTGTCTCTCCCTGCCTCAATTTTCTCAAAGGTTTCACCAAAGCCTTCCAGGCACCGTCAGCGACCGGTTCAAGCAATGTTGCCTCAATCCGCCCCCGAACCATACCTTCTGGACCGTCTCGACCGCGCACGCCCGCGAGACGAGCCTGCATGACTCGCGTGTTGTTCAATATTAACCGATCACCCGGTTGCAAAAGTCGCGGAAGATCAAAAATATGTGCATCCTCTATGCACGCGTGCTCGGCGACCAGCAAACGAGCCGACGTGCGCGGCTTGACGGGACGCAGTGCGATCAACTCTTCCGGTAACTCAAAATCAAAGTCGGCAAGATGCATGGAAAATCACATGTATTCGTTCGCAAACCATCCGGAATCAATCAATCGAAAGAAGACAACTGCATTCGATACCAAACGCGAATCCAAGACAGTCAAATGAAATAAGAGTTCTGCATTGACCGCCAATCTCTCAATATTCATGAAAACGACAAGACCACCACTGCGGCCTAGCATACACATACGCGTGTGGCTTCGGGACCAAGTTTCTCCTGGACAGCCGTACGACGCTCAGCATACACATACGCGTGTGGCTTCGGGACCAAAACCGTCACCATACCATTTAATGCAAGCGAAGTTGTATTCGCAACCACGCCATCGCCCTGATCCGTCGTGACACCCATTTCACATATCTCTCACAAGCCGATCGGTACTCAGGCACATATCCAACCAAAGCTCTCAAACACATCCGCAGGCCGTTGCATCCTCACGATCGTCCGGTACTGAAACACAAACATCGTCGCCTCTGCAGAACAGGAGCGGAAGATAGGACAAAAAAAGTCGCGGGCATCGCTGTCAGTAAGCCTAATCGGATTGTCCATGTAAGCGGACAGGATCGGGAGTTCGGCACCACGCGCACGCGTGTCCGGCCCCGGGCCCGTATCGGATACCACAGCCGCGCCGAAACCGCCATCCACGAACAGCCTATCAGAGCCGCAAAAGGCGAAGAAATGTGCGTGATCGATCGCTTTTATATTTCGGAAACTGCCTCTTTTGATGCGCATCAATGTCAAGAACCTGAAATTTTCCTGAACCAGACCCTGTCAGATATCTTTTTCAGGACAGCACTCAACGCAAGACTCGTCATACAATCAAACCGATGCAGAAGATACTTTACCTGCTAATCGAATTCGTTTATCGACCCTCCACATCGCATCCGTCCATTTATCGCTCACGGATCCATATTTTCGCACGATATCTCACATGGAGATGGCATCATGCTTGACACAAATGATCCTGCCCCCGACTTCACTTTACCGGGCAATAACGCAACCAACATACAGTTGTTACAATTTCGAGGCAAACACGTCGTTTTATTTTTTTACCCCCGTGACGACACATCAGGCTGCACACGAGAGTGCCTGAACTTCTCCGAAGCGAAAGAGACATTTGATAAAAAAGACACCGTCGTTATCGGCATTTCAAAAGACAGCGTCGCGAGTCATGATAAGTTTATTGCCAAGCATCAACTCACAATCCCCCTTCTTTCGGATGAAAACAGCACAACATGCGAGGACTATGGTGTCTGGAAAGAAAAGAATATGTATGGCAAGAAATATATGGGTATTGAGCGATCCACCTTCTTAATCGGGCGTGATGGAAAAATTGTAAAAGTGTGGCGAAAAGTTAAGGTACCCGGTCACGTAGCCGATGTATTGAGCACTCTATGAAGACATCCGTTAAGAGACGGACAGCACGGCTATCGATCCATCCCAATCCAAGAGAAGAAATGCCGGGACATGTTGCATCGCGTTCCGGACAATCATCTGCATACCTGCCAAAGCTGATACGATAGAAAATGTTTATCTCATTCCGAAAAAGTCCGGTTCATTCCAGCATGGGAAGCTTTAGGTTGTAGCGTCGGGCGCAGTCTTGAGCTGCCTCGTAACCTGCATCGGAGTGGCGCATTACTCCAGTTGCGGGATCGTTCCAGAGTGTCCTCTGAATGATCTGATCGGCATTTGACGTTCCATCTGCAAGAACGGCAATTCCAGCATGTTGGGAATAACCCATTCCCATGCCACCGCCGTGATGGAAAGACACCCACGTTGCTCCGGTAGCGGAATTTAACATTGCGTTTAGAATAGGCCAATCGGAAATAGCATCCGAACCGTCTTTCATACTCTCAGTTTCACGGTTCGGACTGGAAACAGAGCCCGAGTCCATGTGATCGCGACCAATGACAAGAGGCGCACGTAACTCACCTGTGCGTACCATTTCGTTGAATGCGCGTCCAATTCGATGACGATCTCCCAACCCAACCCAGCAAATGCGCGCTGGCAGCCCTTGAAACTTAATATGTACACGCACCTTATCCAACCAGTTGTGCAGGAATGCGTCATCAGGCATCATCTCGCGCACCTTTGCGTCGGTCTTGTAGATATCTTCCGGATCACCCGATAGGGCCACCCACCGAAAAGGTCCTTTTCCTTCGCAGAATAACGGACGGACATAGGCTTCAACGAAACCTGGAAAACCAAAAGCGTTTTCAGCATCAGCTTCTTGCGCCATCGCGCGCAGATTATTACCATATTCAAAAACGACAGCTCCGCGCTTTTGAAAGTTCAACATTAATTCGACATGTCGAGCCATTGTGGTTTTCGATGCTTTGGCAACAGAAAATGGATCACGTTCACGCAAGGTATTCCACTTATCGAGATCCCAACCGGCCGGCAGATATCCATTGATCGGATCATGAGCCGAAGTCTGGTCGGTCAGAACATTAGGGGTAATGCCTCGATCTGCAAACTGTTGCAGAATATCAACAATGTTGCCATGTAGACCGATGGAAACCGGCTTACCGATCTTATTTGCGGCTTCGATCATTGCAAAAGCCTCGTCGAGACTTGATGCGGACTTGTCAAGATATCCAGTCCGGATACGGAATTTGATTTTTTCATGTTGGCATTCAACGATAATTGCATTGAAACCTGCCATCGTTGCAGCCAAGGGTTGGGCCCCACCCATGCCGCCGAGTCCGCCGGTAACGACTAATTTTCCCCGATTGTCCCCGCCGAAATGTTGTCTCTTGATCGCCGAGAATGTCTCGTAGGTGCCTTGCACAATCCCTTGACTGCCAATGTATATCCAAGAACCAGCCGTCATTTGACCATACATTGTCAGCCCCAAGCGATCGAGTTTATCAAATTCCTCCCAGTTGGCCCAGTGCGGCACAAGATTTCCGTTAGCGATCAATACACGTGGCGCCATTCGATGGGTTCGAAAAACGCCGACAGGTTTACCCGATTGCACCAATAATGTTTCGTCGTCTTCCAATTCCATTAGGGACTTGATCATCGCATCGAAACATTCCCAATTTCTTGCTGCGCGCCCAATACCGCCATAGACAACCAACTCTTCCGGACGTTCCGCCACATTCGGATCAAGATTATTCATCAATAAGCGCAACGGTGCCTCAGCTTGCCAACTCTTTGCCGTTAACTCAGGTCCGGTAGGGGAGCGAACAATGCGTCTGTTTCTACGTGTAAAAGTCACCGACATCCTCTAGATCACTTTTTTTCGACGCAATGTTGTCAACATATCCTGATCGACGTTTAGCAAATTCTGCAACACATCTTCCGTATGTTCCCCAAGTGTGGGAGTTGTTACTCTCTCAACCGGTGCCGTGTGAGAGAATCGGACCGGTTGAGGCACTATAGGCACTTTGCCGAGAATTTGATGCTTTCCTTGCGAGATCAGTTTGCGCTGCTTGGTGTGCTCTGATTGAACCAGTTGTTTCAGATCCCATACGGGAGCCGCTGGAATACCAGCGTTAAGCAAGGCCTTAATCACAATATCCTGCGACTGATCATGGGTCCAATTAGTGATGATGTCACGCAACAGATCCTCGTTCTCGTTGCGTGCTAAATTGGTTTTGAAACGTTTGTCGGCGGCGAGACTCCGATTACCCATTAATTCCGCGAGCGCAGCAAATGTACTGTCTGAAAAACACACCATGACAATATCACCGGATGTGGTGGGGAAAGAATCAACCGGATATGTCACCGGATGTCGATTTCCTATGGGTTTTGGTGTATCGTTGTTATAAAGTTGCCGGGCCAATCCTGTAAGTTGTATCGCCATCATTGAATCGAGCATTGCCACATCGATTAGGCACCCTTGTCCACTCCTCTCACGATCAAACAGAGCGGCAACAATGCCGAAAGCCGCAAAGATACCAGTACTAACATCTGCCATAGATTCACCGATGGCTGTAGCCGGACCCCCTTTGGGACCGGTTAGGCTCATGAGCCCACTCATTGCCTGAATCACCAGATCGAACGCGGGCCAGTCCCTAAACGGACTATCTTGCCCAAATCCTGAGATACTTGAATAAATTATTTTGGAATTGATTTTCCGAACAGATGGTTCGTCCAAATTGAGCCGTGACATGACACCGGGACGAAAATTCTCAACCAATACATCGCATTTCGGAACAAGGGCATTGATCAAATTACGTCCTTCAACGGATTTCATATTCACAGTCACACTTTTTTTGTTACGATTGAGTAACATAAAGTAGCTGCTTTCTCCGTTGGCATATGGCCCGAATGAACGGCTTTCGTCACCAACGTCAGGTATTTCGATCTTGATGACTTCTGCTCCCAAATCAGCCAACATTGCGGTGCAGTATGGTCCAGACATGATGCGCGAAAGATCAAGAACGCGAATACCACTCAACAACTGAGATTTCTTTTCTCCGTTAATCATTCACCCGTTCCATCACTGCTCACTTTAAGGACAACTTTACCGATTACTTTGCGACCTGCGAGATCTTTGAGAGCTTGCGGCAATGCATCAAATTGATAGTCCGTGTTTACCAGTGGATCAAGTTCACGATTGATCAGGAGAGCGTTCAGATCGGACGTAGCCGCGTTTAGTAATTCCATGTCAATGTCATGGTTCCAGTAAACACCATGAGCGGATGCCCGCTTTAGGAGTAAACGATGGGCAGGTAATTTCGGGACGAACCCCGATGCAAAACCCACGATCAATAATGTTCCGTCGATGGCGATGCAGCGAAGACTGTCTTCGCCGATATGTCCACCTACGGGATCAAGTATAATGTTCGCACCGCGTCCTTCCGTAATATCATTCACCCTATCAAACCAGTTTTCTTCGGAATAATTCACGCCGCGCTCAGCCCCGCGTTCAATCGCAACGGCAAGGCGTTTGTCCGAACGTGCTGTTGCAATCACCCTTGCGCCGCGAGCCGTCGCAATTTCAACGGCTGCCAAGCCCACGCCACCGGCTGCTGCATGAATCAGAACACAATCGCTCGCACTTAAGCTGGCACAGTAATTGAGCGCCACTAGTGCAGTTACATAGGATATCGGCAAGGCTGTTGCTTGAGTGAGGCAAATACCCGGAGGTACTGGAATCGCCATATCTGCACGCACCGTCACATATTCCGCAAATCCTCCCCAAATAACTTTGCTCGTGACACGATCACCCAGCTTAAAGGTCGATTTCGATGGAGCCTTTACGACAATACCGGAAATTTCCTGCCCCGGTATAAATGGACGTGGCGGACGCACCTGATATTTATCTTCCAACATCAGCAAGTCTGAAAAATTCAAGGCGGTATGTGAGACTCTTATCAAGAGTTCATTGTCCGCTGGATTGGGTACAATCACGTCGTCAAAAGCAAGCGCTTCGATACCGCGTTCTTTCCCCGAGATCCACGCCTTCATGCGGATAATTTCTCTAACGCAGATTGTGGGCTGTATTGAGACAAACGTTCATCGATTCTGGCACAAGCATCTCGTAGCAAATATCCAAAAGTTTTGATAGTTTCCGATGTTGCTCTCTGAATGGGAACGGCAATGGCCATACTTCCAGCCGGTCTCCCATCGGACCAAAAGAATGGTGTTCCGACTCCTGCCACACCTTCATAGGTTTCTTCCCAGGAAATAGAATACCCTCTCGATCGGATGTTCTGCAGATCGCGAGATAACTCCTTGGGATCAACGATCGTTGTATCGGTAATCGCTTCGAGCGATCCCGCGATATATTGGTGACGATCTTCGTCTGACAAAAAAGCCAAAACCGCTTTGGGAGCAGCACCCGCATGCAGAGGAAAAATAGCACCGATCTTTTCAAAAACCCGCAAACCTTCTCGCGTACTTTCAATCTGATCAACGCATCGTACCGCATTTCCCGAGCCAACAACGGAGGTCAGCAATACGGTTTCCTGAGTTTGAAAAGCCAGTCTCTGCAAGGACGGCCGGCAGAATTCACGAAAATCAAATGAGCTCCAAGCACGCCATCCAAGATCGATGGACGCTGGGCCCAACGTATATCTGTGTCGTTCCTCCAACAATGCAAGATAACCCCGATCAGTCAGGAACCGAACAAGGCGATGAATGGTTGATTTTGGTATTCCAGTTACCTTCACCATTTCATTCAACGACCAACTCGAATGATCGGGCTGGAATAGATCAAGGATTTGAAGAGTCTTGTGCACAAGACCAACGCCGACCATGGATGTGCTTCGAACTTTTTTGTTACTCATGTACTAATATATATTGCGTCGTCCCAGAATATGGAATAGGTCTTTTTTACCTGAGTATCTGGCGCATGATTTGGAGGAGCAAAGTTATGAATGTTATGCGAAAGATTGTTGTCGCAGCAGCTTTTGTTCTGCTGACCGTATCATTGTCTACAGTTTCCTTTGCGACCGAGAAGGTTATGAAGTTGGCAAGCTTCGTGCCACCGGTCTATGTCCTGCACGAGCCGATTTTTGAAAAGTTGGCAGCCGACATCAATGCCGCGACCGACGGTTCCGTAAAAATCGAAATTTACCCATCAGGTGAATTAGGCAAAGGTCCCGTTGAGCAATATAAGCGTGCCGCAACACGAATCGCAGAGATTTCATACGGATTGCCAGGTTATACCTCATCGGTGTTCCCGAAAACCTTGCTGATTGAGCTGCCGGGGGTAACGGAAGGGCATGAAGACGCTACAAACAAGCTTTGGAATGTCATGGACAACCATTTGCGAGATGAGTTTAAAAGGACCGTTCCTTTAGCCCTATTCGTCACACCACCGGCCGTTTTGATGATGCGTGATCAGCCGGTTCGAAGCTTGCAAGATCTTGAGGGTCTTAAAATCAGGGTTGCGTCATCATCTGCCGCAGCCGTCATTGAAGCTTACGGAGCGACACCCGTGCCAATGCCCGCAAACAAAGTGTACACATCCATGAATACTGGAGTTGTTGACGGTGCATTGATGGGTTCCGACTCGCTCTTGATCTTTAAGCTGATTGAAACAACAAAATACGTCACAACCAATTTACCTGAAATGCCAACAACGATTTTCTTAGTGGCCAATGAAGAAGCCTACAACGAATTATCCGATAATGAACGGGCTGCTCTGAACAGATTGACCGGCCGCGATATCTCGCAAAGGTCTGCATCTGGGCTTGCCAAATTTGGTGCGCTTGCGCTTGGTAAGTTTGAAGATATCGAAGGCAATGAAACGATTGTACTTTCCGATGATGAACATACAAAATTTGCTGCAAAAGCAGCCGAAGCGGTTTCCGATCTGTTAGCCAAACTGGATGGCGAGGGCATTCCAGCCAGTGACGTTGTCAGAGCCATGAAACAATAGAGGTGAGGCCCAAAAACGACAAAACGGTGAATCGATATATTGATCGCCTCACTGTCTTTATGGCCATTGCAGGAGGGCTGGTATTAGCCAGCCTTGTTCTCTTGACATTTGCCGACGTTATCTTGCGCTACTTCTATTCTGACCCGTTGCGCGGACGGCAAGATATTATCGAAATGGGTATGGTGTTGTCGCTCTTGCTTGCAGCACCTTATACATGGCGGGTAAACGGCCACATTAGTGTCGATTTATACGCATCGCTTCCTCTCTTTGCACTGGAGAAGTTACGGGTATGGCTGATCAAATTATCGGTTGCAGGAGTGTTTTGTCTCATCGCCTACCGTGCCTGGTGGGCGGCCGAAGATGCGGCACTATTCAACGAAGCTACCAACATGATCGGAATTTCCCACAAACCATTTATTCTAGCAATTATGGCCATGTCGTGCTTTCACGCCGCCATGATCATGCTGGAGTGCTTTCTATCATCGTATAATCCCAACGATTTGGATTATGATGAATGAATCACACCTTGGTTGGACTCCTCGGTTTAACGCTACTAATTGTGCTCATGGCTCTGCGTATTCCAGTGGCGTTCGCGATGATGATATCTGGAGTGATTGGTATCAGTTTACTGAATTCTTGGTCGGCTGGAGTTGCAACACTCTTCACTGAAACTTGGGGATCACTGACATATGTCGAATTAACGGTCATTCCGCTCTTCGTACTCATGGGCAACATTGCGGGGGCCTCGGGAATGAGTCGCGATCTTTATAACGCAGCCTATGCTTGGATTGGCCATTTTCGAGGTGGACTGGCCCATGCGACTATTCTTGGTTGTACCGGCTTTGCCGCCCTCTCGGGATCTTCGGTGGCTTCAGCGCTAACCTTGGGGCGCGTGGCACTCCCGGAAATGAAAAGGTTTGGTTATGACCCTAAGTTTGCAGCCGGATCTGTTGCTGCGGGCGGCACACTCGGCATCCTGATCCCTCCTTCGACAGGCTTCATCATATATGCCATCTTGACCGAGGAGTCGATTGGACGGTTATTTCTGGCAGGCGTTGTACCAGGACTGTTGCTGTCGGGATGTTTTATGGTGGCCATTTATTTTCTCACATTAGTACATCCTCAAATCGGCCCGACCGGAGAGCGATTCAGTTTTGTTGATCGTTTGAAGTTATTAGGCCAAGGGGCAACCATCATTGCCATCATCGTGACCTCAATCGGTGGGATTTATGCGGGAGTATTTACTCCGGTCGAAGCTGCGGCTGTGGGCGCGGTATTAGCTTTCCTGTTTGCATTGTTTCGCCGCGAATTCACTATTGACGGATTTCTTGACGCACTCTTGAAGACGGTATCCACAACGATAATGATATATTTCATCATTATCGGAGCAAGTGTTTTCTCGCCGTTCCTTGCTTTGACTCAAGTGCCATCAACGTTAGCGGAGCAGCTATCAGAGATACAATTGCATCCTCTTTTACTCTTAAGTTTGATTCTTGCAGCCTTCATCCTTTTGGGTACCTTTCTAGATGGATTTGCAATGATGGTATTGGTCTTGCCAATCGTCTTACCGATCATTGAGCAGTCAGGCTTGGGTGATGTATTGCATATCACTGGCAATTCCGATCTACGCATCTGGTTTGGCGTCGTTATGGTTATCATATTGGAAATGGCCTTGATCAGTCCGCCAGTTGGTATGAACGTCTTTGTAGTACAGAGCGTGTCTGACATCCCTATGAAAGATATTTATCGCGGAATCATGCCATTCTGGCTCGCAATGCTGATTTGTCTCAGTATCATCATAGCGTTACCTGAACTATCCCTATACCTACCAGCAACCATGAAGAATTGATTAAAGGACCAGGCTGCATCGGACAAAAAACCTACACAAGTTGATGTAAAGCTGGCACAAAAGAGAAAAGAAGGATTTTGCCGACGCGATCTCAGAATTGCACGTAATGATGCAGGCCAATCGCCTCGTTGTAATGAGTCACAAACATCAGGGAATATTTGACTCACATTATTTGCAAATATCCGACGTCAGAGATATCGAGAAAAAATTACCTTATAAGTGCCTTCCGGGAGAAAGATCATGACCCGTCAGTCTCTGCCCATCGGCATCCAGGACTTCGAGACCATCCGGGGTGAGAACTTCTACTATGTTGACAAGACGCCTCTGATCCGGCGGCTTGTGGAGGATGGGCGTCATTACTTTCTCTCCCGACCCCGCCGGTTTGGCAAGAGCCTGCTGCTGGACACGATCGGAGCGCTGTTCGCCGGACAGGAAGCGCTGTTCCGGGGATTAGATATTTATGATCACTGGGACTGGTCGGTGAGTCATCCGGTGGTGCGGCTGAGCTTTGATGGGATGTATAATGAGCCGGAAGCCATTGAGCGTAACCTGAACACGCAACTCGACCTTATTGAACATGCCGCCGGATTACAGGCTCTTTGTTCGGCAGGGTCGGCCCCGGAACGTTTGCAAAGTCTGCTCTATCACCTCCACCATAAGACCGGCCAGCGTGTGGTGGTTCTCGTAGACGAGTATGACAAGCCGATCCTGGATGTTCTGAGGGATCCGGATCGGGCGCGGGCCAACCGGGAGTATCTGCGCGGCTTCTATGGTATTATCAAGGGCAGCGCGGAACATGTCCGCTTCGTCTTGGTCACCGGGATTAGCATGTTCTCCAAGATCAGCCTGTTCTCGGGTCTCAACAACCTTGAAGACATCAGCCTCGATCCGCACTTTGCCACAATTTGTGGCTACACGGATACGGACCTCGACACCGTGTTTGCCCCGGAACTGGAGGGACTGGACCGGGACGCGGTCCGAACCTGGTATAACGGTTACAACTGGTTGGGTGAAGAACGGCTCTACAATCCGTTTGACGTGCTCCTGTTCCTGCGGAACCGGATGTTCAAGCCCCACTGGTTCCGGACCGGTTCGCCGCAGTTCCTCTTTGAAACGCTGATGGAGAAGGCGGTTCATCCACGGGAGCTGGAGGGACGCTGGAGCGATGAGACCTTGGTCTCGACATTCGATGTGGAGGACATCAGTGCCGAGGCGCTTCTATTCCAGACCGGGTATCTCACCATCGTTGACGAGAAGCGCGAGGGCTTCGACACGTTCTACAAGCTGGATTATCCCAATCAGGAGGTGCGCATCAGCCTCAACCGGGAACTGCTCACCTATTTGAGTCCGAAGAACCGAGTTCCTCTGCAAGAAG
>JAPORU010000114.1 GCA_026710045.1 Aestuariivita sp. | reverse complement strand
CATTTTTTAAGGTGTTGAATATCATAACTTTTTTGCACAAGATGTTAAAGATGGGCTGGCGCGAGGCCCTATCATGCGTGCAGGCACGCACCGTTCAGCGGCGATTCGGTCTCGGCACGCCTGCGCAAGCTCGTAAGCAGCCTGCATCCAGTGCTCGGCAGTGTCCCAGCCGATGTCCTACAGCACCAGCGCCATGTTCGCCGACACACCCGCCTTGCCATTCAGCAGGCGCGACAGCGTTCCGCACTCGCAGCCGAGATGCGCCGCCGTCTCGGTCACGTTCCAACCCACGTCATCCATGCTCGCGCGGGTCAGTTCGCCCAGGTGCGGCGGGTTTAGCATCGGCCCGACGCGCTCGCTTGCAATGTCGTTCATGGTCATCGCTCCCCTCTCCCAATATCAAGAACCGGTTGACAGTCCCAACCATCGAGCCGCGGAACAAGACAGACAACAGAATAATATTCTCACTTTAGGAAGATTCTTTCCAAAGGACATCAATGCCCAAAATGAGATCAGCCACTTTTTTCTTGTATTTAGTGTCTCATTCCATATAGATTTCATCACATATAAGCGCATCGGTTCTCCTCTCGGCGGGTCGGAAATATAACATCCAAAAAAGAAAAATTAGGAAAACCGTTTCAATAATGAATGTATGTGGACTATTTAGACGTCACCTTATCGTCGGAATCTTGGCCTGTGGAGTAACATTTGGTCATCTCAACGCATCTCACGCTCTTGATGAGGCGGCAGCGGAAACACTCATCAATACCCTCATGGATGACATCAATCATGTCGCCACATCCGGGAAACCAACTCCTGAAATCATTCGAGACTTCGAAGCCATTTTCGCCAAATACAGTGACACAGCCTATATCGCCGCTTACGTCATGGGCGTCGATGGACGTCGCGCAACACCCCGACAAAAGAAAACTTTTTCGAAAGTTTTCCAGTCTTATGTCGCACGCAAATATGGCAAGCAATTCCGTGACTTCGTTGGCGGACGGCTTGAAATACGCCAGGTAAACGCTGTAAAGAAATGGTATGAAGTCGAGATACGCGCCTTTATGCCGAACCAGAGCCCGATCGAAATGACGTTTCGCGTTCACAATCGTACGGGGCAAAACCTGTTCTTTAATATGTTTGTCGAAGGGGTCAATCTCCTCCTCAACGAACGAACGGAAATCGGGACGATCCTTGAAAAACATAACGGCGACATTGATGCCCTCATCACAGAACTTGAGCAGTTCAGTTGATCGAAGAACATTAACGCAGGATCGGAAACCAGTCGTTACGCAATGGTTGCCCCACAACCATCCCATGACCTGGAAAAGGCGGTGACGTGGGTCCCGGACGGACAGTAAATCGTGCATCATCACCCACAAGCCGCAACGAAAACGCCCGCCTTCGCTTCATCGAATGATTGCCGCGCGCACCATGCACAGTACGAAAATGAAAGGCTACGGCATCTCCAGGAGACATGTGCCACTCCGCGATCTCCATACCTTCCGCCTCAGGATCGGGCACGGGCTGGTAATCCCCTTCAAAATAGGCCTCTTCCGATACCCATCGTGTCGGCATCACATCTTTTTTCCACCGATGCGAACCGATGACACAGCGCAGTGAGGCTTCGTCTACAACATCAAGTGCAACCCAAAAACTGATCGTATGTGACCCATCGACAAAATAGTACGGACCATCGGAATGCCACGGCGTCGCCATCGATGTACCGGGCTCCTTAACCAGGATATGATCATGAAACATCTGTACGCGCGCCGATTGCATCAACGTGCCCGCCGCCGAGATAATGGCTGAATCGGCAAGAATATCTTGAAATTCCTCAATGCGAGTCCAGTTGCAGTAATCATCAAAGAACAGTCCCGTCTCACCCGATTTTTCATTATTAGAGGCATAAGGTCCCGGATTCTGCAGATTTTTCTCAACACCTTGGCGAAGCCGCTGTACATGCCGTGAAAAAAGCCCCGGAAGATGGACCACCCCATTCTCCTGGTAGGCGTCAATCTGTTCCAAAGACACGCTCACCGTGGCCCTCAAGTCTGACGCAACCGAATGATGACATTCACAGCCGCAATCTCCGATCCGGACGGAGCCTCCGGCAGACGCACAATCTTGAGCTGGTCTTGTGGCACGTCCGTTAACCTTCCATCCTCCTCCCAAAAGAAATGCGGATGGTCATGCGTGTTGGTATCAAAGTAACTTTTCGTACCGTCAACCGTGACCTCTTGTACAAGACCTGCATCACAGAACGCACGGAGAGTATTGTAGATCGTCGCCAACGATACAAATTCACCTTGCTCCTTCACCGTTCTGTATAAACTTTCAGCCGTGACATGCCGATGACGACCGTCGCCCATCAAAGCATGCGCGAGCGTTAAACGTTGCCTGGTCGGACGCAACCCCGCCTTCGTAAGCCAATCGAAGACCGTACACGAACATGCTTCATTCATCGTATGATCTCTTCACATAAATTTATGGATTCAAATTAGTATCTTCTGCTGTGAAGTACAAACAAAATCCGTCAAAAATGATATTTGTGACGGTTGAACAATCGTACCTCTGCCTCTCTTGCAGGTTCAGTCCATGCAATGTTAGAGGATAAACCGTATCATTCGGACAGGAGCATAAGGTATGGGTCCGTATCCAAACCACTTTAGCCGTGACGATTTGCTGAAATGCGCCACGGGAGATCTGTTTGGTCCTGGTAACGCTCAGTTACCCGAACCACCCATGCTCATGATTGATCGAATCCGTGACATTTCAGGTGATGCGGGAGTACATGGCAAAGGTCATGTCGTTGCTGAATTTGATATCAAGCCTGATCTGTGGTTCTTTAAATGTCACTTTCCGAACAACCCAATCATGCCGGGCTGTCTCGGCCTTGATGCCCTCTGGCAACTCACCGGCTTTAATCTTGGTTGGCGCGGATGGAAGGGACGCGGTTACGCGCTCGGCGCCGGCGAAGTCAAGCTGACGGGGATGGTCAGACCCGATCGCACGCTCCTCCGATACTTTGTTGACTTCACAAAAGCTATTCAAACGCGGCGACTCACGATGGGTGTTGCCAATGGCCGGGTCGAAGCCGATGGAGAGGTCATCTATCATGTTCAGGACATGAAAGTTGCACTCAGTGAAACATAATCATGTTGATGATCGTAAAAACATGGTGCGCCATTCAACTGTGAGATGGTCCGAATTTCAACCCTGTTCGTCACGACCACACCGTCAACCATTCATTGAAACATGTTTGCAAAGGAATCCAATGCAAACAAAGAGACGCACAACGAGATATGCGCCATCAGTCAAACTTTAGACGGCATCTATACTGAGAATAACGGATACCATCATCGTGCGATTCAAGTTCATTCACACGGCCGACTGGCAAATCGGAGCACCGTTCGGGGCATTTGAGACAAAATTGGCGGCACGCTTGACCGATGCGCGTCTCGAAATGATCAACACGATTGGCAATCTCGCGATGGCCCGACATGTCCGTCATGTTCTTGTGGCGGGTGATGTTTGGGACAGTGAGCAACCCTCCAAGCGAGTCCTTCACCAACCCCTCGACCTCATGAAGAGATATGATGCTGTCACATGGTGGTTGATGCCGGGAAATCATGACCCATTCAGGCCGAATTTACTTTGGTCAGAGATTGAAACATACGCATCCACCAACATCAAACTTCTCTTGAAAGCAGAGCCCGTCGAAGCAGAACCGTCGGTGTGGTTGTTGCCGGCACCCTGGACGACAAAATCACCCGGGAGGGACCTCACAACTTGGATGGACAATGCCGACTTGCCACCGAATCGACTCACGATTGGGATAGGACACGGATCAATCACCGAATTCTCGTCGGATGACGAGCATGGAGATGTCGGATCAAAATCGATCATCGATCCGAGACGGGCCAATGAGGCACAACTTGATTATCTGGCCCTGGGAGATTGGCATGGTGTCCAGAAAATTTCAGATCGGGTTTGGTATTCGGGCACACCAGAGACCGACCGCTTTCGCCGAAACAGTCCAGGACATGTACTGATCGTAGAGCTTGAGACGGACACCCTCCCCAAAGTCCAGGTCGAAAAGACCACGACCTTCCATTGGCACATCGTGGATATCGACTGCGTACCGGAAATGAAGGATTTTCCCGCGATCGACGAACTCGAAGGACGCGGATCTCTCCGAAACATTCTCGCTCAAATCAATTTAACAGGACATATGAAACAACAAAACTGGCTGAAACTCGACGCGCGCCTAAGGCTTCTCGAGGAGAGGCTGGATTTCATGAACATTCAAACGGATCACTTAACACATCTTGTCTCAAGCGAAGATCTCGACAACCTCGACCGTGCCGGTAGTGTCCGAATGGCCGCCGAGCGTCTTCTCGAAAGAAAGGAGAATCCTTCGGTCTCTGAGGAAAACCGAAAAACCGCAGACAATGCTCTATGTCTTCTTCTATCGTACGCGAATGAAGAGTTTGATTGATGAGACTGAAGGCCATCCGCATGCGCCATGTGCGCCACTTTGGTTCAGAAGGGATGGCCATTGAAAACATACCCGATGGCCTTTCAATGCTCGCCGAGCCAAATGAATTTGGGAAATCCACATTGTTCGATGCCGTGAAAACGGTAATGTTCCATAAACATTCGTCCAAAAACACGGATACAAAACGACTCGCATCCATTGATGGCGCAGCCCCCTTGATTGAGTTGGATTTTACGAGAGATGGTGACAGCTATCGGCTTCGCAAGCAATTTCTCAGACGTTCATTTGCAGAAGTACAGAAACTCGAATCCGGCCAGGTCATAAAGATCGACGGAGACGCTCATGAATGGATGACGGACGGTATTGGTGGATCACAGCCCGGGGCGGGACCAACCGGTCTCCTGTGGGTCGTCCAAGGGACATCCATGCTAGCACCCAGTGCGGATGATACCAGCAAGACGCTGCTTGCCGAGCTGCTCGAACATGAAATGGGTGATGTTATCGGCGGCAATCGATCACGCATTCTTCTGGGAAGAATCCAAAGAGAATTGGCAAAGCTGATCACCAAACATAAGGTCCCTCAGCCAACAGGTCTGTACAAAAAAGTCATTACGTCACTTGAACACAACCAGAATCAAATCAAGGACGTGCAGGTTCGACTGGCCTCCTCCGAGACTCTCCTGACAGAATTGATCCGAATAGAAAGTACAATCAAAGAACTCGAAGACCCTGTAGAATCAGAACGACTCGAGCGGCAACGAGAGAAAGCCACAGCACTCTTCAGAGAATCTGAAGAATCAAACAGTCGTCTTGACGTCCTCAAGGCTCAACTCGCCACCAAGACCAGTGAAAGGAAACGATATGAGCAAGAACTTCAGGATTATCGTCAGAACGTCGAAAATGCGACCACCTTGCACGAAGAGACTGCCGCCGCCAAAGAAAAACGCCTGCATGCAGACACTGTCGAACAACATCGCAAAGAGACATTAGATCAAGCGCGCATTGCCGAAAAAGCCGCAAGACAAGCTCAGGAGAAGGCCGAAAAAAAGGCCGAACTTTGTGCCCGAGCCGAAAGTGCAGCCGCTGACCGAAGACAATACAACGAGCTACAAAAAAAGCTCACGAAAGCTCACGAAGTAAACAGGGCGTTGGCGGCTGTGTCGGACCAACTCAATCAGAATCCGGTTACAGACAGACTTCTTTCTGAAATGCGGCGTGCAAAACTTGAACGAGACCGTCAACAAGCGCGCCTGAGCGCAACCCGTCCACTCTTGACACCGCAACTGAGTCAAAAAGGATTGGACGTCATAACCCTTGATGGATTGACAATTTCCGAGCCGATACATCTTTCAGGAACCCAAGTACTGAAACTTGGAATATTCGGAGAACTCCACATCGAATCCAACGATCCAGGTGATATCACGGAGTCGTTTGAGGAAGCCGAGAGCGTATTTGCAAAACTGTTATCCTCACACAAAATCGCAGGCATCGCGGATGCTGAAACGATGGCGATTGAACGCCGCGATCTTGAAAGACAAAGCGACAGACTTCAGGATCAACTGAAGCACCTTGCTCCGAATGGCCTTCCAACTTTGCAGGACGACTGCGCGAGGATGCGGCGTACGTTAAACAGCGCAAAGTTCTCTCAAGATCAGATGGACGAACTGCCAGATCGAGAAACGGCAGATCAAGTGGTCAAGGAGGCGCGCCAACGCTATGATGACGCGCGCAATCATCGCGAAACGTCCGAGACACATTATCATGCGTCTGTGGTCGAAAAAAATGAAATCAAGTCACTCATTGACATGTATACCGACCGGATGAATGCACTCACACAATATATTGGCCCTCGAGAAGAGTGGCAGGATAAACAGGTCCTTCTCTCTCAGGTCGTAACAAACGCGAGAGAAGCCGAGAAGTCCTTGCGCACTGACATTGAGCAAGCAGAAGAATCCATTCCATCCTTGGAAACGGCAAAAACAGATGTTCAAAGACTCGAAAAAGCCATCAAAAACAGATATGAACGTCTCCATAAAATGAAAATCCAAGAGGCGGAAATCAAACGCGATTTGGCTGCGATATCGGAAAAGGGATTAGGGGAGGAACTGGCCAATCTTGAACAAGAACGTACGCAACTCAATCGACAACGCATCAGTTACGAGTCGCAGGTAGCCGCGCTGCAACTTCTCGAAAGCGAACTCCGCTCCGCACAAAAAATACTGAAAGAAAAATTTCTACAGCCGGTGATAAGTGAATTAAACCCGCTCTTGGAGATGGTATTGCCAAATGCCCGAGTCTCTCTCAATGAAGAATTTGAGGTCGAAGTGATCGGGCGCCACGGTCGCGAGGAATTAGTGGAGACGTTAAGTGGCGGCACTCGTGAACAGATTGCCGTTCTGATGCGTCTTGCCTTTGCAAAATTCTTTGCCAAACACGGGCGTGAAATGCCTGTCGTACTTGATGACGCACTGGTATGGTGTGATGATCATCGTCTTGAGAAAATCTTTTGTGCTCTGCACGAAGCCGCAAAAGACATCCAATGCATTGTTCTAACGTGCCATGAGCGTGGCTTCTCCACACTGGGTGCACCACTCATTGACGTCAAGAAATGGCCCGAAGTTCAATAACAACACGAGAATACGACACGAAATGGCCGCTCCACATCATCATTGATCACCTCGATCATCCCATATCATCCTCCCAAAATATGGGAAAGCTCCTTGAGAGCCATTCGGTGATCATTCGAGCCCTTGGCAGATGACTGTCCCGAAGTTCATCAACAATCATGGAACGTAACTCAAGTTGATCGCATGCACAATGCTCCACATGGCCCCAAATGTATAATGATATCATTGTCGAGAATTCCAAAAAGAGCCAGAACGACCCGTTCATCTGGTCGACTTTTTAAGTCATCAATCAATCCCCTTTTTGCGGGACTTAAGTAGATAACTTAGCGAGAGAGAAACATGGTGTCAAGAGGGCAATCGGAGCCACTTTTACAGGCATTCTTTACTGCAAGTCAAGAGAAACTTGATAACCTCAAAATCATTTAGACATACTAGAGGTAGTGTTTAGGACTAGGAAGACTGGTTTGCGGTGGACTGGTTTAAGAGTATAGAGAAATAAATAACGTTAAGTTTACGCATGTTGAGGCGTAATTTCATTTTCTCTATCTTGCCATTTTCCATGTCTAAGAAGCTTAAAGAAACACGGGCCGGCGTCTTCCCAGGACTCGCAATATTTTTCTGGGATAAAAATATCTGCATGATATTTGTTCTTACACTCAAGAGTATCTTTTGGCGTAGGTTCAACTTTGCATCCAGAATTCTCTATGTTAGAGACCGATATTTTCCACCATCCTCTAACTTCTCTGGGTTGTTTTTGTTTGTTGCCTCTAGCGTCTGCATATTGCGTCGCTTCTCTGAGTGGAATCTCGTCATATAAATTGCCGGATATTTCTGGTATTGGAAATTTGGGATGCCCAAAAAATTGTTTTATTGGTCTATTTAACGGAGGATCTTTTTTAGTTAGATGTTTTTGATATTCTTCGTGATAAACATCTCGCCAAACGTGTTCATTTTTACATAACTTACCCATGATTTACGCTTGAGATGCGTCTAGCAATGCTTTTCTAATAAACTCATCAGGAAGTCCTTTCATCTGATAGAACTTAGCACGACGTTCATTATCTTCGATTGAGGCAATGCAATATACAACATCTTCGGGACCGCATTCTATTTGAACTACGCCTTTTTGCTTCATTGGAGATTGAATAGCTATTCCCCGATTTTCTGTAGGGTAGATCGTATACTTCGCAGGATAGATATTATATATTTTAGGAAATAAAGTCTTTGCGTTTTCAATAGTAGAACTATCAGGTTCTTCTGCGTCATGCTCCCCTACTACGTCTAAAATGTTTTCAATTTCTAAGAGAGCGGTTTCTAGATCTATTGAATTATCGACTAAAGTTGCTAGAAAAATAGGTGAACTTTTCATGACCCGTTGATTCGAAAAATTTCTTATCGCAGATTCTAATACTGGAATAGAATCCGAAGCTGAGTGCGCTGTATCTACAGAATAACCAAAAAAAGTAGTGTCTGGAAGTTCTGGAGATATTGGCAAAGAAATTTCATTCATAATCATGAATTCTTCTTTTTATTGGACATTTCTACGAGTTTTGCTTGCAGCCACGGAATTAAGGCTTCTAATCCTTCAGAAGTAAAAATTAGATTAGCCTCTATACGTCGAATTAAATGGACATTTGCTCTGTCCATTCCGAAAGGATCTTCAAAAGTTGCCGTATAAGTTGTTTGGTCTGGACTAAGTTTTGGAATAGCTGTAAGTTCTTCTAAAGTTTCAACTCTTTCAGAATAAAAACTAATGTTTAGCGCATTTCTTGCAGTTACAGTGCCTTGAACCGATTCCACATAAGCCGAGGGCAGATCGAGATTTTCATATCTGACCGTTACTTTTCTATCCTCCGCTGCGTCAGAATTTGCCATAAATGTTTACCCTCTTAAATGAATAAAGCAATTCAACTAGAATCGATTAAATCATTTACTTAAAAATAAAAAGGGCCAAAAGTAATTATTTATTTTTTGAGCCTCTTGCACAATTATCGCGATTCCGGCGGCCGTAGCCAGTCCCCGGCGTCCGCCGTGGCGCCGGAGCCGGGCCCGGCAGGCGTCCGGGGCGAGCCGGAGGGCCAAGGTGTGGCGGAATGTGGCGGATTTTGGCCCGTCGGGCACCGTCCGCGCATGGCTGTCCGCGCCGTCCCCTCCAGGCAATGGCATTCGCTTAAGCTGGAGAAAAATCTGTTGTAAAAAATGTTTTCCAAGCGGTTGAAATCATAGGTTAAAATTTTTTTACGAACCGGGGGTTAACTTCGCGCACCGAATCGGCATGCTAGCCGTGGGACATCGGGAGTTGTGTCAGGGATCTTCCCTGCACCCCCTTTTCGGGACGCCGGTTGACGCGTGCGCAACT
>JAPORU010000019.1 GCA_026710045.1 Aestuariivita sp. | reverse complement strand
AAATGGCCTGAAATCAGGAAAAATCGCTTGCCAGTCGATTTTTGCAAGTGGCTCTTTCTTAAAAATTATTCGGTAAGTTATTGAAGACACGACCAAAGATTGAGTCCGTACGTCCGACCTCTCCAACATCGAAATGAATTGAACTGTATCAACGTCATTATATGAATTTGGCCACAATGACGGACCATGAAAGCGATAACCATACGTGGTAAATTGATCATCAATGTCATGATTCCACAAGAGATTCCGACGACTCAATCAATGATACCCCGCATTGCCCGCCGCACGCAGATATTACGTCCGCATTGATTCCAAATCGCGCGTCCGCAATTACACATGAGACAATGGCTGTCGTTGAAATTGCTCCGCCATTCTGACAATGGAGACCAAAGGCGATATTTCATTCGAAACCATCTAAAAGAGTGTCTTTCTCGGATCATAAGTTCAAAATTAATCGCATGACGAAACACCCGCAATCACACATTCTAAAAGCCGCACTCTGGATGATTGGAGCCATTTTTTCATTTTCCTCGATGGCTGTCGCCGGGCGGCAAATCGCTGACAGCCACGACACGTTCGAAATCATGATGTATCGATCTTTTATCGGTTTGGGTATTCTCTGTATGTTTCTCACGTACAGCCAACGTTGGCGCGAGATTACAACACACAGGTTTGGAATGCACATCGCCCGAAATGTTGTACACTTTTCTGGACAAAATCTCTGGTTCTATGCGATTACCGTCATTCCCCTTGCACAAGTCTTCACGTTGGAGTTCACCAGCCCCATTTGGGTGATTGTGCTTGCTCCCTTTCTTTTGAATGAAGCGATCAATCGCTCTAAAATGTTATCGGCAATCCTTGGTTTCATAGGAGTTCTCATTGTTGCGCGTCCAACGCCGGAAACCATTGACTGGGGTGTGGCCTGCGCTGCGTTTGCAGCATTTTTTTTTGCTCTAACCTATATCTTCACGCGAAATTTGACACAGACGGTCTCAGTCGCGTGTATCCTCTTCTGGATGACCGCAATACAAGCAATTCTTGGAATCATCACCGTAACAGCGGATTTTGAGGTTACTCTACCAACTCTTACAACAACGCCTTGGCTCTTGATTGTTGCCGTCGCCGGACTGCTTGCTCATTTTTGCATTAGTACAGCGCTGACGATTGCTCCAGCGACTGTGGTGGTTGTTTTCGAATTTGGTCGCCTTCCGTTCATATTTGTCGTCGGATGGCTTCTTTACGGTGAAGACATCGAATTGTGGGTTGTTCTGGGAGCGTTATTAATATTCTCTGCAATCTACCTCAACGTTTGGTCGGAAACACGTGCCGCAACAACACGCTCCAACGATAAACAGGAAACTCACGATTGACTGAGCATACGGACTAACGACAATGTCGATGTTCAATATGCCGCCAAGAGAAAATGAAATTATACATGATGATTGCCAATGGCGCGCAGAGGCCTAATCGAACATTGACATCATCTTGCTTCACAGATCGGTTGCTTCCCTGAGAGATGCCAGAACCCAAGACCATCAGCAACACGTCCCCGCAGACAAACCTCTCTCAAAAGGAACTCTCACCCGGCGCATGGGCGCAACTGCTCTTACTCGGCTGCATTTGGGGTGCGTCCTTCTTTTCAATCCGTATCGCAATTAATGAAATACCGGTTCTGACCTCGGTGCTGCACCGAACATTCTGGGCTATGCTGATTTTGTGGTGTGTCGTTTTCGTCTCACGGCTCCCTGTGCCTTTGTGTCCACGAATATGGTTCTATTTCCTGATCATGGGCCTCATGAACAATAGTATCCCATTCTGTTTAATGGCTTGGGCCCAACTGCATGTTGAAACCGGATTGACGTCCATTCTCAATGCTTCAACCGCAATCTTCTCGATAATCGCAGCCGCCCTCTTTTTCGCCGATGAACGACTCACATTGCATAAGACCATTGGCGTATCGCTTGGATTCGTTGGAGTCGTTGCGGTCATTGGGTTTGATAGCCTGCACGCTCTGAACACAGAATCCCTTGCTCAATTCGCCATCATTGCAGGCACGATATCATACGCGCTTGCGTCTGTCTGGGCCCGCCTAAAGCTCACGGGACTGGCACCACAGGTTGCAGCCGCCGGGATGCTTACAATGGCATCGCTTTCTATGCTGCCGATTGCTTTATATGTTGATGGTCCTATTCGGTTTGACCTAAAATGGGTGACATGGTTCGCAATCGGGTATTATTCAGTTATTGCAACTGCCGGCGCTTATCTGCTCTATTATCGCGTTCTTGCAAAAGCGGGCAGCGGGAACCTGATGTTGGTCACACTCATTATTCCACCTATTGCCATTCTATTAGGTCGAGTGTTCTTAGACGAGCGATTACAATCGACAGCTTTTCTGGGATTTGCTTTGCTTTCGATTGGTCTACTCGTTTTGGATGGACAGGTAATCAGAAAATTACGAAGCAGATGATCATCCATTGAACTTAAGCGATCAGAAAGACGAATAATGTACTCATCTGCGGACGACTGGCACAAAGCTTCGCATAAACGTGTGTTGATATTCGGTATGTCAGGACTGGGGAAAACACGATTATCCACCATTCTACGTGATACCGGAACATGGTTTCACTACTCAATCGATTATCGAATTGGCACCCGGTACATGGGAGAACATATTGTCGACAACGCTCTCATTGAGGCGATGAAAGTTCCGTTCCTGCGAGAATTACTGATGAAGGGCTCGATTTCCATCAAACCCAATCTCAGCTTCAAGAATCTGATGCCCGTATCGACCTATATTGGGAAACCCGGAAGTCGAGAGCAAGGCGGACTTCCCATCCAGGAATATCAACGGCGACAGGAACATTTTCGACGCGCAGAAGTCCAGGCGCTCTATGATACACCACACTTTATTCAAAGATCGGAATTGATTTACGGTTACAAGAATTTCATTTGCGATACGGGCGGGTCAATTTGCGAATGGGTCAATCCCAAAAATCCGGACGATCCGATCTTGTGCGAACTTAAGAAACATCTCTTGATGATTTGGTTGAAGAGTGACCAAAGTCACCTATCGGAATTGATCGCCCGATTTGATAAGTCCCCGAAACCAATGGCATATCGTCCAGAATTCCTGGAGAAAGTTTGGAAGGAGTATCTTGATACTAATAATTGTTCTGAAGACACCGTAAATCCGGATGATTTCATTCGCTGGACGTATTCACGGGCCCTCGCCTATCGACAACCACAGTATGAGGCTATGGCAAAATGGGGTGTCGCGGTTGATGCAAAACTCTTGAGAGATGCGCAGCAAGAAGACGTCTTTCTGAACGCTGTCGGAGATGCACTGACATTATCAGAGCAAGCCCGTTCGTGCTCTTCATAAGGATCAGATTGCGTATCGGCGATATATAAAAATCATTCAGTCTCAGTCTTTCCAAAACCCATCACATCAATTTGGACATCAAAGTGACCGCACATATTCAAACGAACCCAATAACATGCCCATAAATCTCCCTTCCGATCATCCAAAGTACAATGAACTGAAAAACGGCGGTGTGTCCGTCATGGACAAGGACACAGCTTTACGACAAGATATCCGACCTCTGGAAATCGCTCTCCTGAATCTCATGCCGTTCAAAATTCAAACCGAGATGCAGTTTACTCGACTCCTTGGTGCAGGACCATTGCAAGTTGAAATCAATTTCATTCGCATGACCACACATCAGCCAAAGCATGAATCATGGAAGCACCTGGAGAGGTTTTATCAGACCTTTGAAGAGGTCAAGGCTCAAAAATTTGATGGAATCATCATTACCGGAGCGCCCATCGAGTGTCTTGACTACGAAGCTGTAGACTATTGGGAAGAACTGACTGAAGTTATGAGATGGACCCAGACTCATGTCCATTCAACGCTCGGTGTTTGCTGGGGCGCGATGGCGATGTTGTATCATTTCCACAGAGTTCCAAAATATATTCTCGACAAGAAAATCTCCGGTTGCTTTCGTCAGAACAATCTTGCGCCGACTTCGCCTTATCTCCGCGGATTTTCCGATGACTGCGTTGTACCTGTATCGCGATGGACCGAGATATCTGCCCGTGATCTCGAGGATCGAAAATTGTCCATTCTGATGGGAAGCGAGACGACCGGACCGGGTCTCATTGAAGACAAAGAGCATCGGGCACTCTACAGCCTGAATCATTTTGAATATGACAGCGATACCCTCTCGAAGGAATATCGACGTGATCAGGAAAAGGGTGTCCCGAATCTTCAATTACCCGTAAATTATTTTCCAAAAGATAATCCGAAGGCAATACCGATAAATCGTTGGCGGAGCCACGGGCACTTACTCTATTGCAATTGGATCAACGAACTCTACCAGACAACACCATATCACTTGAAGGATATCGGCACATGAGAGTTCGTCTGCAGTAAGCCATATCGATTGTCGGCCCATTGCAACGGCACTGCTCGACGCGTGTTTCATAGTTTTCATGAAAATTCGGAAATTGCCTTCTTCGGATTCAACGTTATGAAGTCGTGAACAATCGAGAGTGAAGTTGAAATGAACAACATCTTATCAGAAATTCTCTCAGAAAAAGAAATCGTTCTAGCTGACGGCGCTACGGGGACTAATCTCTTTAACATGGGCCTGAAAGCCGGCGATGCGCCAGAACTCTTAAACACGAGTAATCCCAAAACGATTCGAACGCTCTATGAAAGCGCAGTGAATGCCGGTAGCGATCTCTTTTTGACCAATACCTTTGGGGCCAATGGTGCGCGATTGAAACTCCACAACGCGCAAAAACGCGTGCATGAACTCAATCGTGTCGGCGCAGAACTCGGACGCGACATCGTCGATCAAATGGGACACAAGGTTATTGTTGCCGGCTCCGTCGGTCCTACCGGAGAGCTCATGAAACCCCTAGGTGACCTTACGCACAGTCTTGCCGTTGAGATATTCCATGAGCAGGTCGATGGCTTGCAGCAAGGAGGAGCCGACATAATCTGGTTAGAGACCATCAGTGCCCAGGAAGAGTTTTTAGCCGCCGCAGAAGCTTTTGCATTGGCCAACGCACCTTGGGTGGGAACAATGAGTTTCGATACTGCGGGCCGAACAATGATGGGGCTCACTCCCAAAGATATGATCAAAATGATCGACAACCTCGCGAATAGACCGACCGCCTATGGAGCAAATTGTGGCGTCGGTTCCTCTGACCTTCTGCGCACTATTTTATCATTTAAAGAACATGACAATGACAGTCCACTTGTTGCGAAAGGCAATGCAGGAATACCAAAATTTATTTGTGAAAAAATTATCTATGATGGAACGCCGGATCTTATGGCGGACTACGCCGATTTAGCCCGAAACGCCGGCGCACGCATTATCGGTGGATGTTGCGGAACAGGCCAGGAGCATCTCAAAAAGATGCGTGAATCGATTGATACCCGCCCGAAGGGACATCCGCCATCTCTTGAGGAGATCGCAGCAAAGCTAGGCGCGTTTTCATCAACTTCAGATGCCGGAAAAAAAGAAACAGCTAAAGCAACACCAGGCAGGAGAAAAGGACGCAAACGTCGAACCTGAAAAAATGGGAGACATGTTGTTATTCGAGCGATGCCCGCAAATGTGGAGCATGCGTGCTTCTTTTGCAATCGAATGCACTAGTGTCAGTGAACCAAGTGCCTGTTCGACGACGATGATATTGCTTGAAAACGACTTCACCATAGAACGAGAGTCCGCTCATCCTTGAGACGGCTTTAGAACAACTCGAACAAAAACATACTGGATACCGACTGATGCACCGAAATGACAATGAGTCGGTTGGAGAATAGTTCATGTCGCAATTATTAGAGTAGATTATGGATTTCGAGGGTCAAGGTCAATTACCACAATAGAGATGACTATCCATGTAATGGAGAACAAGGAATCGCAATATGTCGCACGAAGATGAAGACGACATCGTTCTCTCGGACCTGAACGATGAGGAGTTGGTTCAACAAATGTTCGATGATCTCTATGATGGCTTAAAGGAGGAAATCGAAGAAAGTGTGAACATTCTTCTTGAGCGTCAGTGGGAACCTTATCGTATTCTCACCGAAGCGCTTGTCGGAGGTATGAAAATCGTCGGGGATGATTTTCGTGATGGCATTCTCTTTGTCCCAGAGGTCCTCTTGGCCGCAAATGCCATGAAAGGTGGAATGGCCATTCTGAAACCTCTTCTCGCCGAAACAGGTGCTCCGAGAGTAGGCAAGATGGTTATCGGGACCGTCAAGGGCGATATTCACGACATTGGCAAGAATCTGGTATCAATGATGATGGAAGGTGCGGGTTTCGAAGTGGTTGACTTGGGAATAAATAATCCTGTTGAGAATTACCTCACAGCCCTTGAAAATGAGGGAGCCGATATTCTCGGTATGTCCGCGCTGCTGACCACAACAATGCCCTATATGAAAGTCGTTATCGACACAATGGTCGAACAAGGTATTCGCGAAGATTATATTGTGCTCGTGGGAGGCGCTCCTCTCAACGAAGAATTTGGCAGGGCGATCGGTGCCGATGCCTATTGCCGGGACGCCGCCATTACCGTTGAAGTCGCGAAAGACTTTATCGCGAGAAAACATAACCAGCTTGCCATGGGGCGACCAAACTAAGCACTGAAGGCAACATTGATACGTGCCCGGATGCCAATGCGAAAGAGTGCCGAATCCTCTCGAATGACTCCTCTCGTCTCTTCCACATATCCTGATGATGCGACACTCACCTACAAAGGATTTCAGGATCGGAAAACTGGACGTATTCTGGTGGTCGCATGCGGAGCACTTGCGCGGGAAATTCTTGATCTATGTCGCCAGAATAATTGGTCACATATTGATCTCACGTGCCTACCCGCTATTCTCCATAACCACCCGGATAAAATTACAGAAAGAGTCACCAATGTTGTGACTGTGAACCGACAACGATACATGCGTATCTTTGTTGCGTATGCCGATTGCGGCACGGGCGGACAACTTAAGTCGGCCTGCTGCAATTTAGGTGTTGAGATGATTGCCGGTCCGCATTGTTATAGCTTCTTTGAAGGAAACCGGGTCTTTTCAGAGCGCGAAAATGAGATTTCGGCCTTTTACCTTACGGATTTTCTCGTACGACAGTTCGATGCCTTTGTCTGGAAACCCCTTGGTCTTGATCGTCATCTGGACTTACGCGATATTTATTTTGCCCACTATACCAAACTCATCTATCAGGCCCAGACGCGATGCCCCAATTTGATCACACAGGCGAAAAGCTGCGCAAAACGTCTCGATCTGGAATTTGAATACCGCTTTACAGGATACGGTGATCTGGAACGAACCATGGCAAGATGGGCACAACGTTCAGTGTGAAAGACGCTCAGCTATACCCTTTATTCTTATGATCATCGCATTTAATCCGTTGGATCGTTGCGTCGATAAGTGATCATTCAGTCCCAGCCGTCCCATTTCCGCGCGTGCATCAATGGCTGCAACTTCATTCGGTGCACAACCGTTATAGAGCTTTGTCAGAACCGCAATCAAGCCGTTGACGATCATCGCGTCACTCTCACCAAAGACATACATACAACCATCTTTGATTGTGTGATAGAGCCAAACTTGACTGGCACAACCTTCTACCTTTGTCGCGGGGACTTTCATCGCTGACTCAAGTGGTTCCATTGCTCTACCCAGTTCAATGATATACCGGTAGCGCTCTTCCCACCCGTCAAGGAGATCAAAATCATCCACAATGTCCTCGAAGGCTTGGTTGACCATTGTTTCGCTCTTTTTTTGCTCAATCTTCGTTTCGAGTTTACAAGTAGATCGAAAATTTAGAAAAGTAACGTCTCAATTACATCGAGCCAAATAAAATAGGTATCGGTTTTTTACGTATAAGGGGTCGTCTATGGTACAGTTTGAAAAAATTTCAACCAAAGTTCTCATGATCCTTCTTCTATTGACATCCATAGCCGCGTGTGACCGGTGGTTTGGCAGTGAAAAAGAATTGACCTCGGAGGAGAAAGCCAACATCAACCCCTTGATTCCAAGGCGATCGAATAGTGCGTTTGGCCGCCCAGAACCGGCTTATCAAGGCGTTGCGATCAACGAAGTTACGGATATGGAACTCAAGTCGACGCGATCGGGAACTATTCTCGTCGTACATGGGGTTGCGGCTCGACAAGGCGCATATAATGCCATTCTCGTTCCTTCAGAAACCAATAGATCACGGACGGACGGAGTGCTCGAATTCCAATTCGATATAACGTATCCGCAGGAGGATACATCGGTCGGTCCAGTGGCTGCACGTCGAATTGTATTGGCCCAGAGTTTGGCGAATGATCTCCTCGAACCGGTCACACTTATTCGCGTTATCGCCGCAAATAATGTTCTGGAACGATCCTACAATTGAAGCGGGGAATGATATAAATAAGCTAACCCTTTGATTTTTGATCAATCAATAAGGGAGACAAGCCAAGGGCGGCTTCAGTGTGTCTTTTGAATCAAATTTGGCAATTTTTAACCGACGCACTGCTCAAAAAAAGGTTTGATTTTTTTTCAATTTCATTGAACAATGAAGAAAGTCAGATAAATCTCGAACTCTTAAAATAATACTTCAAATGTTAACATATTGATGGCGTTAATTTCAGTTCGCTGAACCATCACACATCAATACCGGAATGATTAACCATCAATGGGGTACCCTTGACATGAAAACGCGAAATCTTATGTCCACTGTCGTCGGAATTTTATCGTTTGCAACCGCAGGCCTTGCACAGACAAACATTTCAATTGCTACGGCTTATCAGGATACAAACTTCCACACACAAAATATAGCGCAGTTCGCCGCAGACGTCGAAAAAATGACGAACGGTGACGTCACTTTTACATTGCATACGGGCGCATCCTTGCTGAAAATGCCCGAAATCATGCGTGGTGTTCAGACTGGGCAAGTACAAGTTGGCGAAATTCTACTCTTGGCCTACGGACAAGAAAACCCCTTCTTTGAGGTAGATGGTATTCCGTTCCTCTCACGTGGACAACGCACGGCCTGGCAAGTCTATGAATTGACTTTACCCTTTATCGAAGCACGATTGCAAGAAAAGGGGCTTATTCCCCTATTTTCAGTTCCATGGCCGGGCCAAGGGCTTTACGCACAAAAGGAGATCAATACCACTTCGGACTTTGAAGGGGTAAAATTCCGCGCATATAACGCACTCACGGCACGTTTTGCCGAGTTAATGGGTGCCGTACCAACCACCGTTCAATCCGCGGAGGTTCCGCAAGCCTTTGCAACAGGTGTCGTCAGCGCGATGATTACCTCCGCTGCGACAGGAAATTACACGAAGGCATGGGATTTCACATCACACTACTACGATGTGAACGCGATGAACAACAAGAATATGGTTATTATGAATTCTGAGAGCTTCAATAACTTGCACCGTTTCAACTCTGAAGTGCACCACCGAGCTTCTCTCCAGACCCCGGTGTCTT
>JAPORU010000085.1 GCA_026710045.1 Aestuariivita sp. | reverse complement strand
AACAGTACTTTTCGACGGTTTCGACGGTGGGTGCAGAAAGGACTTTTTGATCGTAGTGTCCGCGTGTTATCCGACGAATTCGATCTGTCGGTTGTATCGATCGACGGAACGATCCTGCAGGCGCACGCCAAGGCCTCCGGGTCGGAAAAAGGGGCTCCTGCGAAGGTATCGGACGCTCAAGGGGCGGTCTGACCAGCAAGATCGTCGCGCTGACGGACGCGATTGGGACGTTGATCCGTTTTGTCGTCCTCCCCGGTCCGAGCCATGATCTCGTGGCGATACCGATGCTCCTGGACCCTGTGGATTTCACGACATTGATCGGCGACACGGCCTGTGACTCGGACGCCTGACTGGATAGGCTTGCGGAACACGGAGTCAAGACGGTGATTCCGCCGAAGAAAAACCGCACGCTTCCGCGCACCTTTGACCGAGACACCGATCGGGACCGGCACCGGATCGAGACTGTCTTCTGCAAGATCAAGGCGTTCCGGGCGATTGCGACGCGGTATGACAAGACCGCATCCCGCTTCGCGGCGGGCATTCATCGGGTTGCAGGAATCATCGCCGCACGATAGATGTCAACGGACCCTAATATAATATCTCTAGTCATAGAATTTCATTCTATTTTATTAAGGGTATTAAGTCCCTTACTCTGTTATGCTTTCGTTAATCCTGAAGGCATAATTGCTTTTTGATTCTATCTGTGTAAACGGATTGCATAACAGCATTCTGGGTTTTGTATAGAGTTCAATTTCAAAGGCAACTGAAGCCCTCTCTCCCAATGATCATGGTATCTTTGTTGGGATGAACCCGTCTTTGTATGGGTGGTACCCGGAGCAAGGGCAGCAGGACGATGGCGGAGTGGCGGGTAGGGCCGTGAGGTTCTTGTCTTCATAGGAGGCGTTGAAATATCAGAGCATGCATGTATGAATACCAAAGCGTGATGTGCAATGCCTGAGTTAATTGCTGGTGGTCCGATCATTCCAGTTCAACTTATGAAAATTGAGGTGTAACATATGGCAAAATACCTGACCGCGATTGTTGAACGTGACGGGGAGGGTTATGTGGCACTTTGCCCAGAGGTTGATGTAGCTAGCCAAGGACAGAGCGTTGCAGAAGCACGAAATAATTTGGCCGAGGCCGTAGCACTGTTTTTCGATACAGCTTCGGACGAAGAAATCAATCGACGGATGTGCGAAGAGGTTTACGTGACTCAAATTGAGGTCGCGGTTGCCTAGATTGCGTGTTCTGTCAGGACGTGAAGTCTGCAGGATTCTTTCGGCGTATGGTTTTGTTGAAGTTCGTCGACGTGGTAGTCATATAGCCATGCAAAAAACGGATGTTCGCGGTACCATTACAGTTCCTGTCCCGGATCATCGCGAATTGTGTAAAGGAACTCTGCGCTCAATTATCCGTCAGTCCGGTGTGTCACGCGTCGTGTTTGAAGATGGACAACAATGACGATTTCGCTGTGCACCCGCCATATGCGCAGAGCCGAACAAAGATGAAAAGTGTGACAGAGGATGGGCAAGGGAACGTGCGTACCGTGTCATTTCACACGGAGCCGGAATCGATTCGGATCCCGACACTCTCATTCCCAATCGTCTTGAAATCGGCCGCTTGAACTCAAATGGAGCGTGGGGTCCATCTAGCCCAAGATTGTGATTGAACCTTTCGCGGGCGGGGTTACCGTTTTCGTGTCGGTTGTGGTTGAGGATTTCGTTTCGGAGGCGGTCTGGGTTGAACGGGACTGAGATGTCACCGCGTCCTGGTGGGTCACTTTGGGAAGCGGTGCGATCGTTACGGAGTGGATTTATCCATTTCGAGTCGACTTGTGAGAACTTTCATGTGTTGGAAGCGTCACAGTCTCGGAACGTTGCCGAGCATGGGTTTCGTGCGCTATCTTGCCACTTGCGTTGTGGCCGTATAGGGTGGGTCGAGGATGACGTCGGGACCGCGCTTGTAAGAGCATCCGAACATTGGTTACTCGGTGCCTTGTATGATTTTGGCCGTGCAGGACTCCAATTTTTTAGAAATGTGATGTACGCTCCTTTAGACAGTGGTGTGAGGCCAGTTCGAACAGGTTCTTGAGAATGATGGTGTGTCATGCGTGATCTGCGTCCAGTAAAGCGTGCCCTCGTGTCTGTTTCGGACAAGACCGGGTTGGTTGATTTCAGTCATGCGTTGACCGGCTACGGAATCGAACTCTTCTCAACGGGAGGTTCGGCGCAGATGCTGCATGATCATGGCTGTAACGTGCGTGAAGTGTCCGAATTGACCGGTCTTTCGGAGATGATGGATGGCCGGGTTAAAACCCTTCATCACGCCATTCACGGCGGTTTACTGGCGCACAGAGATAATCCAGCGCATGTTGCGTCGATGGAACAGCACGGCATCTGTGGTATCGATTTACTGGTGGTGAATCTTTATCCCTTCGAGAAGACGGTCGCGTCTGGAGAGAGTCAGGCTCATTGTATTGAGAACATAGATGTCGGTGGTCCGGCCATGATTCGGGCCGCCGCCAAGAATCATGCCTGTGTCGCCGTTGTCGTTGATCCTGAGGATTATGATTCACTTTTGGCCGAACTGGAGGATAACGATGGAGCGACGCGGCTTCGGTTTCGTCAGCAGCTTGCCGAAAGAGCGTTTGCCAGGACCAGCGCCTATGATTCCGACATCGCACATTGGATGTGCTCCGAGTTTGCTGTTCAATCACCGCGTCGGGTGACGGTTTCAGGTCGGTTGGACCGGTGTTTGAGATACGGGGAAAATCCCCATCAATCCGCGGCACTGTACGCACGTCATGTCAACCCGATCGGGATCGGAGCGGCGAAACAGCATCAAGGGAAAGATCTCAGTTACAACAACTTTATGGATATGGACGCGGCTCTGGACTGTGTGCGCGAATTTGCTCCAGAGAACGGTCCCGTCTGTGTGATTGTGAAACACGCCAATCCCTGTGGAGTTGCACAGGGAGCGACCGTGCGTGACGCCTATTGTCGTGCCTTGGCCTGCGATACGACAAGCGCCTTTGGCGGCATTCTTGCGTTTAATCAAACTCTTGATGAGGAAACCGCCCTTGAGATCTCAAAGATATTTATCGAGGTTGTTGCCGCACCCGAGGTCACCGAAGGAGCACTCAACGTTCTCGAAAACCAGAAAAATCTCCGGGTTTTGACCAATCGGGAATTTTGTGATTCCCCTGCCCAGTCGTCCGATTTGATGCTGAGACCGATTGTGGGTGGGTTTCTTGTGCAAGACAGAGATGTTGCACAAGCCAGTCCTGACCAATTGCGCGTCGTATCGAAACGCCCGCCGACGTCGGCTGAAATGACGGATATGCGGTTTGCTTGGCACGTGGTCAAACATGTGAAGTCGAATGCCATTGTGTTTGCCAAAGATTGTGCGACCGTCGGAATTGGAGCCGGTCAGACGAGCCGAGTTGACAGCGTGATTATTGCGATGCAAAAGGCGGATGCATTGGCTGAGACGCTTGACTCATCTGATTCTCCGTTACGAGGGTCTTCCGTCGCCTCCGATGCTTTTTTCCCGTTCCCCGATGCACTCTTGAAGATCAGGGAGGCGGGCGCGACTGCGGTGATTCAGCCGGGCGGTTCGGTGCGCGACCCGGAGGTCATTGCGGCTGCTGATGCGGGAAATATGGCGATGGTCTTTACGGGGATGCGGCATTTCCGCCATTGAGAGGTCTCAAGATGTATGTGGTGCTGTGGAGCGGGTTGGTCGCCTTTTTGCTCGATCAAGTGAGCAAATTCGTCATGATTCACTATGTGAATATCAGTGACGTTCGAGAAATTGCAGTCTTTGCACCTTTTCTGCAATTTCGTTACGGTGAGAACAGGGGAATTAATTTTGGAATGTTGGGTGATGCCCCTGATGCGATGCGTTGGGTGCTGATCGTTTTCTCATTGATTATTATTGTCGCGGTATTCTATTGGGTGCGGCGGCTGGCGCATCACTGGATGTTCGCGGTTTCGGCCGGACTCCTGATGGGTGGCGCTTTCGGTAATGTGCTTGACCGATTATTGTATGGGTATGTAATTGATTTCTTGAATATGTCCTGTTGCGGAATAAACAACCCGTATGTCTTTAATCTGGCGGACATCTTTATTGTTGGTGGTGCACTGGGTTTGATTTGCCTTGAAAGCCGCGCGCGCACAGCGAGATCGTCGTAGTTTGCGTGTCTTCCTGGGAATGCGTACGCGTAAGGATGTAGAGAGAAATTTTGAGTTTTCATCGTTTCCTGGTTCTGTTTTCTATTATGTCTCTTGCCGGATGCGCCGGTGAAGAGCTCCGATACATGCAGAGTAATACGGAGGGTCCGGATGAGTTTATGATCATTCCGGCTGAACCTTTGACGGCGCCCGATAATTTTAGCGACTTACCGGTGCCCACTCCGGGGGGTCGCAATCTCACGGATCCTAATCCGGTCGAACGTGCGATCATAGCATTAGATGGTCGGGTTGACGCCATCGAGTCGCCTGGTGTTCCGGATCGGGATCGGGCATTAGTTGAATTTACACGTCGGAACGGTGTGCCGGGTGACATTCGACAAGTTGTCCTCGAAGAGGACGTGGATTATCGCCGAAGACGGAGCCGTTTTTCACGGTTTCGATTATTTGACTTTAACCGATATAATGACGTCTATGCACCCCAGACCCTTGATCCATTCATTGAGCACAGACGTTTCCGCAGAGCCGGGGTTGCAACGCCATCCGCGCCACCGCAAGTCAATTGATTGATTCCGATGTCGGCAGAGTTGAACCGACGTGTTGCACGTCACGATTGAGATTGTTGCAAGGGGGTATGGTAGGGTGATTCGGTTGATGGTCGCGTTTGGGCTTTGGTGTATCCCGCTTGGGGTGATGGCGCAGAGTATTGATGATTCCGTGACGTCCTTTGATCTCGAAAATGGAATGAAGGTGGTGGTTATTGAGGATCACCGGGTTCCCGTTGTGCAGCATATGGTTTGGTATCCCGCGGGAGCAGCGGATGAACCGGTTGGGTCTTCGGGCATTGCGCATTTTCTTGAGCATTTGATGTTTAAGGCGACCGATACCTTGGCGGCAGGCGAATTTTCCAAGGTTGTCGCGGCGAACGGTGGAAGTGACAACGCCTTTACGAGTTGGGATTATACCGCTTATTTCCAACGGGTTGCAGCGGACAGACTTGACTTGATGATGCGCATGGAAGCCGATCGAATGCGGAATCTGCGATTGACGGACGACGATATCGTGACCGAGCGCCAGGTTATTATTGAAGAACGTAATCAGCGAACGGAAAATAATCCAAATGCGTTATTCAATGAGCAGATGAACGCGGCCCAGTACCTCAATCATGGTTATGGAATACCGATCATCGGTTGGCTGCATGAGATGGCTGAACTCGAGATGACCGATGTTTATTCCTTCTATCGCGCACATTATGCGCCCAACAACGCGATCCTGGTTGTTTCAGGTGACGTGGAACCGGACCAGGTGCGTCAACTGGCGAACCAATATTACGGAACGATTCCGAGTGATACTAAGATCGCCAAGCGTGTTCGGCCTCAAGAACCTCCTCAACGGGCGGAACGTCGGCTTATTTTTCGCGATCCGAGAGTTGGTCAGCCGTATGTGAGTCGGTCGTATATTGCACCTGAACGTGATCGTGGAAACCAGCAGCAGGCCGCCGCATTGACATTCCTGGCGGAAGTGCTGGGTGGCGGTAAGACGTCCCTCCTTGCTGAAGAACTGCAATTTAATTCCGAAATTGCGGTCTATGCAGGTGCATTTTATCGTGGCGTCTCTGAGGACGATACGACGTTTGATATCGTCGTGGTTCCGACGCCGGATGTGAGTCTGCAAGAGGCCGAGGATGCTATGGATACCGTCATTGAGCAGTTGTTTGAAACCGGCATCGGAGTTGAACGACTTGATCGCATCAAGCGGCAAGTTCGCGCGTCAGAGATTTATGCCCGTGATAATGCGGAAGGCGTTGCCCGGCGTTACGGTGCAGCATTGGCCTCCGGACTGACAGTTGCTGATGTGCAGGCATGGCCGGATATCTTGCACTCTGTCACAGAGGAACAGATTCTGGAGGTGGCTCGATCGGTCTTGCGCCATGACGCATCAGTCACCGGTTGGTTGGTTCAATCGGCGGAGACAGCGGAATGAAGCTTATTGTTACGGCGTTCGTGGTTTGTCTGTTACCTCTCCAGGTTCTTGCCGGTGTGGACATCAAGCCTGTCCGGAGTGCAGGTGGTATTGACGCATGGCTTGTCGAGGATCATTCAATTCCGTTTATGGCCCTGGAATTACGCTTTCGTGGTGGTACGACACTCGATGATGAAGGGACGCGCGGGGCTGTTAATTTGATGACCGGTCTTCTCGATGAGGGCGCGGGAGATCTCGACTCGCAGTCCTACGCGCGTGCGCTTGAAGACCTGGCGGCGTCTATTTCGTTTGATGCAAGCGACGATGATGTTTCAGTTTCGGCACGATTTTTGTCTGAGAACCGCAAGGATGTTCTTGATCTACTCCGGCTGGCTCTCATTGAACCACGTTTTGATCAAGACGCCATTGAGCGTGTTCGCGCACAGATTCTCTCTGGATTGCGCTCGGATGCAACAGACCCGGATGTGATTGCTGGCAACACCTTTTCGAAGTTGGCTTATGGATCCCATCCGTACGGAAGTTCGGGTGATGGTACTCTGGATTCGGTATCGGGGATTAACCGCGATGCCCTCGTCGCGGTGCACCGTGCGGCTCTATCGCGTGATCGACTGTATGTTGGTGCCGTTGGTGACATCACGGCGGATGAACTTGGTGTCTTGTTGGACCGATTGCTCTCGGATTTGCCGAAGGAAGGCGGTCCCATACCTGAGCCGGTTGAGGTATTGATTTCGGGTGGTGTGACGGTGGTTCCTTTCGATACGCCGCAATCGGTCGTTCTTTTTGGTCATGAGGGGATTGATCGGGATGATCCTGATTTCATTGCCGCGTTTGTCATGAATCACATACTCGGCGGGGGTGGTTTCGAAAGTCGTTTGATGCAAGAGGTGCGGGAGAAGCGTGGCTTAACATATGGTGTATATTCCTATCTCTTGCCGAAGGATTTGGCCGCTGTGTACCTGGGAAGTGTTGCATCCACAAATGATCGGGTCGCGGAGGCCGTTGATGTTATACGAGATGAGTGGAAAAAGTTCGCGGAGGCGGGTGCAACCCTTGAGGAACTGGAGGCGGCCAAGACGTATTTGACGGGAGCTTATCCGTTGCGGTTTGATGGGCATGGCCGCATTGCGAGCATCATGACAGGAATGCAGATGCAAGGTCTTGCACTTGACTACATCAATGTTCGCAATGATCTGGTCAATGCCGTTTCATTGGATGACATTCGTCGGGTTGCCAAACGGGTGTTGGATCCGGAACGTCTGCATTTTGTCATTGTCGGACAACCGGATGGTCTGGAGTCCACAAAAGATTAATGTTGGAGGGTGGTTTCGATATGATGGCTGAGAAGTCACGCGTATTCTGACTTTTGGAGTCGCATTGAAGCTATGTGATAAGCCAATTACACAGGGTTTTCAAGCTTTCGGACCCTTCGTTTGGTGGCGATCGCCAGACTGAGTAGGCGGAGTCAGTGGTTCATCCAGGGATCATATGTCATTTGGCGTGTCGCTTGAATGGCGGTCCGTTTTGTGTCTCTCTTGAGTGAAAGTGACATCACTTTGAACATATGTTTGGACATATGATCGTCCGTTTTGGGATAAAATTCCGAAAATAATCATTTGATGATAGCGTTCAATTATTGTTTGGCCAGGCTCCAAGATTAAAAAACGATTTTTTGCTTCGATGAAAGGGACAGGTGATGTGTCGTGATGTAAAGCAGGGAACAGCGACGTCGACGGTGTTGATCGAAAATGATCGCACCCGGGTTACCGAATGGCGCTTTGCGGAGCGGGGTGACAACACCGGTTGGCACCGACACGCCTATGATTATCTCGTAATTCCCATGCAGGACGGCGCACTGGAGATAGTTGGTCCTGACGGGATTATAACACGGTCAGACCTGAAACAGGGTGTTCCCTATTTTCGAAAGGCCGGAGTCGAACATGATGTCATGAATGGCAACGACCACAGTTTTAGCTTTGTCGAAGTCGAATTTCTTGAACCTTCGGCGGGTCGACAATAGGCACCGAGACAGCACGCTCGGAAGTTTCACGACAGATTGTGCACCGGTGTGATCGGCTCCAATGAGCACCGGCTCACGTGAGACGGCTTAATGTTCGAACGGGTCGGGAACTTTCGATCATCTTCCGAACGAGGTTGCCATCTCTCACTCATGATGTTGGGCTGAATTGCAGGATCAGAATTGCCCTTTTCAGATTGATTGGCTTCGACTAGTCTGAGTCGTATGGCCCGAGTGCACAAGGAACAATAGGGAACATCATGTCAAAAACACGAGTTGCCGTAGATGTGGGCGGAACATTTACCGACGTGTGCATCATGGACGAGGATACTGGCCAGATAACGATCGAGAAAACGCCATCGACCCCTGATGATCTGATGCGAGCTATTATTACCGGTATTGATGAGGCCAAGGTGCAATTGGCAGAGGTCACAATGTTTTCGCACGGCACAACCGTTGCCACGAATGCCTTGATCACCCGAAGGCTCCCGCGCGCAGCGATGGTGTGCACCGAAGGGTTTCGAGACGTCGTCGAAATCCGTCGTGCAAACAAGGAAGATCTTTGGGATACCTACAAGGACGTGGCCAAGCCCTACATCCCGCGGCGGGACCGGCTGACCGTCAAGGAACGGATTGATGCGGACGGCAATGTGTTGGTCAAGCTGGACGAGGAAGACGCACGTCGGGTTGCCGACATTCTTAAACGGCGTGAGATAAAGGCGATCGCCGTATGTTTTATCAACGCCTATGTTAACGGTGTCAATGAACGTCGGATGAAAGATATTCTGCAAGACGTGATGCCAGATGTGCATATTTCGATCTCATCGCAAGTCATGCCCGAGATTTTTGAGCACGAGCGGTTCTCGACTGCCATGGTTAACGCCGTGGTTTCTCCTGTCGTGGTCGATTACGTCTCGCGGCTCAGCGACACATTGAGCGAACGTGGCTATTTGCGCGACTTGCTGTTGCTGCATTCCGGCGGCGGTGTGATGACCCCGGCAAGCGTCAAGGATTTCGCCGCCCGTCTTGCCGGGTCGGGCATCGCTGCGGGTGCGATTGCCAGTCGATTCATCGGGAATCTATGCGGTTACAAGAACTCTATCGGGTTCGACATGGGTGGTACCAGCACCGATGTATCTCTGGCTTATGAGGGGGAGGCGACTGTTACAAAAGACTGGTTCATCGAATTCGGGTATCCGATCCGCTTTCCAAGTATCGAAGTTCTCACCATCGGTGCGGGTGGTGGATCTCTGGCCTGGCAGGATGAAGGGGGTAGCCTCCCAATGGCATTCGCTTAAGGTTTTTGTGCATTCGGATAAGGAAACCCCGGGTCCTT
>JAPORU010000125.1 GCA_026710045.1 Aestuariivita sp. | reverse complement strand
GTCAGATGTGGAAGTTTCTATCTATTTGCGGGCTTGACGGCAGTTCTCATAAGAGTAGTTACCGAACAGGCTGTAACTCCCTCTCTGACAGACGGGACTTACAGCGTAATCCTATGAGCGGGTATCCGGGTTACGGGTTGTTCTTCGACATATGTGCGGGTAATATTAAGCAGCCGAGACCACAGATTGCCCTGGATTTCGTCGTTCCTGCCGTATTATGTATGGGTGCGCATCACGTTCATGAATGCCGTGTGCTTGGCTGAAAACCATCATCGATTGTCGATATCACTGAGGATATGATCGATTGTGCTGTGAGCTATTCGTGCTGTGACTTTGTCATGGTGTGGCTTTGTCCATGTCTGCAGACAGGTTGATCGATTGTCTCAAAGAATTTGGGTTTGTGCACCTTGTTGCGATCGATATTTTCCAGCCTCTGATGTCAATCATGCTTTGACGAGCAGAAAAAATACGAGTAGTAAAGAGAGTCTGCACACTTAACTTATCTTTGCGTTATATTACACCTTTGGGCTGTGAGGCAACGATAAGGTCATAAACTTGCTGGGAAAAGATTAATCTGCGGTTCACATGTTACAGCCGAATCGGATTCTTGACACGATGGATGAATGACTGTCAGGTGGTTTTTGCTCAATTTCGAGAAAACGGTTTTTATTGTTTTTTGACATGGTTGTAAAAAACTTAGTTGAGATTAATTCTCAGAACATCAGTTTGGTCGCTTGCATGGGAGGTTTTGAATTGCAGGCATGAAGAACCCGATGGTCTATATCACGTCACTTAGGCGGGGCGTAAAGCTAAAAAGTTTTGATGATTATCCGCCTTGTCTGGGTGATATCATGCGCGGGGAGCGTGCAACTTTGGGCAACAAGTCTCTTCATGATGTTGAACGTGACTTGCGCATTCGAAGTTGTTACATCGAAGCAATTGAAAATGGCGATCTGTCAGCCTTTGAAAACTCACCATTCTTATCGGGTTATGTCAGAGCTTACGCGCGCTATCTTGGAATGGACCCTGACAAAACTCTTCAGGCCTTTTACTGGGAAAATGGTTTGGATCTAAATTCCCAAGAGCCGTCTAGTGGAATGGGTATCGGCCGTAATTGGTCTACAAATGAGGTATATTCGAGGTATGTGCAGTCTTACGAGAACCCGCATCAAGCCATAAAAAAGAGGCTTGCGAAGGGTTTCCTGGAGCCGGAGAAGACTGAAATCCCGTTTCGGGCGTTTGGGTCGATAGCGGTATTGATCGGTTTGATTCTTACATTTGGTTTCGGCGTCTGGACTCTCTTGAAGGAAATCCAACGTGTGCAAGTTACAAGCATTGATCAGGGTTCGTTCCAGCTATTGGACATTGATCCGTTACGTCCCTCCGTTGCTGAAGGCGGACAAGCAGAACCGGTCGTCAATCCGCTACGAGCGAGCAGCCGTCCGTTCAGCCCACAGTCGCTTGATGTGCCCGTATTGGTTGCACGGGATGGTCCTATTTCTGCGCTTAACCCTGAAACAGTGGGTGTTTTTGCAGATGGCATTGATCAGCAACCGGACGATGCACGAGGTCACTTGGAGATCTTTGATGAACGGGAAGACGTTGTGCAAGTGGTGGCGGAGGATGTCGAACCCTATCTGCGGATGGTTGCTGTTCGCCCGGCGTGGCTGCGTATTACGTCTGCAGAGGGAGATATAATCGAAGAAGGTGTATTTGATCGTGGACAAAGTTACGATGTTCCCGTCAATGGTGCCGCTCCCCGTGTTCGAATTGGAGAATCAGGTGCTGTTTATTTTGATCATAGCGGTATGTTTTTTGGTCCGGTTGGGTCGACGGGTGCTGTGACAGATCGGTTTGTTATGTCCCTTGAATCGGTCACGAATAATTTGCCAGAGGCGGATGTTGATGCAGACGAGGATTTGAATCACATTGTGAATCTTTCGCAGGATCTATCGATTGGTTCTGCAGACGAAACTCATATTTACTCTACTATTCCTGCGGTGAGAGTAGATGAAACTGTACGGGATGTGCAGCAATTTTCTCATCAGAAGAGTGAAACATTGCGCCTGGTCGCGGTCCGTCCTGCCTGGATACGAGTAACTTCGCCGAATGGTACATCTGTGTTTGAGGGAATCTTGGAAGCTGGGCAGAGTTATGACGTTTCGACAGCCGACGAGTCTCTTATTGCCCGTGTTGGTGAATCAGGATCGGTCTATTTTGATATCGGTGGCGTTTTCTACGGCCCCGTTGGAGAGCGTGGTACGGTCACGAAGAATATTATGTTGTCTTCTGATTACGTAACTCGCAACTTTGTTCTGGGTGATGTGGAGATCGATAAAGATCTCAGGCGACTGACGTTATCTGGGGGTCGTGTTTCTTCTGAGCGGGTTGCGCTGAGCAGTGACGCTGCGAAAGTAAAATCGGTTTCAGATCGGAACTCAAGGATTTTGCCACAAGTTTACGAAACAGAAGGTCCGAAGCTGTATTTGATCGCCGCGCGGCCGGCCTGGGTTCGCGTGACGTCCGCCAATCGCTCGATTATTTTTGAGAGTCTCATGAAACGTGGACAGATTTATGAAGTTCCGGCCACCGAGGAGCCGTCGGTATTGCGAACGGGAAATGCAGGGGGTGTGTATTTTTTGGTTGACGGACAATACTATGGTCCTGTCGGCAACGATAATGAGATCCTGTCAAATTTTGTGCTGTCAACGGCTTCAATCCAACAGACGATGTCCGTGGCCGATCTCAGGGCACATAACGACCTTGCACAGATTGTTGCCGAAGCCCAGCTTGGCGCTGCAATTCCGGTCAGATAACCTTGGGGGATACGTATCATCGGCGATGCTGCTTGGTGTGTGTGTACTTTAGAGATTGCAATTTGATTGTGAGAAAACGAAGCCGTTGGGCCGATTAATGTGATCTTAATGTTGTGAAGTTGCCGGGAAGTTCTTATCTTTTGGAACATAAAGTGTGATCCAAGATGGAGATCGATGATGTCGCTTAATCAGATTCGTCCGTGGCGGAACATTTACCGTCGTAAGTCACGGCAAATTAGGGTTGGCAATGTTCCGATTGGCGGTGATGCTCCGATATCGGTGCAAACAATGACCAATACTTTGACCACAGACGTTGCCGAAACCATTAAGCAAATTCAGTCGGTTGCAGATGCTGGTGCCGATATCGTTCGAGTGTCTGTCCCGGATCAGGCGTCGTCGAAAGCGTTGAAAGAGATTGTCGCAGAGAGTCCGGTGCCGATTGTAGCGGATATTCATTTTCATTATAAGCGTGGTATCGAGAGTGCTGAGGCGGGCGCAGCCTGTCTTCGCATTAACCCCGGGAATATTGGCGATGAGACGCGGGTGCGTGACGTTATCAAGGCTGCGCGCGATAATGGATGTGCGATGCGAATTGGCGTGAATGCCGGTAGTCTTGAAAAACATCTCTTGGAAAAATATGCGGAACCATGTCCAGAGGCGATGGTTGAGAGTGGACTGGATCATATTAAGATTTTGCAGGATAATGATTTCTTTGATTTCAAAATAAGTTGCAAGGCGTCGGACGTCTTTTTGGCGGCCGCGGCCTATCAGTCGTTGGCAGACGCGACGGATGCTCCAATTCACCTCGGAATAACCGAGGCGGGTGGTCTTGTTTCAGGGACAATAAAGTCTGCGATCGGACTCGGAAATCTCCTATGGATGGGGATTGGCGACACCATTCGGGTGAGCTTGAGCGCCGATCCTGTTGAAGAAGTCAAGGTTGGTTATGAAATTCTCAAATCGCTTGGATTGCGGCATCGTGGTGTAAACATCATTTCGTGTCCATCCTGTGCCCGTCAGGGATTTGACGTGATCAAGACGGTCGCGATTCTGGAGCAACGGCTTGAACACATCAAAACGCCGATGAGTTTATCCATTATTGGGTGTGTGGTAAACGGACCCGGAGAGGCGCTTATGACGGACGTCGGATGGACCGGAGGTGGTGCGGGTTTCGGGATGGTTTATCTCGGCGGTAAGCAAACGCACAAGATGTCAAATGATGAAATGATCGATCATATTGTTGACCAGGTGGAAACGAAAGCGGCTAAAATCGAAGCGCAAGATAGGGCTGACGTTTGCGCCGCAGAGTGAGCCCCAATGTCATGTGCCTGTTTTATGGTCGTGCGATGATTTGACGTTTTCTTTCTATTTTTCTTCGTCCGCTTCGTATGATCGTACAAATGAGGTGGCGTTAGAGAGGGTAGAAAGCTCAGAGAGCGCCGATCTTGATGAGGGCCGTTTGCCCTGATCATGCAGAGACGGCGACAGTTTGGAACAATCCCTTCTTCATAAACCTCGGATTTTTCTCTGATTGTCTACGATTATTGGAAGGATAGTTGGCTCGTGGCAATTTTTAATGCGGTTGCGTTTTAATCTCCTGTCACAACTCACGTGGACCTGCTTTCATCTTTAACAAAATGTCTCGGAAAACAGCCAAATTTGAAGACTTTTCAGTGGGATGAAATTCTTTGGTCAGTCTTGTTAGTCGTTCTCCTTCCGATGAGATGGGATTAATCCCAGATGCGCCAGCCCAATCCAGCAGCATTGTCACCGAGGAGGGATGCTATTCGTCTGTCCACGGGGGGTGTGCGTTTGTGCAAGGCCTTGAGCCGCTCACAAAGGATCGATCTGGAGGGTCAGGACAGGATCCGCGTTCCGGAGGCGGCGACAAGGACGGCCTAGCAGTCGTCTGTAATGGACCGGGCGCTCGTTCGAGGACGGGTCGTCTTCAAAAAGCCATTGCGCACATAACACCGAGTTGATGTCTTTGTTCACGGCCTAACGGTCCGATTCCCGATCGATAACGCGCATCCGCAACCGCCTTGGTATTCATACGTTTTCGGTTGTTCATAAAGGATCCAAGTTCATGTTTAAGAACGGCCTTGTTCGGTCCCTTTTCGAACAGGATGACGAAGAACATCAATGACTTTCTTATGGTGCCAATGTCATGCCGGAGGAGTATACTCTAAATCCGATTCTTCGACTCGGAGTTATTATTGACTTCGTTGGGTGACATGTTCGAAGATATCACCTTAACCTTGCTCCCGCGCGCTCGTTATCCGCTCTTGTAATTTAGCCGCTGGAAGAAAGCCACGAATTATGATGTTTGGTAGGATAAAGCTCGGCGTTCCCGATATATTTAATACGCGCGCCAACTCGTAATTTGCTTCAATGGCGTCGGTTATGTGCGGATCATCCAGATGCGCAAAGATGACATTGGCGTCGAGATTGAGGTCAGTCGCTAATGCTCGGAGCGTGTCGATTGCGGCGTCGCCTTCCAATTCGATCAGTGCGTCATGCACTTTTTTGTAGGCCTCTGCACCAGCGAATTTAAGAGTTGCAATCGCAAAGCGCGCCATTAAGACGGAGGAATCGCCGAGTATTGGAAATTCTTTAACGATCAACTTAAGATTGCTATCTTCGGCGAGTAATCTTGCTACTTCTGGGGCAGCGCGACGGCAATATCCGCAGCGATAGTCGAGGAACTCGACGAGTGCTATGTCACCATTCGGGTTGCCGCCGACCCATGAATGATTGTCTGAAAATATCGCGTCCGCGTGTTGTGCGAGCACCTTTTTATCATGCTGCTGGCTTTCTTCGGCCTTACGTTCTTCTAGTACTTGAAACACATCGACAATCACAGATGGATTTTTTAGCAAGTATTGCCGGACTTCCTCACCAAATTTCGTACGCTCCCGGTCTGTCATATTTGAAATGTCAAAGGCCAGTGTCAGGGTCGAACTGGCGAGAAAGAGTGTGAGAACACAGAAAAATCGAATCATGGGTTATCTCAGTTTTGTATATTTTTTATGGCGATTAGCAGGTTTTGGGCGCGTTTCCAGCGGGTACTTCCTGTGGGAAGCAGATCCGACGCCCGCTTTGCCTGTATGTAGGAATCGCGAAATCGACCTTGAAGGGCGTAGCGTTCCGCGGTGACAAGAGATGCTTCACCAATTTTATCAACTTGTCCATAGGATTGTCCAAGAGCCTGTAAAACGCGTAGGTCATTTCGGTCTTGAGCATGGGCTTTCTCGAGCGTTTTGATCGCTGAACTAAAATCACCTACGGCCAGTTGCGCGCGCCCTAATCCTCCCAGGATTTGTCCATTGTGGGGTTCAAGTTCTCGTGCTTTTTGGTAGGCCGTCAATGCCTCGTCAAATCGGCGACCTTCGAGAAGGATTTGCCCTTTGAGATCAAAATAAAATCCATCATGATTTCCTCTCTGATCGAGGGCGGCATTAATGGTCTTGATAGCTTTTTCGGTGTTCAATTCTTTATGATATGCCGTGGCTTGCCGCATGAACCGGATGTCGGCATACGGCTCGTGATCAAGTTGTTGGCGTGTCCATTCTGGGGATCGTATGAATGCCGAGAGTTTGCCGCGCATGCGTGCAAAGAGGTAGAGATGTTCGGGGTTTGGTTGTGTTGCTTCGCCACGGTTGGAAACAAAGGTTTCGGCCGCTCGGAGACGGTCACTTGTCAGCGGATGTGATCGCATCTGAAGATCGTGTCGTCGTTCGACGAGCGATTCGTGTCGTCGAAAGAGTTGATGAACGGCAAGCAATCCCTCGGGATTGATTCCTGCGCGTTGCATATACATCAATGCGGATTGATCCGCGGCGGCCTCTTCGGCCCGTGTATGTTTAAGAAAACTGCGTACCGATGCGCTTGATGTGCCGACCGCCAAGCCTGTGGCGACGTCGGGGGAGGTTGCAGCACTTGAAGTGATCGCGAGGGCGGTACCTAGCAGGCCAAGCGACTGTGCGTGTCGGAAGTTTTCTGTTCGGCGCGCAATATGTCCATTTGCGATATGGGCCGCCTCATGTGCAATAATGGCTTGCAGCATTTCAGGGGTGTCGATGTGTAAGACGAGACCGTAATTGAGAAAGATCGCCTGGTTGTTAAGGACAAAAGCGTTGAGAGATCGATCGTCGACGAGGAAGAGGCGGATATTCTGATTGTCTAAATTTGCTGCTGCCAGGACTGGTTCGGCAAGACGAGCGAGAGCGTTCTCAATGTCGGCGTCACGCAGAAGTCCCTTTGCGGCAACGTGAGAAGCGAGCAAGGTCATAACGGCTAGTGCGAACGTTACCGACATGCACAAACATAGGGCACAAGGGATACGTATGATTGAGTTCATGTTTATAACGGTAGGTAAACAAGCGTTGGGTTTCAGTTGTTCCGTTCGATTTGATCGGGGACCTCGGTTGCCTTGGGAGAGGTCGCTGATGGTCATATTGTTTGCAAAAGAAACCTATTTCGTGATAATTAGCGTCATAGATGATCGTCTGACTATGTTTATTAGTGCCTAAAATCTGAGGTGGCAAGATAGGATGCAGCGGTCTCCAATATCGGTTTTGGAGAATTTCACGCTTGGGTAACCGGACAAGAATTGTTCATCTTGATTTTCATCATAGATGCTCACGTTATACTCTCTTTGTTTTGATGAGTCCGGGGTCACATGAGGGGTTCTTCGCTTCGCCTTTGTCTGCAACCTAGACAGTTTGTGCGATCACGATTGTTCCATTTTATTCAAGCAATGCGCATTATGCTCGTTAGCGGTGTCGATTGACATATCATCAGCCGTTACAAGGAATGCTGTCTGGACGGAGCGCGGTCGTACGAATCGCGGCGCTCTCCTGCTCACATGAACTCTATCTAATGGGTATGATACACGTCTTGTAAACCGTAGACGGGCGTATCGAAGCCTTCCATGCGGGCCTTGAGTTGAAGGGACAGGAACTGAGAATAATGCCGTGATTGGTGTAAATTACCTCCGTGAAACCAAAGAGCATCCTGTTGGGTTGGTTTCCACATATTCCGCAGTTCACCTTCCCAAGGTCCCGGGTCCTTTGGTGTATCGGAACCCAATCCCCAACATTTACCAACTTTATCGGCGACATCCTTTCCAATTAATTGTTCCGCCCAACCATTCATTGATGAATATCCCGTGGCGAAGACAATTGCATCGGCGGTGATTTCGGTTCTGTTGTCAATCTTAAGTCCTTTTGGAGTGATTTCGGTAACCTGACCGTGGACCAATTTGATTTTTCCATCGGCCACCAGTTCACTGGCGCCGACATCAATATAGTAACCTGATCCACGTCGCAGATATTTCATGAACAAGCCACTGCCGTCTGTACCCCAATCAAGTTTGAATCCAGATGCCTCAAGACGGTCATAGAACTCCGAATCACGTTCCTTCATTTTGTCATAGAGCGGTACCTGGAGAGCGGGCAGTACCTTGTAGGGAACTGATGCGAAGATAAGATCGGCCATGTTGTGGTCGATGCCGTTTGCAATGGCCCGTTCAGAGTAGAGATCTCCGAGCCCGATATCCATTAAGGTCTCCGACTTCACGATATGGGTTGATGAGCGCTGTACCATTGTAACGTCTGCATCACTTTCCCAAAGTGCGGCCGCAATATCGTGGGCGGAGTTGTTTGACCCTACGATGACTACTTTCTTGTCACGATAATTGTCCGGCCCCGGATGTTCAGAGGAGTGGTGCAGGTCGCCGTTGAACTTTTCCATGCCTGGCAGTTTCGGCATGTTGGGTACAGCCGACATGCCGGCGGCTATGATCAATTGTTTGGGATTGAGAATAACCTTTTCTCCATCGCGTTCGACTTCGACATTCCAGCCATGGGTTTCCGGGTCATAGTGCGCGGACGTGCAAATCGACTTGGTCCAGTAGTTTAATTCCATGATTTTGGTATAACTTTCCAGCCAGTCACCAATTTTGTCCTTTGGGCTGAATACGGGCCAATGGTCTGGAAACGGAATGTAGGGTAAGTGATCGTACCAGACGGGGTCGTGCAGACAGAGTGATTTGTAGCGATTTCGCCAACTATCACCAGGGCGGGCATTTTTTTCGATGATGATCGTTGGAACGTTAAGACGTCGCAAGCGTGCTCCCAGTCCAATACCACCTTGTCCACCGCCAATGATCACAACATAGGGTTGTTTACGATAACCGAGTTCCTGTTCCTCGCGTTGTCTGTGTTCCAACCAGGTCTCACGGCCGATGAACGCTCCGTGCGCAACACCGTGTTCGCGATGCGCCCCTTTTTCTTCTTCGAAGCCTTTTAATTCTTGAGCTGTAGTGAGCAGAGTCCAACATCCGTCCTGGGTGAGCCGCAGATGCCCGCGTCCACGAAAGGCGACGGTCTCAAAAGTTATCCATGCTTCGGTAATTCCGTCGTTCTCGGTTGGATCTCCATCAATCTGCCAATTTGTTGGCGCAACGTTATCAAGTGTATGGGCCGCCATATCACCAATGGCATCTCGGCCTTCCATTGTCTTTATGTTCCAAGTGAAGGAGACGAGATCACGCCAATAACACTCTGGAGCAAACAGGTCTTTTAGTGCCGAAATGTTCTTGCTTTCCAGAGCTCTGTTAAAATTTTCAATCCATGGAGCCTCTTGCACAATTATCGCGATTCCGGTGGCCGTAGCCAGTCCCCGGCGTCCGCCGTGGCGCCGGAGCCTGGCCTGGCAGGCGTCCGGGACGAGCCGGAGGGCCAAAGTGTGGCGGAATGTCGCGGATTTTGGCCCGTCGGGCACCGT
>JAPORU010000012.1 GCA_026710045.1 Aestuariivita sp. | reverse complement strand
CGAGAACATGTCCGACACCGCAACCAAAAAGTCCGAAATGTCCTGAGCCGCTACAGACATTGAGTCGAGGAACAGCCTAAATTCAGTGTGAGGCGCAAGCTGTTTCGGCGGCTTACCCTCCTTCCGAGGCCCATGCTCCGGCGTGGGCCTTCGCGTATCTGGAATCCCTGATGACGGCCTACTTCGCCTACCTTGATGAGTTTGGACGCGTCGGTCCTTATGTCAACCGGCTGGACCCGAAGACTATGCGCGAATGAGCTAAAGATCACTTTAGGATGGTGAAATCTCGACCGCTTTTCTTCAAGGCAGTTCAGTTTGCAGCCCCTCCAGCTTTAGTTTCGAGAAAATCGCAATAATTGCTTGGGCTTGTCTCTCGGTCGGAATCTTTGCCGGGATACGACTTGCAGTTGTCAGCAAGCCGACTTCTCGCTCCGTGAGTAATGTCTTGCTTTTTCCCCAGTTCAACGTTTGTTGCCAAAATGTACCACCTGCATTGAAGACTGCGGTTTGTGCCTCGATGCCATTCAGAAGCTTCTGGTCCTTTCGGTCTTCACGTTTACGTCCCGTATGCTCTTCCAATGAAACGAGTTCATCGAAGAACCCTCTGGGCAATTTGACTTCCGATTTCAACACTCGATCCCAGCAAGCCTGTTTTTTTGCCCACTCCGTAACATTTCGAATACCTACTGGCGTATCTACCAAAACATCATGTGCCGCCTCAGCTGTATGCGCAAGGGCCTTTTCCATAGCCTTGGGAATAGATTGCTTGCTCCATATTAATCGAAAATCGACAGCACGTTTCCTCTTGGCGACATCATGCGCCAACTTGGCGATGGCATAAGCAACAATGTTTGCACGATAGCCGCCTTCGTACCAAGACTGTGCGGATACAATCTTCTCGGTAGATCTGAATACTATTGCCTTGGCCACTATTTCCTTAAAAAAAGATTCGTTGAAATCATTCTCACTTTTTTTCCATCCCTGACCTACTGCTTGCGCAAAATTAGCAAAGTTCTTTTGTGCTCCCTGGCTTACCTTTTCAGGTTTCATCTCCCAAACATTTACAAACTTGGCCAAGTCCGTCTTTGTAAATAGTTGTGAGCGAGGATTTTCAAGATCAAACTTTCTGCGTTGTGCAGGCGTTAGCTTGGAACGAGCATCATTGAACTGACCACGCGCTCGCTCGTAGAACCATCTAGTCTCACGAAACGTTCCATCATGTGACGGTGCATAGAGCCTGCGTGAGAAGCCTTCCATTCGGATATGAAATGGATGATTGGAGAAAAAATCCGCTGCGCTGATTCGATTCTGACTATTCGCATACTCTGAAATCCTTGGCACCACATCCTCTGTCTTTTCCGGTTTAACGACGGACAGCTTCATTTGCACGAAAACTTCGGAAAGATCAATCTTGTTTCTCATTGCCATGTGAATAGACGCGGTTGTTTGGCCCCCGTTAACAATCTGAAAATTTCTTAATCCAGTCGCTACAAGCTGTTTATCCTTTTTCTCTGTTATTACTGCCTCAGCTGTTGCTGTAATACCATTGTTGTATGCAAAAAACATTGACGGGTCAAGCTCCAAGGTGCGCCTTATCCCTTTGTTCACATTGCCACGAGCCTGAAGGAACACTCGGACGTTTTGTTCCAAAAGCCGAGTTCCCCATCTGTCATAGATTGTGCCAAGCATGCGCCCAGGTACGACCGCCAAGTATGCCTCGTATTCTCCGGCCGAAAGATGCGCAGGAAGAAGTGGTAATACGCCGCCAAAATCCTCTTTCAGATCGATTTCGATTTCCTCTCTACCATGTCCCGCGGTAGCGAACCGATGTAATCGTCTCAAGTCCCATACGCTGTACGTGACATCTCGATTATCTATTCGATCAGCCTGCCGGCCATCCACTCTGTCACTAAGTTTGCGATTACTGATCAAGATCATACGAATACGCGTAATGTTGCTCCAGCGCACGGCGATCAAGTCGGCGAGGCCGAATGCTGGGCTGGTTTCTTCCAAGGAATTACGCCATTTCGAATCCCGGGCTATGTGAAGAAACTTAGATAGCCGTTGAAAAATTGTGTTCATCTCTGTCTGAATCAGGCGAGAAATCTCGTTCGACTGATTGAAGTCGGCGATGATCAAGCTCAACGTACCAGATGAATCCGAGGGATCTCCGCCATAACCATCGACGCGAATCCCACTATTTGGAGGGCCGCGATAATCTGCCCTGTCTGCTGTTTCTAGTTCTCCCGCATCCACCAGAAATGAGCAAAATTTCTCAAAGAAGACAGTTTCTGCAAATTGACCAACTGCGTCTGCTTCATTAAGAATTTCTTGAAAGAAATCTTTTGCAAATTCTTCAATGCTGATCATCTATCGTGCCTCCTTTCAGCGCTGAGTTTAAGCGCGCCTGATCGACCCTAAACGATTCACAGTCTTTGAGTGCGATGGAGTACCTCACATTTGAGGCACCTGATGGGTACATGTCAGGCACAATTCGAGGGAAATTTTCGGTAATCTCGAAAACATGCTCTGTACCTACAAGCCACTTGTTATCAGAATAATCATGGTTCCATTCAAAGCCTGCTGCCAGCAGTCTCTGCTCAAAGAGTTCAACGACGGACGCATCGTTTTCTTGGAGATTGGCGAGCACGCTTCGAGCGACATCTGAAACTGAGAGCCCCTTGGTGTCGTCGCTAGAAGCTCCGGTCAGTTCGGAAACAACTAGAAAAAGCGTATCGATTCCAGATGTTTCGAGTTGGTGCTCGCTCGATATCGATACGAACGGAGTCGCCGCTCCCCTTCGGGTCTTGGCTTCTATGCATACACGTCCAATCTCGAAATCCTTTGGTGTGCCCAGTGGGCCGCTCCAAGACTTGATGCACGCTTCCATCCCAACTGCTGAGAAGAGGTGTTCTTGCATTAACCTGAGCTCACCGATGAGTCCTTTTTGCTCTTCGTCAGATAGTCTCTCGTTGCGGCCGCCACGCAACAGACGATGCCAGCGCCAGGTGCGGGCGAGGAACTGTTCAACAGCTTCCTTCTCTGATTGTGCCGCCCTCGTAGCCGCGACGATATCGACACAGAGACGGTAGAAGATATCCCTTTGTCCGTTGTCTTTTAACCGAATCACCAGGAGGGCGTGGTTTCCTTCTTCAGGCGTCCTGATTTCGATTTCTAGGCCCCGGAGATTGGGTAGCCGCCCTTTCGGCCGCAAACTTGGAGCGTGCTGCAAAATTAGAAGGCAGCTTTTGTCTGTATCAATTGCCCAATACAAGCTCCATTGTAGTCCGGGATCAACGCGACGACCGCTCACCTTCGTCGTCTGATCAGGAATCTTTAGTTTGGCCCAAGGGTCATGGGAGTCAGACATCGTCTCCTTCCGCCTCATCTTCATCTTCTTCTTGAAAGCGCTCCCGGAACCAAGTTGTATTCACGACATATTCCGCTTTCTTTTCCTCGAAACTGGTATGCGGAAAGCTGATACTCCAAGCCACCACAGGAGTGGAATCACTTAGGTCTTCTTCTTTTTTACCAATAGCCAAAAAGTGGATCACAATCAGCGGACGCTTCCGAATCCGGCGATATATAAGATCAGGATAATTGAGACGTTCATCACTACGAGGTGGATTATTTTCATTCCGATAGTTTCGCTTGGCTGTTTTGATCTCTGATTCAGATAATCCAACTCTCTCGATTCCGCGCGATGAGACACGCTGTTTATCCGTAATGTGCAATGTCTTTGCATCACTACGCCCTCCTGCGCCTCGACGTTGACAAACAATTTTGAATCCAAGACTGTTATCAACGAGCGAGGTCTCAGTAGAGCGTTGCAAGCTCGGAAAGAACACATCCCATTCCGCCAATTCAGTATCGACCCGATCTCTGATGTATTGAGTAATTGGATCCGTTTCGGTAAGAAAAGAGTTCTCATGGTTTCTGAATTCGAATAGGAAGTCCATCACATGTGAGGCGGGTATACGCCTGTAGAGCCTGCCGCCATGAGTATCGCTCCTGTCCTCATATGGGAATCCAGAAGATCTGATTTTTTCCGCAAGCCTAACGGCGGCCAACGCATTAGCCTTTATGCTGTCCTTGTTGCGACGCAGGGTTGAGGTTTCAACGAACCGATTGGCAAGTCCTATCGAAACCACTAATCGTTCACCCGATCCCATCTTGTTTCGAGCGGTGACAATCAGTGTGTCTGGGTGACTGCGTACCTTCAATCCAAAATCCATCGGTGTTGCGTTTGCGGCTTCCATGCGACGCAATTCGTCTCGCAACTCCTCAATTGATTCGGCGATATGCGCATACCAGCCCTCCGCTTCCTCCACCATCCACACACGGCAAAGATCATCATAGCCAACCCTGTAACCGAACCAACGACCCATCTGCATGAGTGTGTCGTACATCATTGATTTCCGTCGAAAGTAGCTGACCATTAATCCTTCCAAGGTCAGCCCTCTAGAAAGAGAATAGCCACCAACGGTGATTACGTTTAATCCTGAATTTTTGTAGTCTTGGTAGTTTAGCGAGTCGGAGGATCTACTGTTTATTTCGATCACCTTGATAGGGCTTATGCTGTCCCAAAGCCGATGTTGGACTTCAGGCCATAAAGTGTCAGTGGTTGAATACTCCATCTCAAACACACGTTTCAAGGCCGCGATTTCAGGATCGCGAACAGCTTCGTGAAAGGGTTTCGCCCCATTGATGCGGATATGACTCCGAATTTCATCGACGAAATTGTGAATCTCATTGCGAATCTTTCTTTGAACGTCCGTGAATTGGGAAATATTGACCAGCATTGAGTTGTGTTTTCCATCATGCCCTCTAGTTAATCTGATTGCTCGACCCAATACGAAGGTTCTAATCGCGTCTTTAAGGCTTTCAGGCAAACCCTCGATGAACTGATCCTTCTTGTGTCTGAAGGGTAGCCAATGTTCACTATCATCTATGAGGCGGACTACAGATGACCCGGGAATGTCGGGTGATCCATTAAGAAAGACTCGCGAAGCACCAAAATAATTATCGGGAGGGTCGAGACTAACGATGAAATCACGTGGAAATAAATCGTCGCCAAACATGTCATCGTCGCTGTCAGGATCAATAAAAATGTTTGCAAATGGCGTTGCTGTGTATCCGACATAACAGCTGCGATTAAAGATGTCCAGAAGTTGCCGTATTTGTCCATTAATTCTTGATACTTCGTCTTTTCCCTTTTTGATATTAATCGAGGCATTATCTGCCTCATCATCGATTATTAGCATCGGGGCGCTAATTGATGAAGTGCCGCCCCTAGCATTGTGTTCTGTGAGCCATTCGAGCATGTTCCTCAATGTATTTGTGTTTTTCTTGATTACGAAAATTACAGGCTCTTTGAGATTTATTAACGGGATGCCAATGCTCGTGGCAGTCTGTTTATTGAAATCTCTAAGGGTATTCGTGAACGAGTTTGGTCGCCTACTCGAATTGTAACGACCTACTCCAATTATACTTTCTGAGTCTTTGTCGTTACTGAGCAGGTTAGCACTGTCATATCCGGTGAATCCTTCATCTAACCGTGATTGTGTCTGGCTGCGTAGATTATTGTGGAGTCCGGCGATCACGATAATGACTTTATAGCCAGCGTCAGCCGCCTTTGCTACAAGCCCAATGTAGTTAGCGGTCTTACCTGACTGTACATGGCCAACCACCATTCCACGCCGGTCCCACTTTCCCTCTTTCTTTGGATTCTCAAGCAGCCCAAGCGTTCTGTTAGTTACGATATCCAGTGCCGCAAGCACGTGACCAGAAAATCCCTTTTCACCCAACAATTTTCGATATCGGTCCCAATAGTAGAACTCGATTTCTGAACGAGCTTCATCGAGCCATTCCTCGAATCCAGTTTCAGAGTTCTCAAGAGTGACGCCAATATCCATCATTACACCGTGGATATGTTCAAATTCCAGCGCCAGATTCTCAGCCTCCTCGTCGGTAACTGTGGGGTGAATTCCGCGAACATGCTCAATCTGCTTCCGGATCATTTCTGATGTGGGCGACCGCTTCGCCAGCCAAGCGCCAACCATATCATGAATATCCTGCAACTCCTTTTTCATGTTTCATTTCCTCCTTCGATTTCCCGAATCAACTCTTCCGTTGCTTCCCAATTTGACCGGAATGGCTCTGCCGAAGACATCATCAGCCTGATTTCGTCGTTGCAGACATCACCTGACTTCAAAGCACAAAAAGTTTTTCGCACAAGGTGAGAAAATTCTTTGCAGTCAAGATCTCTGGTCTTTACATTCGCGGGATGCGAACTTATATCAGCAAAGAGTGTATCGATTGGAATAGTAGATTCGATCAGCGCGAGGATTCTTTCAAATTCACATTCTTGTTCTTCATCGAGTGTATTCATAAAGCGAGCGATCACGGGATGGTCTAGATTGAGATCGTAGAAAATCCGATTTTTGTTCTGTTTTCGAGCCCAGACAGGCAGTTGGTTGTCGCTGGTCAGTTTTTTGCCTCTAGAGCTATAGACGCGCTTTGACGTGGCTCCAATGGTCTCGATTATCTTCTTGAGGCGATCTCGAACCGGTGCTGGTGGCTGTGCGGACGACTTTTTGACATCTATCTTCCAATGGGCATCCATCCCGTTAGGGACATCTATGCGGACTCGTGCGAGTTTCGTTAGTTCGGACTGACGTGCAAGATTGAACCAAGTCCCGTGGAGGATCAGCCGCTTCTCGCGATAAAGGTAGAAACCTTGATTCTTGATGTAGCCTGCTGCCCCGGCGTAACGATCCCATTCTTGCAATGTGACCTTGTTATGGTGTGGAAGTGTGAATGGCTGAACCTGGACCTTTTGGCTCCTGAGTTTAATCACTTCCATGGGACCGTAAATCGTCGCAGCGTGCCTCGAGTGAAATGGGTCGAATGGGATTAGGTCTCGACCATTTAGTGAAATTGATATTCGCTTCAATCCTGGCTCACCAGCCAGAAATCGGTGAAAAACTAGTTCGAGATGAGACACAGCCTCATCAAGTTGACGAACGAGATTTCTTGTGTCGGCATTATCGTTCGGATCAATAAGGCGGTCAAGCTTCTGCCAGACGATCAGGGTTCCATTCCCTCCTAGCCTGTCTGACCAAGGTATGTTGAAGGTTGCGTCAGGAATCTCCACATACCACTCATCAGTCTTTGCGACCACATCCAGATCCCACACTGCACATGAAGTCTTGTTACATCTCCGAGTGACGACCGTAAGGCATCGGCATTGTGAAAACGATGCAGTTTTTAGCCCTAGGCCGAAACGGCCTAGGTCATGATCGGGACGCTTTTCAAGTGGACTTTGACTTCCTGGTCGCATCGCCTCCAGAAGGTCAGATTCCAACATCCCGCACCCATCATCAAGTATACCAATGGCTGGATTATTATTGTCTGTGTTTGCCAAAAGTTCAACATTGGCAGCCCCGGCAGTTATCGAATTATCTATAACATCCGAGATGGCGGTCTGCAGTGAGTAGCCAATGTCACGCAAACTTTCAATAAGAACTGAGGCGCGTGGCTCCAATCGCTTTTGTCGAGAGACTGATTGCCATTCGGTCGCGGACATCAATAATCAGCCTCTTGAAGTATTGATCCATTCTCTACACCTGCTCTGGAACACCGCGTATCAGCAGCAATTGATTCCCAGAGACATTCGGCAATCTGTAGGGCTAGAAACGGTGGGACTGCATTGCCAACTTGCACATACTGCTGAGTACGGTTTCCTTTAAACAAGTAATTATCGGGAAAGGTTTGCAATCGCGCAGCTTCCCGTACCGTGAGGCTGCGGCACTGCGAGGGATCAGGATGAATAAAATAGTGCCCGTCCTTTGAAATATGGCTAGTGACGGTGCTTGCAGGAGCATTTGCTATCTGGACTCTAAAGCGATCAGAAAACTTTCCACTATCCCAGTTTTTGTGATTAGGTACGAGGGAGCTTGGGAAATCGGCAGCTTTGGGTGATCGTCCGGTTGCTCGTCCGAACGCGGACACAAATAGATAGCGCGCCAAATCGCTCGACATATGACCTCGGGCATAGTGGTTGGGCAATCGATCAAGAAGGGGATCCAGTATCCAGTCGCGCAATTCGTCAGGGCATGAATCCGGGATGTCGGCGCCAACGTCCGATGATCTCTCGGGAACAGCACCAGTTCGCAGTGAAGCATTGCACTCAGATAGTATTTTTTCGAATGCTGCTCGGCACTGCTTGGGCAATCGACTGGATTCTTTGGAGACTGTCCGAATTGCGTTCAAGACTGTATCTCGCCAGATTATGGGACCATCAATTCGGCTTAGGCCGCTTCTCAGCGGTGGCATGATTCCAATGATGTCTCCTACGGTGACAGATTGATCACTACTTGGCAAACGAATCGACCAGTTGTTGCTTCCAAGGTTCCCGAAAACATCCTGACGAATTCCGATAATGATCACACGGTGGCGTGCTTGCGGAATACCATGTTTCTCCATATTCACGATGAAATCCTGTGGTGCGGGATACGTGCCGCCTTTCTTCTTATCTGAGGTCACAAGGGAAAGAAGGCGGTAACTGTCGTCACCGGTGGCAGATCTGAGATCTGCCATCACTTTGTGGAAAATCCTACTGCCTTTTATGGATGAAGAGAGCATCCCCTTTACATTCTCCATCACGAAAGCGGCGGGTTCTAATTCTCTAAGGACTTCAACGTACTTTTGGTACAGAAAATTTCTGTCATCCTTGTGGGGCAAGTAGCCGGCGATGCCCGCGTTTCTCGAACGTCCCGCAAGTGAATAGGCCTGACAGGGGGGGCCACCTACCAAAATAGTTCGGTCTTGATATTCGCGGCGCAAATTCATAATTCTAGATCGCAGGAATTTGGTAGTGGATTCCGCACCGAGTTCCATGCAGCGGGCTTCATTCTCTGCTGCCGCCCACTGTTCAGGATACAGTTTAGACCAATCCGGCTCTGCCTGTCTGCCATTCAGGAAATCATAGTATTCGGCGGGCCATCCCTGTTCAAATTTCCTGAGAAAGCTGCGCAGCTTTAGTGTAGCGTGAGCCGCAGGATCCTTCTCAACCGAAACCTCTATTGAAAATGGATTCCTTCCGAATTGATCACGAAAAGCGGAAAACCCCTCACCAAGACCGCCAGGGCCTGCGAAGAGATCAACTATGCCGTATGCAATGGACAAGCTTGGCCCCAATCCCGGATATACCTTGACCCAAGAAATAGAGCGGCGCAACATCCTGAAGATCAAGGTTTCTTGGAGTTGCGCTCACTAAATGATCGTCTGCGAATGCTACCACATACTCCCTTGATGCCGAAGCGTTATGCTGATAACGGCCTTGAACTTGCTGCCGCAGTCAGCCTAGATGGATTCAGCGATCGGGGTGTGGTCTCGAAGACGGCTTCGAGGAAGCGTTTGGCGTTGCCGCCCGAGACGCAGAACTGACGGACTGGTGCAGGGAGTGGATTTTTCGGATTGCAAACCTTTTACTGGCTGAACAAGGTACAGCTGGCCCGTCACGATCCTGCGACCGAGACGGCCTTTCAGCGGCGTTGGTTGAAGCGGCGTCCGACTAGGGCGGAGGCGATGTTGATTTTTTGGATGTCGA
>JAPORU010000050.1 GCA_026710045.1 Aestuariivita sp. | reverse complement strand
GCAGCTAGGTTGGGGAATAATTCCGCTTGAAATCGGTTCCAAAGATCGGATATCGTGTTTGATAAGGGGATGGGACAACCTCTCCTGTGTCTTGTGTTGGGTAAAATCGAAGACACACGCGGTTGTCTCCTATCTGCCGCTTGCAAAAAAAATCGCGCGTCAGACCACTTTTGCAAGTGGCTCCAGAATTTAAAGACGAGAGTTGTTTTTCCCTCCATCTCATCATTGACGCTATCTGCCTATCCAATCGTTTGATAGCCAGAGCAATTTATCAGGCATAAAACGGTTTCAAATTGATAAGGGCCAGGATATACAGAGCGTCTTAAAAGCCGGATTCCACTCCGCCACAAATACCCCGCAAGATCAGTCGCTGCTGACCCCAAAACTGAGATACGACGATCCCGTTTCTTTAAGGCACGGGTCAGGACGGCAAATTGTTATCGGTAGCAGCGACATCATCCCATGTTCATTCGCGATTGCGTCTCAATGCCGACATAAGACCGTCAATCATTAAAGACCGACGGTCTCCTTCATTATAATGGCCCAGGTTCACCTGATCTTGAGTCTCCAATCTTTCCACTTTCAACCTTCAATTTAATGACATGGCAGGAGACCAAAAACAACCTTTCGATCACCTTTTCACCTTTATACCCAACACACATATCAGGAACAATCCGGGGAAATTTTGGGTGATAGGTCTTATAATCGATTGTCCTTCACTTATGTTGCTAACGTAATCTTTCCTTGGCGTATTTTTTTCACGTCGCGCAATTGCCGAAAGACTCGACTACCGATACCGCGTTATCGAGTCCCAATTCGAGACGTGATCATATTGGTACATAGGAATTGTTGAACGTCGTTTAAGCTATGGAACGTAAAAACTAACTCGGGCTTATGCCGCGCAATTGTTCAGAACGTCGGCGCAATAATTCAACAACCGTCAAGAGTATAATTGAAATTGTAACCAGTATTGTTGCAGCCGCCAAAATAGTTGGCGAAATTTGTTCTCTTAGACCCGTAAACATTTGCCATGGTAATGTTTGTTGGGTTGCTGAACCGACAAAAAGCACGACAACAACTTCATCAAATGACGTAATGAAGGCAAACAAACCACCTGAAATCATACCGGGCAAAATCAATGGCATTTGAACCCTGAAGAAAGTGGTTACCGGATTGGCCCCTAAATTCGCAGCGGCACGTGTCAAAGAACGGTCAAAACCGACAAGGGTCGCTGTGACTGTAATGATAACAAATGGAATACCCAAGGCTGCATGTGCAAGGATGACCCCCAAAAAAGTTCCTTGTAATCCAATACGGGAAAAAAAGAAATACATGCCCGCCGCAGAAATAATAAGTGGGACAATCATCGGTGAGATTAATGTTGCCATGATTGCGCGACGAAATGGAACATGCTCAGAGCTTAAACCTATTGCGGCAAGAGTTCCAAAGGTAACTGATAAAAATGTCGCAAATGGTGCTATAATTACAGAGTTCCTGAGTGCCTGTTGCCAATCTGGGTTGGTAAAAAAATCGACATAATGTTTCAGGGAATAGCCTGCAGGGTCCAAACGCAACATTTCTGGAGTGAAGGTAAAGAAATCCTGTGCATTGAAGGACAATGGCATCACGACAATGATGGGAAGAATCAGAAAGATCAAAACCAAACTGACAATGATCCGAAATGTGAAATGCCACAATACTTGATCAGGGGTCAGGTATGACGGCAGCTTGCGGCGATAACGTCCTTCTGATAACCAAAAAATAAACCACGCCCAGAACCCACCGATGGCGGCACCCACGAGACCGCCCATAATTCCTGCAAAAATGACCCCCGAAACAGTAAAGAGAAGAGAGAGCGTCCAACGCGCTACCCGTTCCCCGACAAAGGGTCTCGTGGCAAGCACAGAAATTACCGCCATGGTGACTGCACCGGCAATGAAACCAAGCGTGCTTTGTCCTTGCGAAGTTCCAATTAATAGACCAAATCCAGCCCCCACAGCAGCACTGACCGGGACAAAAAATGCAATTGGCGTCGGCGAAATTGGCGTCAGTGCGGTCAATTTTCAGCCCCCAAGTTTCATGTTGTCCATACCGATAATCTTGTCATAGGCCCAATAGAGAATCAGTACGGCGGCGAGCAGAATTGTACCCAAAGCCGCTGCAAGCCCCCAATTGAGTGACGACGAAATATGGTAGGCGATACGATTTGAAATGAACGTACCCGTCGTACCACCAACGATTTCCGGTGTAATGTAATAGCCAATCGATAGAATGAAAACGAGTATTGAACCGGCTCCAATCCCCGGAACAGTCTGGGGAAAATAGACTCGCCAGAATGCTGTCCAATTGGTCGCTCCAAGTGACTTGGCGGCGTGAACATAACTGGGCGGAATTGTCTGCATGACCGAGTATAGAGGCAGTATCATAAATGGTAGCAAAATATGTGTCATTGCCACAATTGTTCCAAATTGATTATTGATCATAATCAGTCGATTGGCGTCATCGATAAGCCCGAGCCAAACTAAAGTATCGTTAATGACCCCTTGTTGTTGCAACATAACCTTCCAAGCCGAGGTGCGTACGAGAAGGGATGTCCAGAAGGGCAACAAAACGAGAATCAACAATAAGTTTGCAGTTCGTGTTGATAAATTTGCAAGTAACCAGGCCACCGGGTAACCAAGCAGAATACAACTCACTGTGATAACGAATGACATCACAAGTGTGCGCTGAAATAACAACAGGTAAATCCGTTGATTTTCGGGCCGAACTTCGGGTCCGTCTAATCCTTTCTGTAAATCAACCGCATTCAAGAAATATCCTGAAGTGTACTTCGGCGAATATGTATAAATCGTGCGCCATACACTTGGATTTACCCAGTCTTCATCTATCGCTTCAAATTCTGCGCCTAAGTCAATGGATTCGAAATTTGAAATATCAATATTGTTTAAAACCTCGGAGATGCCATCGGCACTGTTCCTTAAATCGAAAAAAAGAGCGGCATAAAAAACATTTTCAACATCCTCCATTGATGGATCATCGCCTTCGCCACGTAAATAATGTGTCCATCGAGTCCATGTTCGTGCGGTTAATGGGAGACTCCTCACAATACGTGGGTCGTTCATCATCCGCACCCAAAACATGGGGTCCGACAAACGTGAGTCTTGGGAAATAAATTGCTCAGCGTAGATATCGGTAGGGAAACGTCCAATACGACGTCCAGATTTACGGAAAAGAGAACTGATCCCCGTTAACTCATAATTTAGTCGGGTACCCAGTCGTGTATGTTTTTTCTCCTCGGCAGCAAAAAATACGTCAATATAGAGTGTCTCAAATACGGCCTCTTCAGGTGCCTGATCCCTCGTAGGGTCCCATTCGGATAATTTTTGAATAGTTTCGGGTAGAGTGTCCGCTACAATCGCATTTTCCACTGAACGGAACAACATGTCGGCTATTGGCGCAAGGAAGGTTATCACAATGAAAAGCATCAGGGGTGCAACGAGCATCAGTGCCCTGAGCTTTTGCATTCTCAGAGCACGCGCCAACGACTTCTTAAGCGGTGTTCCGTCAGCCGCAAGCACCGGACCACAAGTAGAGTTCATTGATTCAGTTCCAAGGGTCATTCAGTTACGCCATCGACCATGAACAATGAACCTTTTGGAAGCCGACAAACGAGTGTTCCAATGTTCTTGCTATTCCGAATGCCCGAAACGGCTACAGTGATTTCGTATCTCGAACCCTCGATTCCGACACGCCGTATGGGACATGAATCTTTCCAATATTCAGGGTATCTCACCTCGGAGCAGACATCGGACGTTGTAACGCTCGAGCCCCTCAAAGTTCGTCACACTATTTCTATGAAGTTACCAAGCTCATCTGTCTTAGAGGCTGAACCAAGATACCCCATATTACAGTATATTCAGTAAAAACCAAAATAAAACGCGATATGATGTTAGGTTAATCCCGAATTTTCGGTCAGGCTCTTAACATGAATCACCATACTATGCAGTGCTAATACTTACCCATCTTGAAACGGGGCAAAGACACAAACTTTGCCCCGTTTCCGGTTTATGACTGCGCAAGCCACGCCTGAAATTTGGCGTCTATATCATCGCGATAATCCGCCCAAAATTCATAATTATACAGCAGCGTATTGGCTGCGTTATTCGGATCGGTAGGCATGTGTGGTGCCATATCAATACCGAGATCAGCGTGCTTCCCGACGAGAGGTGCGGAGGACAGGCGCGCCGGTCCATAGGAAATGAACTTCGCTTGATCGGCTAACCTTTGCGTGTCGGTCGCAAAATAAAGAAAATCCTTCGCACGAGCCACACGATCATCTGACAATCCAGTGGGAATAATCCAGCCATCAAGATCGAACACTTGCATGTCCCAAAGTATCGCAACAGGCTGCTTTTGCTCTTCAATAACCGAAAAAAGACGCCCATTATACGTCGAGCCGATCACCACCTCGCCATCGGCCAGCAGTTGCGGCGTATCCGCACCGGCCGACCACCAAATGACTTCTGATTTTATTGTATCAAGTTTTGCTAGTGCTCGCTCTTGGCCCTCTTCTGTTGCGAGAACGTCGTATATCTCGTCCTTGGCAACTCCATCACAATAAAGAGCCCATTCCAAGTTATTAACGGGTCGCTTCTCAAGACTACGCCGCCCTGGATAGGTTTCAAGATCGAACACTGCACAAACATCTGTTGGTGCATCAATCAGATCCGTGCGATAGCCAAAAGTTGTGGAATACACAATTTGCGGAATAAAGCACTCGGAAACGATTAGGTCACCAAAATCTTCGCTGGCCGGTGTACCATCGGGAGCAGGCGCGAGGAGTGCGTCATGATCGATTTCCAAAGCAAGACCCTCATCACACAGCCGTATTGCGTCGGCAGCAACCGCATCAACAACATCCCATGTGACATTTCCCGCTTCGTTCATCGCCCGCAACTTTGCAACCGCTTCTGCGGAGCTTTCATCCCACGTTGCGCTAATATTTGGGTTCATCTCAAGATAGGGCTCCACGTAGGCTCGGTGCTGTGACTGTTGATACGCACCTCCCCAACTCACAAATACCATATCATCAGCGACCGCTACCTGTGCAGAGATTGCTGCCATGCTCGCTGCCGTAATCGCAAGTTTTCTTTTCATTCCTCAATTCTCCTCTTCCCGAAATTTAGAATTTTGTTAAGTAACCCGACCAGGTACTGATCGAACGCTTTACCCCTAAACTGTTCTTTTTTACTTTGCAATTTCCCTCTCGTTCAAGCATCTAAAGCGCGACAATCGTCCGCTAACCATCCGATTTCAATCTGTAGACCACTTTGCAAACGATCCTGATCGGGTGCATTTCGTGTCTTGATAATGAACTCATCATTTCCGGCAACGCGCAAACGGGTGCGGAAAATATCGCCCATGTAAATTACTTCCAAAACGTCCGCCTTTATTGTCTGGGCATTGTCATGCAAACGTGATTTATTATATTCCACTCTCTCCGGACGAATGGACACACGGGTTCGTTCACCAACTCTTGACACATTAACGGGTTTGCAATCAATCAGTTCACTGTTATCCAATTGCACCGTAGCGTAATCATCTCTTATCTCTTTAATCACCCCTTCTAGAGTATTGTTTTCTCCGATAAACTGCGCGACAAAACTGTTTCCAGGTTCTTCATATAAGATGTCAGGAGGGGCAATCTGTTGGATATAACCATCGTCAAATACGGCAACACGATCAGACATGGTCAGAGCTTCCGTTTGATCATGCGTTACATAAACCACTGTTATTCCAAGATTGTGGGCTAATCGTGTTATCTCGAATTGCATCTTTTCACGAAGCTGCTTGTCAAGCGCTCCCAACGGTTCATCCATCAACACAAGTTTTGGCTCAAAAACCAAGGCTCGGGCTAAAGCGATCCGTTGTTGTTGACCACCTGAAAGTTGCGCCGGGCGCCGGGCGCCAAATTCGTGCATCTCCACCATTTCCAGTGCATGCTTAATCTTTTGCTCTCTCGCAGATTTGCCAACTTTCCGAACCTCCAATGGAAACGATAAGTTTTCGGCGACGGTCATGTGCGGGAACAGCGCATAGTTCTGAAACACCATACCGATACCACGCTTGTACGGTGGAATGTTATTGATTGACGTACCATCAAGCCGAATATCACCATGCGTAGCCGTTTCAAATCCAGCGAGCATCATCAGACACGTTGTTTTTCCCGATCCTGAAGGGCCGAGCATTGTCAAGAATTCGCCCTTTGGCATACTTAGATTTAAGTCCTTGACGACGAGCTTTTCCCCGTCATAACTCTTCTGCACGCGTTCAAATTCAACAAATGCGTCGGATTGAGAGTTGTCGACCAACATGTTCTCCGCTTATCTCAGATAAAGTCTTGCAGTAACGTTACAGAAATTCAATGGACAGTCAAATTGATTCAAAACTCGGCAGTTGGATCGTTTGAAAATGAACACGCCCGTGTCGATGAGACCGCTGCGGCATCGGTCTCGATGTGAGAGATCATAGCCCCATATTCCGGGGCGACAGCTGAAAAGGAGACCTTCATGGCGGCCACACGCTCCGACTTCCTTGTTCTCGAAAACGGCGAAAAGGCCACACTGCCCTTTGCCCCGGAAGAGTACACGGCGCGACTAGAGAAGCTCCGCGCAGTCATGGACAAAAGAGATGTCCCCGTCGTGCTGCTCACGTCGATGCACAACATCGCCTACTACTCCGGATTCCTTTATTGCGCTTTCGGCCGTCCCTACGGCTGCATCGTGACCGAGGATCAGTGCGTGACAGTGTCGGCCAACATCGACGCCGGCCAGCCATGGCGACGCTCAATCGGGGACAACCTCGTCTACACGGACTGGAAGCACGACAGCTACTGGCGGGCGGTGAGATCCGTCCTCGGCACTCCCGTCCGGCTCGGCATTGAAGCAGACCACCTGACACTCACGGCGGAACGGGCATGCCGCGAAATACTGAACATCGAAACACTGGTCGATATCGCGCCGGACACGATGCGGCTCCGAATGATCAAGTCGTCCGCAGAGATCGCTCTCATCAAGGAGGGCGCACGCATCGCGGATATTGGAGGCCAGACGATCAAGGATGAGATTCGCATTGGGGCCCGCGAAATTGATGTCGCAATGACCGGCCGCGACGCGATGGAATTCGCAATTGCCGATACCTTCCCGGACGCAGAATATCGCGATACCTGGGTCTGGTTCCAGTCTGGCCTCAATACTGACGGTGCCCACAACCCTGTGACTGGACGGCGACTCGAATCTGGCGACCTCCTCAGTCTCAACGCCTTTCCGATGATCAACGGATATTATACGGCGCTCGAACGCTCGCTCTATCTCGGCGAACCTGATGCCCCAACGCTCCAGATCTGGGAAGCGAATGTCGCCGCGCACGAACTTGGGCTCTCACTTATCAAACCCGGCATGACGTGCTCGGGCATCTGTGCAGAGATCAACCAGTTCTTAGAAGACAAGGGACTCCTGCAATTCCGATCCTTCGGATACGGGCACTCCTTTGGCATACTCAGCCATTACTACGGACGGGAGACTGGGCTCGAACTCCGCGAAGACGTTAAGACGACCTTGGAACCTGGAATGGTAGTCTCGATGGAGCCCATGCTTCTGATCCCCGAAGGTCTGCCCGGCGCGGGCGGATATCGCGAACATGACATCCTCGTCATTGACACAGACGGCACAACCAACATTACCCGCTTTCCCTACGGCCCAGACTACAACATCATAGCGGCATAATGATCAGGTCGGATAACGGTTCGTCCCTATCGGCAGATTTCTCAAAGGAGCTCAGTCTATGAACAACCACAATTTTCTGATGGAAAACAATGCACGGCATATGTGGCATCCGATGGCACATCCAGCCGAGTCACTAATATCCCCACCACGGATCATTACATCCAGCCATGGTGTGCGCATAACCGATATCGATGGTCACACCACTGTTGATGCGGTGGGTGGGCTTTGGAACGTCAATCTTGGTTATTCCTGCGACGCTGTGAAGCAGGCAATTACCGATCAACTGAATGATCTACCGTATTATTCGACGTTCCGAGGAGCCTCGAACGATAAGGTCATCGAATTGAGTTTCATGCTCAAGGATTTCTTTGCGGACGACGGATTGTCTCGTGCCTTCTTCACGTCCGGTGGATCAGACAGCGTCGAAATCTGTCTTCGACTCGCGCGGCAATATCATAAATTGAGAGGCGAAGCCGGGCGCGTGAAATTCCTGTCGTTGAAGAAGGGTTATCATGGAACCCATACCGGCGGAGCCTCTGTAAACGGCAATGCGAATTTTCGAACCCCTTATGAACCTTTGCTTCCGGGCTGCTTTCAGATTCCGGCTCCCTACACATACCGCAATCCCTTTAACGAATCAGATCCGGAGCGTCTGGCAGATTTATGTCTACGGGCTCTTGACGATGAGATCGCGTTTCAAGGACCCCAGACAATTGCCGCCTTCATCATGGAACCCATACTTGGGGCCGGAGGCGTGATACCACCCCACAAGAGCTTCATGCCAGGGGTGCGTGACCTCTGTTCGCAGTACGGAATTTTATTGATTGCCGATGAGGTCATTACCGGTTTTGGGCGCACCGGCAGTTGGACGGGATCTCGACATTGGCATGTTCAACCCGATTTGATGTCAACCGCCAAGGCAATCACCACCGGTTATTTTCCCTTTGGTTGTACGATGATCTCAGATGCAATTGCCGATGTTTTTGAACAGGACCCATCATCCGACGGCATGATCGGATCAGGTTACACCTATTCGGGACATCCTGTGGGAGCGGCCGCAGCTGTCGCGTGTCTAAAGGAAACGCTACGGCTCAATGTTCCCGAGAATGCAGCGACTCGCGGTCAGCAACTTTTCGATGGATTAACGGCCTTGTCTCATAAACATGATCTTATTGGTGATGTACGTGGTGGTCACGGATTAATGTGTGGACTTGAGCTCGTATCAGATCGAGAAAACAAGACTCCGGCGTCGAAAGAACAGGTTGAACGCATACAATCCATCGCCTACCGTGAGGGTGCAATGGTCCGCGTCTCTGGAGCCAACATCCTGATGTCGCCGCCGCTGATTATCTCGAGCACTGAAATTGACATTATTTTGGCGGCACTTGACTCTGCGTTCACAGAGACCTGATGGATCACATAGGATCAAACTGAGGATTGCGATAGGAGTCTCGTAAAGCAAACATCATCTGGTTTCGATCACATATATGTGCATACATTCGGTGGTCGGAGTGGCGAGATTTGAACTCACGACCCCTGCCTCCCGAAGACAGTGCTCTACCAGGCTGAGCTACACTCCGTAACATCTGTCATCATAACGATGGTTAACGCACATTACAACGGCAATTGAGACTATGATCGATCAAAGCGATAAATTCAACTGAGCTAAAATTGCATCACCCATTGCAGCCGTGGATACGGAATCGGTGCCATCTTCTCCCAGAAGATCAGCCGTACGCAGGCCATCCGCGAGCACACTCTGAACGGCCATCTCCAAGCGATTCGCCTCGTGATCGAGTTTAAATGAATAACGTAGCGCCATCGCGAAACTCAGAATGCAAGCCATCGGGTTGCTTAATCCTTGCCCAGCAATATCAGGGGCGGATCCATGAACCGGTTCATACAGTGCCCGAGGACGTCCATTGTCCATCGGCGCGCCCAGGCTCGCGGAAGGTAACATGCCAAGCGATCCCGTCAGCATCGCGGCAAGGTCCGAAAGCAAGTCGCCAAATAAGTTATCGGTAACAATGACATCAAATTGCTTCGGCTGACGTGTCAACTGCATAGCGCCCGCATCTGCATACATATGACTGAGGTCAACCTCTGGGAAATCGGCGCCGACACGTGTGACCACCTCGCGCCAAAGAACACCGGACTCCATCACATTTGCTTTTTCCATCGAACAGAGTCGGCAATTGCGTTGCATAGCCAATTCAAAGGCGGCTTTAGCAACGCGCTCAATTTCACTTTCAGTGTAGCGCTGGGTATTGATACCGACGCGTTCATTACCTTCCGTAAATATTCCCCGCGGTTCTCCAAAATAAACGCCGGATGTCAACTCCCGGACAATCAGTAGATCAAGGCCGGACACAACGTCACGCTTCAGTGATGAAAAATCTGACAAGGCATCAAAACACTGTGCCGGACGCAGATTCGCGAACAAGTCAAGTTCCTTACGAAGTCTCAACAACCCACGTTCGGGCTTAACGTCAAAATCAAGATCATCATATTTGGGACCGCCAACTGCTCCCAATAGAACGGCATCGACAGCCTTGGCCTGAGCCAACGTCGTGTCATGAAGGGGTGTACCGTAGATATCGTAAGCGGCCCCCCCAACAAGATCTTCGATGATATCAAAACCGAGGTTGCGTTTATCGATGAACCAATCAATGACGCGGCGAACCTCGGTCATCACCTCGGGGCCGATGCCATCACCCGGCAAAATCAAAAGAGAAAACTTCGGCATTAATTTAAGACCCTGCCTTTCTCGAACCCTGATTTCGCTGAGAACCGTCAAACATCAATAGAACCCGATTGCGAATGTGCTAGCCTGTGTGTTTCTGAATTGGCTATAAGCCACGTCGTGACATCATCTGGACTTATGCCCCGACAGACAGAGAGCCGTTCGCGTCAAACCCATGGACGTTCCATTCGGGATTGCCTTTCGAATGTGTCGATGAACGCAATCTTTTCAAGCGTAAGTCCGATATCATCGAGCCCGTTCAATAGACAGTATTTTCGAAAGCGATCGATATCAAACAAGAAACGCTCGCCATCCGAAGTGGTCACGCTTTGCGTTTCAAGATCAATCGTCATACGGGCGTTTGCTCCTTTTTCCGCATCTTGCATCAAGTTCGCGACAATTTCCTGTGAAAATGTCAAGGGCAAGATGCCATTCTTGAAACAGTTGTTATAGAAGATATCTGCGAAGCTTGCTGAGATAATGCATCGAATTCCAAAATCCATTAAAGCCCATGGTGCATGCTCTCGGGACGACCCGCAGCCAAAGTTCTCTCCAGTCACCAGGATCTGGCAATCTCGGTATTTCTCCTGGTTCAAGACGAACTCAGGATTCTCGTGCCCGCTTTCAAAGTAGCGCATTTCGTCAAACAGATTGGCACCAAGCCCGGAACGTTTTATCGTCTTCAGAAATTGCTTTGGAATGATCATATCTGTATCGATATTGACCAGGGGCATTGGGGCCGCGATACCCGTGAGTGTTGTAAAGCGTTCCATCAGATCATCTCTCTTACGTCCGTGAGCCGTCCTGTTATCGCCGCCGCGGCCGCCATGGCGGGGCTCATCAAATGCGTTCGCCCGCCGCGGCCCTGTCGGCCTTCAAAGTTACGGTTTGATGTTGCGGCACAGCGTTCACCAGGCCGCAATTGATCAGGGTTCATCGCCAGGCACATGGAACACCCCGCCAGTCTCCATTCAAATCCAGCCTGCCGGAAGATTTCTGCCAGGCCTTCGTGTTCCGCTTGCTCACGAACGAGTCCCGAGCCGGGTACAACGATTGCGCGCAGGCCACTTTGAATCTTTTTTCCCCTTAGAATGTCTGCGGCCGCTCGCAAGTCTTCAATTCTTCCATTGGTGCAGGATCCAATGAATATGGTATCGATCTTGATATCAGAAAGTTTTGTTCCCGGACTTAACCCCATATATTCAAGGGATCGCTCTACAGCACCGACTTTTCCACCTTCGAAATCATGCGGTGATGGAACCACGTCCGTGATCGGCAGCACATCTTCCGGTGACGTTCCCCAAGTAACGACAGGGGCGATGTCATCAGCGCTCATCGTGATAACTTTATCCCAGATGGCGTCTTCGTCGGAATAAAGCGTTTTCCACCAGGCAAGTGCGGCCTCCCATTGCGCTCCTTTCGGAGCATGTGGGCGACCTTTAATGTAAGCGAAAGTTTTCTGATCCGGCGCTATTAACCCGGCACGTGCACCACCTTCGATAGCCATATTGCATACAGTCATTCGGCCTTCCATCGAAAGATCACGAATGGCCTCACCACAGTATTCGATTACGTGACCCGTTCCACCCGCAGTTCCGGTTCTTTGGATAACAGACAGCGTGATATCCTTTGCCGTGACACCGGGAGCAAGTTTACCGGTGATTTCCACTTTCATATTTTTTGATTTCTTCTGAATCAGGGTTTGCGTAGCCAGAACATGCTCAACTTCAGAGGTTCCAATCCCATGCGCAAGAGATCCAAAAGCACCATGAGTCGCCGTGTGCGAGTCCCCACATACGACCGTCATTCCAGGCAGAGTCCATCCTTGCTCCGGTCCAACGATATGTACGATTCCCTGCCGAATATCTGTCACTGGATAATAATGAATTCCAAACTCCCTTGCATTCTTATCAAGTGCTGCAACTTGAATCGCACTGTCTTCCGTCATATTCTGCGGATCTTCACGCCCTTCGGTCGTCGGCACGTTATGATCCGGTACCGCGATGGTCTTGTCTGGAGAGCGAATGCTTCGCCCTGCTATACGCAAACCTTCAAAGGCTTGCGGGCTCGTCACCTCATGTACGAGATGACGATCAATATAAAGTAAGCAGGTGCCATCCACCGCTTCGTGGGCGACATGGGCATTCCAAATCTTATCATAAAGTGTCTTGGGAGGCATTGGAATCACCTTCGAAATTATTATGATTTCTTCGAGATGTCGATTTATCCAATCGACTTTGATCGCAACCCAACTCGATTGGACATCGCCAAATGGCGTTGTCACACAATGCACAGAAGGTACCGAGTTCAGACTGCACGGGCAAGAGCAACTTACGACCACAATGCAAGTTATTTTCATGCGTGCAATTCTGACAGCGACCACTCTCCATCCAACGGCCAATGGAACGCATTTGGGCAATTCTGCCGTTTAACTTCCAGAAGAAAAAGACGTATAGTGACGCGAAACCTCTCCCAATGAATCAACACGAACGCGTCAGCAAGACTTCTCGCAGAGTGTGCATACAGACGCGCATCATCAATATTAACGAACGCGCGCACCCCTTTTTTTCCTCGAAGCCCTTTTGGTCGTGCAGAACTATAGCCGTGTGCCTGATTTTAAAGCAAGACCAAATCACATTACTCGTCGGCCTCAGCCGATGAAGAATTTATTGCAATGGCATTCGTTACCCCTTAAATTGACAGAGGTTCGCGAACGAACCCACCCTAAATTCTATGGAGGATAATGTTCTGTCGATCAACACAGTTGCGGTTTCTGCCGCTGAAAATAGGGGAAAACAGCCAGATGCGAAACGGACAAGCGCCTCAGCGGAACGATTACTCACGGCCGTTACGTCCCAACTGTCGGACGATAAAGCGGAAGACGTCATTACAATTGATCTTGAGGGTAAGTCATCGATCGGCGACTACATGATTGTGTGTTCGGGTCGTTCAACTCGTCAAGTTTCGGCTTTGGCAGAGAAATTAATTCAAAAAATAAAGGTGGATTTTGGCATTATTTCCCGTGTCGAGGGGAAAGACCGCGGAGATTGGGTACTTATTGATACGGGTGACATCATCATACATATCTTTCGTCCAGAGGTTCGGGAGTTCTACCAACTCGAAAAAATGTGGCTCGCCGCTTCTCCACCAGCGACGTAAACGCGGTTTCATTTGTTCATGATGCACGTTCATATTCTTGCGGTTGGACGGCTTCGTGACAGCCCTGAACGTCGGCTCGTCGATGATTTCTTGGCACAATTTAACCGTATCACCCAAGGTCTTGGCATGGGACCGGCAACTGTCACAGAGATTATCGAGAGAAAAAACGGTGGTCGCGTCGCTGAAACACGTCTCCTCCAAGCGTCTGTTCCCAAGCGGGCCGTGGTGTGTCTCCTGGATGAACGTGGTGCCACAATGACATCCCCGAGCTTTGCCGAATGGCTGGAACGTTTGAGAGATGAGGGCACGCCGCATCTCGCATTCATGATTGGCGGAGCAGATGGAGTTGATCCAGATTTCAGAGCACGCGCTGACCAAGTGATGAGTTTTGGAGCCATGGTATGGCCACATAAACTTGTGCGGGTCATGTTAGCCGAACAACTCTATCGTGCCGTCACAATATTGGCGGGAACACCTTATCATCGGAGTTAAAGACCTTACGGCCGACAAGGTTGATCGGATTTTGATCTAAATCAGAATCATGCCGGCACTCTTCAATCAATCTCTTCGCTGATTCACGAAAGAAGGTTCGATCACAGACATTGGGGAAATGTACACGGAAATCAGATTACATTCTGCATATGACGTGATCGTTTGACAACCTGACACGCATCAGCAGTTGGACTATCGCCAAGGAACAAGAGCCGTCAGGGGGAGGGAACTTCATGCGTCGATTCGGAGTTTATCACTCATTTGATGATAATTTTTTAGGAATTGGGAATATAGGGTCACACATCACTTGTAATTTACAGAATTGGTAATATTTATTTACCAATTAGGAGGGAACACCGATGCAAATGCCAGAACCGAACCCTACGATACTGTCTCTTAAGCCGCGTTTAGTGACTCGGTTGACATCGGTATTGCCGAAAGACGCGGTGATTCACGAGATATCGGAAACACGGGCCTATGAATGCGATGCTCTCTCCGCTTACCGGTGCCCACCTTTAATCGTTGTGCTTCCTTCAACGACACGAGAGGTGTCCGACATCCTCAAAATTTGTTACGAAGAAGGCGTGCCGGTTGTTCCGAGAGGATCCGGAACATCGCTGGCTGGAGGGGCCTTACCAACAGCCGACTGTGTTATTCTCGGGGTGGCCCGTATGAACGAGATTATCGAAGTTGACTATGACAATCGTATTATTCGAGTTCAGACAGGACGTACAAACTTAAGTATAACGGGCGCGGTCGAAGACGAAGATTTCTTCTATGCCCCTGATCCATCGTCACAACTTGCCTGCGCCATTGCGGGGAATATTGCGATGAACTCCGGAGGAGCACATTGCCTAAAGTACGGTGTTACGACAAATAACCTACTGGGAGTGACAATGGTGCAAATGGATGGCACTATCGTGGAACTTGGCGGAGCACATCTTGATTCCGGAGGTTATGACCTCCTGGGCCTGATCTGTGGCTCGGAAGGGCAGCTCGGCGTTGTCACCGAGGCAACGCTTCGGATTTTACGCAAACCAGAAGGTGCACGGCCGGTCCTCATGGGATATGAGAGCAATGAAGTAGCCGGTGAAGTTGTATCGGATATTATTAAGGCCGGTGTCTTACCCGTGGCAATTGAGTTTATGGATCGACCCTGTATTGAAGCGTGCGAAGCATTCGCGAAGGCGGGCTACCCGATTTGCGATGCTTTGCTGATCATTGAAGTCGAAGGCAGTGAAGAAGAAATTGATATGCAGCTCGGTTTGATCAAACAAATCGCAGCCAAACATGATCCAATCGAAATACGCGAAGCTGCCGATGCTGACGAAGCCAGCCGGATTTGGCTTGGCCGCAAGTCGGCCTTCGGTGCAATGGGTCAAATCAATGATTATATGTGTCTGGATGGTACAATACCCGTCTCATCCCTACCGTATGTCTTACGCCGAATTGGCGAAATGTCCAAGAATTACGGCTTGAATGTCGCCAATGTGTTTCATGCCGGCGACGGCAACATGCATCCCTTGATCTTGTTTGACGCCAACAAACCGGGTGATCTGGAAACATGTGAGGCTTTCGGAGCCGATATTCTCAAATTATGTGTGGAAGTTGGTGGTTGTTTAACCGGTGAACATGGGGTTGGTATCGAAAAACGTGATCTGATGTCCCATCAATATACCCGCGACGATATTGAAGCCCAAATGGCTGTCAAGGATGTATTTGATCCGAACTGGCTGCTCAATCCTGCCAAAGTCTTTCCATTGGAGGATAGCGAGAGCCGTCGAATGCACACGATGGCTGCCGAGTAACGAACGTAGTCGCGGGAAAGATTCATGCTCAGTCCACGCAATGAAGATGAACTTGCCGAGATCGTACGTTCCAGTCAGGATCCATTGGCCGTTCAAGGGGGAAACACTCGGGGCATGGCTCCCGAAGGGATTGCGCTGACCGTGACCGGACTGAGCGGCATTTCACTCTATGAGCCGGGTGCCCTCACGATGGTTGTGAAAGCCGGCACGACATTGGCAGAGGTCAATGACGCCTTACAATCCGAAAATCAACGACTTGCATTCGAACCGATGGATTACCGTGGTTTGCTCGGTACCGATGGTGAACCAACAATTGGCGGCGTCGTTGCCGCAAATATATCTGGACCTCGACGGGTGGCCGTTGGTAGCTGCCGGGATTTTGTTCTCGGTGTCCGCTTTGTAACTGGATCGGGCCAAATCATCAAGAATGGCGGACGCGTCATGAAGAACGTCACAGGTTATGATTTGGTTAAGCTCATGGCAGGATCGCGCGGCACCTTAGGAATTCTGACGGAGGTATCGCTGAAAGTATTGCCACAACCCGAGACAGAGTCAACCGTCATTTTGCATTCCCTTGATGATCGAACAGCGGTGAAAGCCATGTCGAAAGCTCTCGGATCACCTTTTGAGGTAACGGGAGCCGCCTGCTTGCCGAGCCGAGACATCACGGTCCTGAGATTGGAAGGATTTACCGAAAGTGTTCGTTATCGGTCACAGCGCCTCGCAGATTTACTTACTGAATTCGGTAATGCAGAGACAACGCGGAACAAGGAGGACTCCGCTGAGATTTGGCGCGGGATTTGCGATGCAAAGTCCTTCCATGATCATGAGGGTGATGTCTGGCGCTTCTCCGTCAAGCCATCCGATGGACCGAACCTTACTGACAGGCTGGAAACGACCGAACTGATGTATGACTGGGGCGGTGGACTGATCTGGTTAAAGTCAGGAAGGGGAACAAATATGCGTGCGCAAGTTGGCAAATTTTCGGGGCATGCAACCTTAGTACGGGCGGATCAGGAAACACGTGATCGTATCGGAATGTTCCAACCGGCGCTACCTTCTGTGGCAGCTCTCAGCGACGGATTGAGAGCGCAATTTGATCCGCGTGGAATTCTGAACGCCGGACTCATGACAGCGGCATAAGGACAAGGACATGGATTTAAAAGAAGGACCATACATGTTTGATCGCGTGACGAAGATCACATGTCGAGAACGGGTATAACGGTTGGCCACATATGCAGTGGATAATGATCAACCAATGTGCCGCATCTTCCGTTGCCAACTTGGGCCGAATGGTTTTACGTCCACAACCAGCGGTTCGGCGAGTATTTTTTCAAGCTTTCACTCGAGTACATGCTATCATGGCAAATATGGGCAGCGAGCGGGTTACACACGGGTTTGAGATGATTGGCGTCACGCCAGCTGTACCTGACCTCGCAAAGCGGACATCGCCTCAAGGATCGCCGTTCAAGGAGCCTATCCCGTATAATCAGTCGAAACAACCCGGATCGTCGGAGCCGAAGGACGAACGGCTTTTCCAACGTTCCCGCCACATGAACACAAGAACTTTGATCCCGAGACAATGGATGTAGGGTAGTTTCGATGCAGACAACGTTTTCAGAAGAACAACTCAGGGACCCCGGAATCAAGCGATCGAATGAGGTCTTGCGCACGTGTGTTCACTGCGGTTTTTGCACCGCTACCTGCCCCACCTATCAGGTTTTAGGCGATGAACTGGATAGTCCACGTGGTCGCATCTACCTGATCAAGGATATGCTTGAAAACAACCGTGATCCGGATGCGAAAACTGTAAAGCATATTGATCGATGTCTATCGTGTCTAGCCTGCATGACCACATGCCCGTCCGGTGTACATTATATGCATCTTGTTGACCATGCACGTGAGTATATTGAGAATCGCTATCAAAGACCTCTGTTTGAACGTGTCCTACGGTGGGTGCTTGCCCAAATCTTGCCGTACCCGATGCGATTCCGAGTGGCATTGTTGGGAGCGAAAGTTGGTCGTCCGTTCGCATCTCTTATGCCAGACCCAAGACTCAAGGCGATGCTTGAGATGGCGCCAAAAGTTGTTCCTCCTGTCAGTCGAAATGATGATCCGCAGAGTTTTGCACCCATTGGTGCAAAAAAGATGCGTGTGGCATTGATGACCGGTTGCGCCCAAAAGGCCTTGAACACCGACATTAACGACGCAACGATACGACTGTTGACGCGATTTGGTTGCGAGGTCGTCGTCGCCGAAGGGGCCGGCTGCTGCGGGGCCTTGACGCATCATATGGGAAAGACGGCACTGAGCCACAACACAGCCGCAAAGAATGTTCGAGCATGGTCAAAGGAAATGGATGGGCAAGGACTGGATGCCATCGTCATCAATACAAGCGGTTGTGGAACCACGGTAAAGGACTATGGGCATATATTCCGCAATGAATCCTTGGCGGACGATGCAGCACGTGTTTCGAAGATTGCCGTTGATGTCAGTGAGTTATTAATGAATCTCGATTTACCACATGGAGATGAAAAAGACATCGCTGTCGCTTATCATGCAGCCTGCTCATTACAGCACGGACAACAGATCAAGACATACCCCAAGGACCTTCTCAAGAAGGCAGGATATAAGGTCGTGGAACCTGTTGATAGTCATTTGTGCTGTGGGTCTGCGGGGACATACAACTTGATGCAGCCCGAGATATCGAAGGAACTTAAGGATCGTAAAGTCAAGACCCTGGAGGCTCAATCACCGGACGTTATCGCGGCAGGAAACATTGGCTGTATGATGCAGATTGGAAACGGAACAGAAATTCCTGTTGTCCACACGGTTGAGCTTCTTGATTGGGCGACCGGTGGGCCACAACCTCCAGCACTCCTGTAAATTCAGCCTCTCGGTGGCGGTTCACATACCTGCTCACCTTAGCAAAAACTTATACGGCAGGGTTGCAGAACCCCGGTTGCGACCCCATCTATACTCGGTCGGACGCTGAATTCAGGTCCAACACTTAAATCATCGGCCCGTCCCTCATGGGAGGCCATCGTATCTTAAATCGCTCAAGAAGAGGATATAACAATGCGTACACTTGATTTTTCACCTTTACTGAGAGCCACGGTTGGTTTTGATCCCATTACCGATCTGATGGACCGGGTACTGACAAATGACGTCAGCCAGTCAAGTTACCCACCCTATAACATTGAGAAGAGTGCGGATGACACGTACCGCATTTCTGTTGCCGCCGCCGGCTTCTCCGAAACAGATTTATCGGTCGAAGTGAGAGAAAATCTCCTGATCATTTCGGGCAGCAAATCTGATGATGATGGCGAAAGAGTTTACTTGCATCGTGGTATCGCAACGCGCGCTTTCGAGCGTAAGTTCCATCTTGCTGATCATGTGCATGTATCGGCCGCTCATCACGCGGATGGAATGCTGCACGTTGATCTGAAGCGCGAAATTCCAGAAGCTCTGAAACCACGTAAAATTGCTATTGCGGGCAGCGCCAACAAGGCACTTGAAAGCAACTAAGCTAAGGACACGTGTCGCGCGTTTCCAACGGTCTGGGATGATTTTCCCAGATCGTTGGAGACAATCCGATGCAATCCCTATGCTGATCGTCTTACATCGATCATGACGATGTATCGCAAGGCTGACCGGGTTTCAAAATTCCCCCGAAAATCCGCAATAAGTGACAGACCCAGCCACCCTACACTTTACAGTTCCCTATTGCATCGTGCGTGGTACATGTAACGGCAATCTCACCACAAAGCCTTGCAAAGAGACGTCTTCAAACCATCGAACCATCATGGACAATTAGATGGAAAGACAAATATACTTCAATTCAAGATAATCTTCCATTCCATGCCAACTGCCCTCGCGGCCAAGCCCGGACTGCTTTATGCCGCCAAAGGGCGCCACCTCCGTTGAAATGATTCCCGTATTTACGCCAACAATTCCATATTCGAGAGCTTCAGAAACTCTATGAATACGTGCGTTATCCCGTGCGTAGAAATAGGCTGCCAATCCGAATACCGTATTATTTGCCCTATCAATGACATCTTGTTCGTGCTGAAACTTAAACAGTGGAGCGACGGGACCAAAGGTCTCCTCATGTGCGATCTGCATATCGTGTGTTACGTCCGTGACAACCGTCGGTTCAAAATAGTTACCGCCCATTGAATGGCGCTGTCCGCCCGTCAGTACTGTACCACCCTTTGTCTCGACATCCCCTAAGTGTTCCAACACTTTATCAACCGCATCGTGATTGATCAGCGGCCCGATCGTAATCCTGTCCGCCAGGCCATCGCCGACCGTCAATTTTTCGACGGCACATTTCATTTTTTCGGCAAATTGATCGTAGATGTTTTCGTGCACATAGATACGATTTGCACAAACGCACGTTTGTCCGTTGTTACGAAACTTGCAAATCATGGCACCCTCGACGGCGGCGTCCAAATCCGCGTCCTCAAACACAATGAAGGGTGCGTTCCCGCCGAGTTCCATTGAGCACTTCAGAACGTTGTCCGAGGCTTGACGCAAGAGAAGACGCCCAACCTCGGTCGAACCCGTAAATGACAGCTTACGCACCACAGGGTTTGTACAGAATTCCTTGCCGACATCGGAGGAATTTGAAGATGTAAGAATATTGAGAACACCCTTTGGGAGCCCTGCACGTTCTGCCAGTACAGCGAGTGCGGTGGCGCTCAGCGGTGTTTCTGCCGCCGGTCTGGCAACAACTGTGCATCCCGAAGCCAGCGCCGGTCCGATTTTTCGTGTAATCATGGCATTCGGAAAGTTCCAAGGCGTTATCGTCGCAACAACGCCAATCGGTTGTTTCAAAACATGAATGCGCTTGTCGCGTTGATGACCGGGAATGATCTCTCCGTAGACCCGTTTCGCTTCCTCACCGAAAAACTCAATGAAGGAGGCGCCATAGAGTATCTCTCCTTTCGCTTCCACCTGTGGCTTTCCCTGTTCCGCGGTCAGAATAATGGCGAGATCATCGGCATTCTCCATTATCTCCTGAAACCATTTTCGTAATACAATGGAACGTTCCTTGCCGGTCCAGTCAGCCCACTCCTTCTGAGCCACATCTGCTTGTTTAACGGCATCGCCCACTTGTTCGCGCGAAAGGTCAGCGACATCGGCAATCACATCCCCGCGTGCAGGATTAACAACCGAAAACGTGCCATTCATTCCCTCAACCCAATTGCCATCAATGTAGGCGCGACCCTCAAGAAGACTGGAATCTCTCAGGAGAGATTGAAGATTTGTACGTTTGTCAGGCATTTAGGTCTCCATCATGACAAAGGAAAGAACATAGCGAAGGCTTGTTTGAAAATAAGGATAAACGAACATCTGAAACAACTTTTTAAAGGGACTTGAACAAAAATGACTGAAACGTGACACAGCCATTTAATCGCACAACACACTCCAACCGATATCACCCTTCATATATCCTGTTGAATTTTGACGCTCAAAGTCTTTTACCCAATTGGATGCCAGTCCGCCAAGAGTTCAAGAAGGGTCTTGAGATGCGAACGTAATTTGCGTGCTTTTGTCTTGTCATAAACCCAAGGTGCCGTTTCAGAATGCAAATACGTGGATTGCGCCACCTCCATTTGAAGGGCATGAATCCCGTCTTTCGGCCGCCCGAAGTGTCGGGTGCACCAGCCTCCTTTAAATCGACCATTGAGGACCGTGCTATAGTCCCTCGCTGAACAACATTGTTCCGTCACGCGCGATTCGAGTTCCGAAGCACAGCTTGCTCCGGAGTCTGTTCCGATATTGAAGTCCGGCAAAGTTCCATCGAAGAGAAAAGGAATGCGGGAGCGGATCGAATGACAATCCCAGAAAATTGCAAAGCCGTGAATGTTCTTTATCCGCTGAATCTCAAATTCAACTGCCGTGTGATACGGCTGATAATATTTCGTCACACGGTGCTCAATTTCCAAAGCAGACGGTTGCGTTTTCCAGATATCTTCACCGTCAAAATTTGTAAGCGGAACCAAGGATGTTGTATTCTGATCCGGATAGAGGGATATATCTCTTGGATCACGATTGACGTCAATGACATAACGATGGATCCGGGTTCTGACTGACGTCATCTCTGGAAAGAGACCCGAATACAGTTTGTAGATATGCCAATCTGTGTCTTCACGTTTCTTTCCACATATATTCAGATCCACTTCTATCTCAGGTGGTACATAGGTCCCGTCATGAGGGAAACCCAGCAGGATCGGACTATCATGTCTTTCAACGACGATCGGTGTCTGCACTTGAATTGTCCCGTCCTCATGGAAACCAAGAATTACGCAACCGCATAAATGTGATCACCCACTTAACACTGACCGAGGTGCATCTCTGATCCACTCAAGTGACCCCATATTGCACTTCCGAGCACAAAACATCTCATTGAGCTGTTGATCGGGTTTACCAAGACACACGTCATTAAGATATCGTCCTTGGTCCGTCTGTCTCTCGTATCATACGTCGACCCGACATGGACCACGTTCCATCGGGGAATCTGCCTGCATCTCCAATTCAATCTTTTGGCTAAGCTGAGATCGGAACATCTTTGCGCCTGCGTCCAACCCCATATCGATATTAGGAGTAACCATTTCGCTCATACCCTTTTGTACAGCCTCCAGGACCGCCTTATCTTCAAGAAAGGCCGCACGTGCGCCCTCATTCATTCTCCTGGAGGTCGCTTTGTCATGTGAATCTGTATTCCGGTGCTGAAACCAAATATATTGGGTAGAACTCTCGTGGATCGGGGTCATGAAATTATAAGATATATTAATGTAGGTCTCCTTTGAATACGGCTTGTCATACCCGCCGGTACCCGCCGGCATATAGACAGATTTATTCACAGCAATTGCAGGAAAACACATTTCATAATGCTGAAGTCGGTCGCAATGACCGTCAAATTTTACCAGATCTTTGTAGTAGGGTGATGGTGGTTGATCCTTTATCCAGCGTGACACCACAACACCCTGCTCTGTTTTTTTCACATTCAACGGTTCATTCTCGGTGCCGCCGCCCGCAAACGAGTTGACGTGTACCCAGGCAACATGACTGGGATCCAGGAGATTATCACAAACCCAAAGGTAATTGCATTCAATCGGCAGTTGCCCTCCGTCGGTGCAACCCCAATCCGGATGATCGAAGTTCTGTATCTCAAAAATCTCATCAGGGTTGGCTTTCTCGGTGTCCCCCATCCAGATCCAAAGCAACCGATAGCGATCAACAACGGGATACGAACGCACTACCGCCCGCCTCGGAGTCATCCCACGTTGCGTTGGACTATCCACACAGGCTCCTGTCGAATCAAATGTCAGACCATGATAACCGCAAACAACGTGATCACCCGTTAGCTTTCCCATCGATAGGGGTAACTTTCGATGGGGACACGCATCTTCGAGTGCCACAGGATTTCCGTCCTCACAACGATAAAACACGATGGACTGACCCAGTAGTCGCTGTGCCTTGAGACGTTGCCCGTAATCGCAACTCCATCCCGCGACATACCAGCAGTTACGCAAATACATGATCTCTCCAACCGAAGTGGTTCCGGCACCTACTCAATTTGGTGGAAACACATATTGCACAGTAAAAATACGTGATCCAATTCAAAGGTGATTCCTTTACAACACAATCAGTCTTGTCATTGAACGCGCCCCGTCATCTTTCAAGAACTGACTCCATACGACCCAACGTCGCTCTGTTCCAAAGAATGTCTGGTACTCATACTCAGACGTTGTCCGTTAGACGAAACAGCGCCAACAGACAAGTCAACATATACCGATATCCGCTCATTGCTCCTCATTTAGGAACGATACATGTTAATCAGACAACTCGGGCATCGACACTCCAGCCGCTTCGAAAACTGCGCCAGAGGAAACCATATCGCTCGCAACGGATATGTCCGACGCAAGGTAACGATCTTCCCTCAGACACGGAACGCGCTGGCGCAACTGATCCAATATGGCGGAGATCGGTGCACTTGTCCGTAATGGTCGACGAAACTCGATACCTTGGGCTGCACAAAGCAATTCAATGCCCAGAATATGATGCAAATTCGTCAACATTTTCTTTAATCTCAGCGCGGCATGAGAAGCCATGGAAACGTGATCTTCCTGATTAGCCGAGGTCGGCGTTGAGTCGGTCACACACGGATTGGCTAGATGCTTATTCTCCGACATGAGAGCCGCCGTGGTTACCTCCGCGATCATCAAACCTGAATTCAAGCCCGGTTCCGGTGTCAGGAAAGGTGGAAGATCGAACGATAAAGTCGGATCAACCATCAACGCGACCCGCCTTTGCGCAATTGAACCAATTTCTGAAATCGCGAGAGCGATCATGTCCGCCGCAAAACCCACCGGCTCTGCATGAAAGTTCCCACCGGAAACAATTCGATCTGAATCGGCAAGCACCAAAGGATTATCGGTCGCGGCATTTGCCTCAATTTCCAATGTATAAGCCGCTTGACGCAATACGTCCATGGCCGCTCCCGTCACTTGTGGCTGGCAACGAATACAATAAGGATCTTGCACCCGTGTATCATTGTCCCGATGACTCTCACGAATTTCCGATCCAGCCAACAAAGCGCGCATTGCTTGTGCCGCCTCAATCGACCCACGATGCCCTCGCAGCGCATGTATCTCAGGCTGTAAAGGCGCTGTAGATCCCATAATGGCATCGGTTGTCATAGCCGAGATCACGAGCGCAGACTGCACCGCTCGCCACGCTTCAAACAGACCCAAGATTGCAAACGCTGTCGAGAACTGTGTTCCATTGACAAACGCCAGACCCTCTTTCGGGCCAAGCGATATCGGAGCCAAACCCGCCTTGAGAAGCGCCTGCCCTCCCGGAATAACGGAGTCTTGGTATTCGGCTTCTCCCTCACCAATAATCACTGCGGTCAAATGTGCCAAGGGCGCCAGATCCCCGGACGCCCCAACCGAACCTTGAGATGGAATGACAGGCGTAACCCCTCTATCGAGCATATCCAGGAGCAGTTCAATCAATGACCATCGAACACCCGATGCTCCGCGACACAGCGAGATCAGCTTGAGCAGCATGACAAATCGCGCCTCAAGTCGGGTCACCGGGTCACCGACACCGCAGCAATGGGATAAAATCAGGTTGCGTTGCAGAGTCGATGTATCCTCCGGAGCAATTTTGATGCTCGCAAGTTTTCCAAATCCTGTGTTGACTCCGTAAACCGGCGACTCTCCCATCGCGTGCCGCTTCACAACAGTCGCGGCACGCTCTACGGCGGATTTACAGGAACGCGCCAGAGTGAACGAAAATTTACGCTGCTGAACATGTGCGAGTTGAGCAAGTGTAACGTTTCCGGGATCAAGAACTAAAGACGTCAACAACCTTCCTCATCAATCTCTGAAGCCGGTACACGGTCAGGTGCAACGACGGTCGGCGCGTGCGAGACACTTATCGCATTCACAGCTGTGTCCGGTCAATCGTAGCTCAATTTATTGTCCGAATTCTGACCAACCGACAGACACGGGCTTTCAAACAATGTCCGCATAACAGGATACGACTCCAAGATTTCGTGACCGCCAATCAATCGATCCGGAATCAATGTTCCGTGTTGCCATACCGCAACATCATCAATGTAAACCGTTGCATCCAGAATATTCAACGATATCTCTCCGGGCGGATAATCACCGCACGTATGAAAATGCAAAAGCCGCGGATTACCAAAAGCCCCACCACTCCACCGTTCAAAGCTCTCGGAAGGTCGTTGGGAATACTTACACCCGGGATGAATCCCGGCATGCCAGGAATGAATAAAAAACGGATCAATGCCGAGCGTATTTCCGACAAATTCAAAGTGATCCTTCGCCGCAATCCGATCCCTTTGCACGCCATCAAATCCAATGATTCTGTAGCCGTCAAATTCGACCAATAATGTCTCCTCGAGAGGACAGGTGTAGGGATGATAGTAATTGGAACCCGTCCCCGTCAAAAATCCATTTTGTGCAATCCGTCCCTTGAACGCCGAAGCATGGATCGGTGCAAAAATCGAGATGGGGAAGCGCTTGAGTGCCACGTCCTCCTCAACCCTTATTTCTCGACGCCCATCGCACGTGAAATCCGTCCCGCTTGGACAGCAGACTCGCACCACCCGGGCTTCACGAAATGCATCATCGATCCGATTCTTCAGGGTATCAAATGCCTCGTAAGCGACCGTTCCAAAGGACGAGGTAAACATGTCACGGTCAAGCGCATAGCTGATAACCTGTCGGCCGATACAGCCGTTCTTGCGAAACCGTATCTGATCACCAATACGCGCAAAAAAAATGGTACAATCCGAAACCGCAATCGCGTCCGCCAGTTGTGCGTCCAAATCACAGACCTTCGGTTGGAACGGAACTTCGTAAATCCGTACCACCAGCCCGATATCTTGAGCCATGTCGGCAACGGACAAGGCGAGTTCCGGTTCATAATACCCGTCATTCTCGGTCTCGCGCACAATCAGGAGGCGATCGCCGACGTTGCAACCCGCACAATTGAATACGAGATTGCAAACAGCGCGACGCAATCGCTCTGGATTAGGGTTTGACACGTTGATTACTCCCTACATCCGGACCTTGATACCCATGACCGATCACGACATTCCATGGACTCCACCGCATAAACACACTCCCAACCCGGTCAAAGATCCGAACCCGCGCGCCACTCACCGAACTTAATGCGCAGACTCGCACCCAGCTTGGCGAACGGTGCGGGTGGTAAGCGTTTCGGCTTGTCATGATCCAACGCGCGATACAGTGCGTCGCTTGTCTGTCCTACGGCGAGTTCCGCAGCAAGCAGTCCGGCAAGTGTCCCCCTCACCGTTCCGATTCCGTTTTGAACACACGCCACGAACAATCCATCCTCCCATTCTCTGATCGCTTGAACATTGTTGAGGCTCATGCAGAGACGGCCACCCCAACGAAATTCCATCGCCAGGTCACGTAATATCGGAAACCGGGCCCGAAACGCCTTATCATGCCGACGACCTGCCGAAGCGACACGCGCATCCGAAACCTCCATCGCAGGATCAAAGGTAAACTGATTTCGAATCACGATACGATCCCCGCCCGTACCCGAAATGCGCCTTACGGAGGTCCCTAAAGGATCCGCCGGAGTGACCCCCCATAGGGCCTCACCGCCGAGCCGTGTAATTTGATCGTCCGTCATGGCACACGTCATCGACGCGTACGTAAAGATATGACACAGACGGCCGCGAAGAAATCCGAAACTGTTCACGTGCCCGTTCACTGCGAGGATCACTTTTGGTGAAGAGACATGACCCAGTGGCGTTTGGGCAAACCAGTGCGAACCCTTCTTGTGAAGTTTGAGGACAGGGCTGTTCTCATAAATCGTGACACCTTCCCGCACCAGTCCTGACGCAACCGATCGTACATATATTGCCGGTTGAATGATGGCCGCACCAGGCGACAACAACCCGCTCGAGTAATAGCTTGATCCTGTCAACGCGCGCATTTGCGTCGCGTCCAGATGCTCAAAGGGTTCATCCAATTGCGCCAGATGCTTCGCATACGCTTGGTTCTGTGCGTCACCTCTCGCCGAGGCCGAAGCATTAATCTTGCCACACCTCGAAAAGGCCTCAGCCGACATTTCGAACTGTTCCGCCATATCTGCGGCAAAGTCGATCGCACGACGATTGTCCTCAATGGTCGTTCTGTCAGAGCTTAAGCCACCCGCATAATTCTCAGACGTGAGATGATGTGGCAGATCGACCATGAAGCCTGAATTCCGGCCAGCCGGCCCCTCTCCAACGCGCGTCGCTTCCAGGATAGAGATACGATCACCCGGACATAATTGAGACAATCTTCGAGCGGCGGATAATCCCGCAAATCCGGCTCCGATAACAAGCCAGTCCGCACTGTGCACACCCTCTAACCTTAAAGCCGGTCCCGGATCCGGTAGCAGGCAATTCCAGCCGGCCGGCCCAGGGTCGCGTGGCAGTTGCCTCACATTCATCAAGCAAACAAAATTGCATAGACGATAAGACCGATAAGAAGGGTTAACCAGAATTTACTCATCCTGCTCATCTCGCACTCTCGCCTTCCATTAATCCCGGCTTCCCATGATGGCGCATCCTGACGCACCTACGTGCTAACCTCCTAAAACGACGGTCTCTTTTTACTCTCGATATCACAATTGCAGACGCGATCCTATGCGGTTTTGTCCGCGACTGCAACCGATGAGAAGACACGAATCATGTCACGATTGACGGATGCACAGGTGTGGCCCCTGCTCGCGAAAAGACGCCACAGACTATCCGGGATACCGCGCTTGCAGGCTTTCGCGCCCGAATCCTGCCAAGTGATGGAAAGCGGTACTTCCTGCACAGCCAGCACGTTGGCTGGCGCTCCTGAACGATCCTCAGCGACCCCGCCACTATGATGCTCGCCGACATTCACGTCAACATTGGCTCTGAACGTTGTGTACGGGGAAACAGGATTCCAGTAAGAGACACCATCGGTGATCGTCGCCGATTCCGTCGTAGCCGTCGAATCCTATGAGGCGCGTGTCCTGGCCGCAACCGGGCAAGGTATGGAGGGCGGCTCTCTTGTCATTGATCTCAGACGTTCATGGATCACGCGTTCCCTCAATGTTGAGGGACCGTTTGCAACGCTCGGACCGATCGATCATCGACCGCGTTCCTTCGGACCCAAACACACACCCACGCCGTTCCGCCCGGATCGTAGCAAGGAAGAATAGCCGTTCGGATACGCCCGACAGGCACGCACCCCTCCGGGCACGGACAAAGGGCAACCCCGGCGGCCCCTGTCTGTGCCGGCTGTCGGATGCGAGGTGTACCGCACGTGGGATCATTTGACCTCCCACCAGACGGAGATATCGCACCACTTCGAATACGGCGGATGACCGGCGGCCTGGTGCGCCGCACTCGGCCAGGTCGGCGGACCACAGTTGAAGGGGCTGTCGTGCGGACCGAAGGAGGCCACGTAGCCACCGTCCGCTGTTCTCTCGATCGTGCCTTTCAGACGCAGGATCAGGGATTTCCGCCCCCGGCTGACCCGATGGGCACTGCATTTCTCCAGCATGACCGGCTGGCCCAGATCGAGTGTGCCGCCGCTCAGGGTGAGGGCGGTACCGGCCTGGACAAGGCGATACATCCGGAACGATTCATACCCGGTCCCCGGGCAGGTCGCGACAATCCGGACCGGCTGGGATCCCGAATACCGGCCTGGTAGGATAGTGTACTCCACCATCCGGACCCGGCTGACATCCTGCGCTGGTGCAGTCCAACGCAGGTAGACGGGGCGGATCCCCGCGGCGCGATCATCGAAATCTCCGACCCGAGACCCGTAGTGCATCAGGCTGCCGACATGCGCCGTTCCCGTGCCGGTCGTGTCGAGATTGCTGGAATTCCAGTTCTGTTGTTCTGGTGTCAGGGGACTGAAATCCGGATCCGTCGTGTTGCCGCCATAGGTCTCCTGGCCCGTCTCGGGATCGACGAAGATCGGTCCGGAGATCTGTGCCCGCGCCGGGCCCGGCCCGGCCAGTGCGGCCGACAGCACCAGCAGTGCCACCAACGCAACGGCCCGTGTTGTCGGGATTAATGGGGGGGGGTAAAGTAGGTCATCGATTGTTTCTCCTGTTCCGGTTGCGCGCCCTCCCGTCCTCCATTCGACAAGGAAAAGACCGGCACGCCTGTTGAAACCGGTCCCCTCTCTATCCGATTCCAGCCCGAAGTCAACCGCGTGACGCTCCCGTCCGTCATTCCCGCAAGCACCCGGCGAGGACCGGTCACAGGCCACAGACGGGCCGCAGCCGGTCCCAACGGGCGTGGGCGACATCAAATCAGATGTCAGCCGGTGTCTTTGTCTCTGGACGCACGTAGCGTTCCACGCATCCGGGTAAAACGCCCGTCGTGCGGGCGGTCTCGGAACCATCGACGACCATCCCGCCACCTCCGCAGTCTCCAGCCACTGTGATCCCCTCGGTCTGAATCGATCACCGGACCGGTTGCGTCACGCGTCAAAAACCGGTAGGGAGAGCGCATCGGCGACACAGGCGCTCCGCTTGGGCCCAAATACGCACACATCAAACACAGGAGACGACGCAATGACACACAGAACAGATCGATTCATGCAACGCCATTGGGGGGGGGGTAGGCCGATCTTCGGCCTGTAAAGCGAGGAGTGCGGTCCCGGCGCCCGCCCGGATCGTCACACTCACCGCCCTCATACTCGGGCTGATAGGTCTGATCGGCCCGACTTCGGTCTCGGCGCAGGCCACTTTAGAGATTACCGACCGCTGGGTGAGTGGCGGCAACGCCGGCAGCTCCACCGGCACCGGCGGCATCACCGTCGACGAGGGCGAGGAGGTGGAATTCACCATCAACGGCACACTGCCGCCCGGGCCCACGGGCGGGTTGCGGGTCTCGATCAGTTGCGGAGGCGTCACCAACTGCTACAAATTTGCCGATACGTATCCCCAGATCGGCGACCCCAACGCCTTCAACCCCAACACCCAGCTCGAGATCCCCGTCACGGAGAGCTGGGCGTGGGAGACGGACGCCGGGAACCGCAAGATCGCATTCCCCTTCCTTGTCACGACCAAGGATGACAACTGCAAGAAGCGAGGGGCACCCCGCTACATCGAGGTAAAGATTCAGGTCTATCGCATCGGGGGCGGGTCGCAGAGCGGGTCCGTCCGGATCACGATCACCGACGATGACGCGGATGCAACCGACCCCTTATACGGGCTCACCTTCCTGAAACCGGAATGTGGCGCGACCTCCGGTAGCTGAGCGGGTGGATCGGATATTGTGTTGGTCACGGCGGCCTGCAGGCCGCCGGTGTCCGGTCCCCAATCGGATGAGGGGCGGAGACGGAGCGTCCACACGACCCCAATCTCCCGCAGCACCCACATACAGGACGGGTTCCTGACTTCCCCGAGCGTGATCGATAACCCCTTCGGTGGCCCGATGCGTCATCGGGGACATCCGACTCCCCGAACATCAGGCATTGAGACTCCGCCCGGTTCGATTTTCACAGGACACGTGCACACCGGAACGCATGAATCGGTCCAGTGATTGTACGGAGGATCGACGCTCTGCGGTCGGCACACCAACCACGTCGTCAGCGTCCCGATTCCTGATATTAGCGAATCCAGCAATCGTGTGAAGAATCCGCAGTGGAGTACAACGAGCGGTTGTCGTTAATCGAGACATAGTGGTCTTCGAGGGTGTATGATCTCCGGAACCGATCCCTGATACAGTTCGGCGTCCGTCGCGCGGGTTCTACAGACACAGGTATCGTTCATATTGCCGCCTATCGGCACATAGATCGTGCACGTGCCCGGATTCACGCAATCATCGTCATTGGTCACGTACAGTATCAGGTTGTTCTCCACTCTTACCCAATAACCCGCCCCGCCGACCACAACGACGTCAATTACACTGTTACCGCTGTCAATATCGTCGCGGTCATGTTAGGTCGGATTGTCCGTGTGTCCTCTTCGTCCAGATAAACCGATACACCTTAATTTTCCTGATTCAAGGCATCAACCGGTGGAATCTCGCGCTCGCGTCTCTTGATGTAATCCAATAGAGCCTCTTCAATCGCTTGATCAAGTTTGGGTTCCTGGTATGCGTACAATAACTGCCTTGCAAACTCTAACGCGCGCGCGGTGATCTCTTTACTACCCTCGGAAACCCACTGCTCAATTGAGTTATTATCAAACAATTCGGGCATAAAGAATGCACGTTGGAAGTTCTCAAGAGTGTGAGGATGTCCAAGATAATGGCCTCCCGGACCGATATCCGCGACGGCATCCAAGGCCTCCTCAAAATCATCCCACTTTATCCCTTCGACCATACGGTATCCCATTGCGCACATTTCCGCATCGACGACAAACTTCGCCATCGAGCAGTGCATCCCGGCCTCATTCCATCCTGCAGAATGCCAAAGATAATTGGCACCCGCCATCAAGACGGCATTCAGTGTCATCGCACTCTCGTATCCGGATTGGGCATCAAACGTCTTTGCTCCCCCAAGCAAATTTGATGTCCGCCATGGGACGCGATAGTACCGCGCCATCTGGCCGATCATCAAATTCATCAAACTAATCTCCGGTGTGCCCGCCATCGGCGCACCGGATTTCATTGATACCGTCGAGAGATAATGCCCGTAAATAGCCGGCGAACCTTTGCGAACCAGTTGCGTATAGGCCAGTGCACTCAACGCTTCGGCATTCAACTGCACGACAGTGGGCGCAACAGAAGCCGGTGTATTGGCTCCACCGAGAACAAAGGGGGAACATAGGACCGGCTGATTTCTTTTGCAAAACGCCCGCATCGCACCAAGCATGGTTTCATCCCATACCAAGGGCGAGTTGCCATTGCAATTTCCCGTGACCACCGGATGTGAATCCATAAATTCGGATCCAAAGAGGATTTCACACATATCCAGTACATCTTCCGCATTGCGCGGTGACGTGGTCATGCCCATGAACGTCTTGTCGGAATATTTTATCGAGGAATACGTTATGCGGAGATGACGCTGAGAAATCGGATGATCATACGGTTCCACGATATGATGCGCACTGGAATGAATGGCCGGCAACATCTGCGACAGCTTGTGAAAACTCGCAAGATCCTCCAAGGTTGGATTACGCCGTACATCGTCAAGACCACGCACATAAGGCGCTCCAGTCATGGGAACAAAAATAGAATAATCCTTGCCAAACGGTAAATTGTTGGCCGGATTCCGAGCATGATAAGTGAAGGATTCGGGAATGGTCGCAATCAACTCATGCACGATGTCCCTATCCAGATATACAATCTCACCTTCAATTTTGGCACCCACTTTACGCCAATCCTCCAAAGCAACGGGATCCCGAAACTGAACACCGACGTTCTTGAGAATATTGATCGAAGCGGCATCAACGCGTTCAATGTCCGCAGGGGTCATCGGCTCAATAATCGGCAAATTGCGGTTTAAAGCCGGTAGCATAGATGCATCATGGGCTTCACGAGCGGCCCGTCGTGCACGTCGCCCTCGTCGCGTCATCCCAATCGCTTCCACGATCACGACTCTTCGGTGCCTTTCCTCGACACCCAAAACGTCACGTCAATACAATCCATAACAAAAACCAAGCTTTTCGCAATCGGCTCACAATCATCACGACTCCTGCTGAACGAACGCACAAAAGTCCAAATCTCTTGAGAAATCACCAACGACCGCAGCACATCACGACATCACTCGATCAACCGCGCTCTTCTATGTTCTTGATAGCCACATTCATCTTTTGAATAACATCCGCCAGTTCATGTTCCTCCTCATCATCAAGCGAACACAGAGGCTTTCGGGGAGGACCGGCTTCAAACCCGCGCAATGTCACCCCATGCTTAACATTTTGAATAAATTTGCCACCCTGCTCCAATACACGCATCAGCGGCATCATGGCAGACATAATCTGACGACCTCTCGCGAAATCGCCATCGACAACGCAAGCATTATAGAGAGCGATGTGACCCTCTGGTGCAAAATTCGACCCCGCACAAACCCAACTCTTCGCACCCCAGGCAAAGAACTCGAGCGCCTGATCATCCATACCACAAGAGAGTTGCAATCGCGGATAATGACATGCAAGCATATGTAATCGATCGATATCCCCCGAACTCTCCTTGATCGCACAAAAATTTGGTGATTGTGCCAAAAGATCGAGACATGTGGCATCCATATTGACACTCATACGGCCGGGGTAATTGTACAAGAGTACGGGCAAATTTGCCGCCTGATCAATAGCAAGCGCATGGTGAGCGATTTCGTATCCTGTTGGACATGCATACGGCGGCGTTGCAATGAGAATCGCATCAGCGCCAATGTCGCGGGCCCTTTTTGCAAATACAATCGAATCTTCCGTGCGAATGGCACCCGTACCGACAACAAGAGGAACACGTCCAGCAATCAGGTCCTTAACCTGACACATGAGGGCAAGTCGCTCCTGCAATGTCTGCGCGTAATACTCCCCCGTTGTTCCCGCGACAACGATCCCGTGTATTCCTGCATCAATGAGTGCATTGACAATATCATCCAAAGCAGACTCATTTAATGAAAAATCAGATTTATAGGGGGTAACGAGAGGCGTATAAATTCCTTCGAAGAGCATGTCTAAAGCTTTCACCTTCATTTTGATATGCTAATTTACAGCAACGCCTATGCACAACCGCTTTATTACACAGGCAAGTGTTCCGTAATAGTCGTCAAATGTCTTCCAACCTGGCCCTGAAAACAAATCACCGTATCCCTTGGCGATTGCTGCATTCGTCCTGTCTTCTTCCGATCAGATCTGTATCTCAAAACCGTCGATACACAACAGGAATATAATCCGCTCACTCATGAGGAAGGGACATCAGATTCCAAAAAAATACACTACACCGACATCGGATGGATCGCATACGTACAATTGATCATTCATTCGTCACATCATAATTCGGTGACGCCACAACGCCGGTCTCCAACAATCGGCCAATGTCCCGATCGCTCAATCGTACGACAGAAGCCAGAATTTCTTCAGTATGTGCTCCGAGTACCGGCGACGGCACCGGCGCATTTCGCGTCACATTGCCAAATTCCACAGGATGCGCCGGTGTCAAAAACTCTCCGATATCTGGATAAGCCACGTTCCTGAACAACGGATTGTCAGTACTTAAATCGGAATCGTTCGCCAAAGCCTCTTTCACAGTTCGAAATTCAGACCAGGTCAATCCTTTCCGATTGAACAGATCACGAAAGTCCGAAACGCGACGTTCAGAAAACCATGGCAAAAGTAGCTTCGTTATTCTCTCTCTGAACTGCCATCGCATCCCTTCATCATTGAACGATACACCCAGTTCCGTCTCGAGTGCTGTGACAGCCTCGGATATTCCCGTCGCAGAAATCAATTTCTTCCATTGGCGCAATGTCAATGCGATCACCATAATCCGTCGGTTATCAGCACACACAAAGTCCTGCCCATACGCTCCATAGAGCGCATTGCCATATTTTTTTCGATCCATATCATTCAGAGTTACGTCCGCGATCATTCCAAGATGCCCTATGGTCGCCGAGGCAACATCCTTCAAAGATAAATCAACACTTTGACCTCCGAAGCCGCGCAACCGATGACGTTCCGCCGCCAACAGTGCGGATACACACATATTTCCAGCGATTATGTCCCAGGCAGGGAGTATGTGGGCAACGGGCTCAGGTGAATTGGGTGGGCCTGTCATATAGGGAATACCGAGAGATGCGTTCACGGTATAATCAACCTGAGGGTAACCCTGTCGGTCTCCGTTGAGTGCCACAACAATCACATCGTCTCGTAGTTTCTTAAGGGATTCATAATCCGTCCAACCTGGTACCGTTAAATTGGTTATAAAAAAACCGGATTCTGTACCGCCAGCCGCTATAATCTCGGAAATGAGTTCGCGACCCTCCGATGACTTCAAATTGATCGCCACGGACTTTTTTCCCTTATTTAAGCCGGCCCAGAACAAACTCCTGTTGTTCGGCGACAACGGCCAACGACCAAAATCTAATCCGCCGTCAATATGATCACATCGAATAACCTCGGCTCCCATTTGGGCGAGCGTCATTCCGGCAAGCGGCACAGCAACAAAAGCAGAACTCTCAACAACACGCATCCCGCACAAAATGCTCATTTGCCAGGTTCCCATAAAGCCGTTGCCTGCATACATTGATGACCATCTTGCGACGTCCAGAGTTTCATTACCGTTCCATCACACTCCAGGCTTATGTCGCAATTCGACCCGACAAACATGGGAAAAACGCTGCGAAATTCAAAGTGGACCGGCATCGAATCGAGGCCCTTAAACTTGATCGCCTCCTGCATCAACAACGTTGCCTGCAACGGACCTTGAACAACGAGCGCAGGATATTTCTCTACGTCTCTTGCGTAGGTCATATCATAATGAATTCGATGCGCATTATAAGTCACCGCTGAATAGCGGAACACTCGCGTCTCGCTCATTGTGATCGTATTGACAATGTTCCCCAGAACCTTCTGTCTTTCGGGAGGTCTAAATGTCTTCGGAAAGTCCAGATATATGATATCCTGAGTTTCATGAATCACCAGACGATCTTGAGAGCGCAATTCATGCTCGAGAGTTAAGAGAGTCATGGGACCGGTTCTCCCGACTTTTTCTCTCCGATCCTTGACTCTTGAAACACGCGAAATTTTGTCACCGACACCTATCGCTTGAAAGAATTTTAGCTTTCCTCCAGCCCACATGCGTCGTTTCGGAGAAACCGTGTGCGCCCGTTCCGCCTCATGTGGATGACCGTCGAAGCCGAGCTGATCGGTACGATCTTTAGGGGGAAACGCGCACCAGTGCCACAAAGGGGGCAAGACGCGGCTGACGTGCTCATGTGATGGGTCTCTATCAAGCGCGGCGCAAATCAATTCAACCTGCGAACTGGACACCCGTCCAATGCTGTTGATAGCCTTACTGTCTTGCGACTCAGAACATTCTTTGTTCATCCGACACGTTACCATTCAAAAAATTTGGCGGATCCAGCATCTTCCGTATTCTCCAACTATCCCAACCAAAGGACGATATGAACGCAAAACCTTATATCCCGATTTACTCCGACACCTTATACAATCATAAAAAGCCTCTGCATTGAACGTCAAATCGAAATAATGATAAATCCGGCGAATGAATATATTGGTACAAAAAAGGAACGGAACTCGATTCTGTCGTATGCAGCATTCAGCGCCCTACATCATCCACGTCCGCAACGAATGCGTTGCTCTTTAATCCACAAATGAGTTGGAGGATATCCGGCGGCCCTTGATCCGCAAGCGCCTCGCAACAAGGCCCTTGAAAAATCAGAAAGAGCAACATCACGTTCTCGGGTATTGGTAGCGTGGGGCGGACTTGAACCGCCGACCTCCGGGTTATGAATCCGGCGCTCTCACCTACTGAGCTACCACGCCCGAGTGCTCTCGACTTAAGTGAGCTTCATCAGATCGTCAAGATCGATTTCATCCAGGCTTCTCCGCTCTCACGGTCTCGATCATCTGATGAACGTAGTCTGGATTCCCATCGGGTGTAATTCCATGGCCAAGATTAAAGATATGAGCACCTTTTGAGAAAGCGTTTACAATTTTTCGAGTGTGTTCAACCAGTGCCTCACCGCCGGTGACCAGATGCGACGGTGCCAGGTTTCCTTGCACACACCCATCAATCTGAACATGTTGTGCCGCCCAGACAGGATTCACATCACTGTCCAGCGCGACACAATCCACCCCTGTCGCTTTTGCAAAACCTACATACCGTTCCCCCGCTTCACGCGGAAAACCGATAACTGCAATATCTGGATACTGCTCCTTTAGCGCGGTTGTGATGTCACGACAGGGTTTAAGGACGAACTTATCGAAGGCGTCTCCACCAAGGGATCCCGCCCAGCTATCAAAGAGCTTCACACAATCTGCTCCCGCTTCGATCTGCATCGCGAGATACTGGATCGTGGCGTCTGTTAGTCGTTCAATCAGCCGCGAGAATAACCCCTCATTTTCCACCATCAAGCGATGGGCCGGTTCTTGATTCGATGTACCTCGCCCGGCAATCATATAGGTTGCCACCGTCCATGGTGCGCCGGCAAAACCGATCAAAGCGATCTCGGCAGGTAGCTCTCTGCACACTATTCGAATCGTCTCGTAAACTGGTGCAAGATGTTCATGAATATCATCACAACCCACCAGTTTCTCGACATCCGCCTCATCTGAAATCGTCGATAATCGCGGGCCCTCGCCGGTCACAAACCATAAATCCGAACCCAGCGCGTGTGGCAAAAGAAGGATATCAGCAAACACAATCGCGGCATCGAAACCAAAACGTCGAATGGGCTGGAGAGTCACTTCAGCGGCGAGATCGCTGTTGTAGCACAATGACAGAAAATCTCCGGCCTTCTCACGTGTCGCGCGATACTCAGGCAAGTAGCGACCCGCTTGCCGCATCACCCATATGGGAGGAACAGAGAGGTTTTCACCCTTTAAAGCACGTATGAGCAGTTTGCCTTTTGCCATTGCTTCCTCTTTTATCTAAAACTGTGATCAATCATTGATTCCGCCTTCTTTATCAAGTGACATTTATTAAAATACATCTGAAACTGACACTATCCCATGCCGCAGAAACGACCATCCCCACAAAGTCCGCTGAAAATTGGAACCCGTGGTTCACCACTCGCCTTAGCGCAAGCCACAGAGACCCGAGATCGATTGGCAATGGCCTTTGATCTTCCGAACGAAGCGTTCGACATCGTCATCATTAAGGTCACAGGTGATATGATTCAGGACCGGCCTCTGAAGGACATTGGAGGAAAGGGACTGTTTACACGCGAAATTGAAGAAGACTTGCTCTCGGAAAAAATAGATATCGCCGTCCATTCCATGAAGGACATGCCGGTCGACCAGCCTCAGGGATTGATCCTCGATACCTATTTACCGCGTGAAGATGTACGCGATGCACTTATTTCCAATCATGGAGCAGCACTCGATCAATTGGATCCCTCGACGATCATTGGCACCTCGAGTCTCCGTCGGAGAGCACAAATTCTGTACAAACGCCCGGATCTGCAGGTGATTGAGTTTCGTGGAAATGTACAGACGCGACTGCGTAAATTGAATGCGGGGGTTGCCGGATGTACGTTCCTCGCGATGGCCGGTCTGAATCGCCTGTGTTTAGGCGATGTCCCACGATACCCTATTGATCCTCAGGAAATGCTACCCGCCGTCGCACAAGGGGCTATTGGCATTGAACGCCGTGAAGACGATACATACGTGGCCGGACTCCTGGAAGCTATCCATGATCCACCAACCGCGCAAAAATTGGCTGCCGAAAGATCTTTTTTAGCCACACTCGACGGTTCATGCGAAACCCCGATTGCGGGCCTCGCTGACTTTATTGACGGAAATCTACGACTGAGAGGTCAGATTTTACGGCCAGACGGATCCGAAATGTATGCCGACACATTCGTCTCTCCTATTGAAGATGGCGCTCGATTAGGACATGAAATGGCGCGGACCTTACTCGATCATGCCGGTACTGACTTTTTAAAGGACTCCGTGTTCCAGAAAACTTAGACATGACGAAAAACGGGCTTTCAAACAGACACCTTCATCATGACCCACATAGGCAACCTGATCACGTCCACTTTGCCAAGGGTGGCAAACTCATCAACACGGCCTCTGCGTCATGCCCCGTTGCCAATCCAAACTTCGTTCCTCGATCATAGACCAAATTATATTCAGCATAGAGACCGCGATGCACAAGCTGGATATCCTTATCGCCGTCCGTCCAAGATTGGCAGCGGCGCTTCTCGACCAAAGGAACAAAGGCGGGCAAGAAAGCGCGTCCGATATCCTGAATAAGTGCAAAATCGCTCTCCCAATGACCGGTACAGTAATCGTCAACAAAAATACCGCCAACGCCACGAGCACGCCCTCTATGTGGGATGAAGAAATACTCATCCGCCCACTGCTTGAACCGTGGATAGTGCTTTGCATCATGCACTTTCAGATACGACTCTTGTGTCGTATGAAAATGAGTCGTATCGTCTTCATATTCAATACACGGATTAAGGTCGCTTCCACCACCAAACCACCAGGCATGTGGAGTCCAAAACATACGGGTGTTCATATGTACCGCAGGGCAATGAGGGTTCTGCATATGTGCCACAAGACTGATACCGCTTGCCCAAAAACGTGGATCAGCCTCCACATCGGACAGGGCCTTGCGAGACATCATTTCCGACTGCGCCGTGACACTCAGAGTCCCAAATACCGTCGATATATTTACTCCGACCTTCTCGAATACGCGACCACCGCGTAACACGCTCATCAATCCGCCACCCGCATCTTCGTCTTCCTGACCCTTGCGTTTTGTCGCTCTCACCTCAAACTTTCGTGGAGGATGGTCACTCAAGACTCCCTCAGTATGACTCTTTTCCAGCTCTTCAAATGTGGCTACAATTTTGTCGCGAAGACTTCGAAACCATCCTGCGGCTCGAGCTTTTTGGTTGTCAAATTCCGTATCCATCAGTCTCTCTTGTAAACTCCAGAATGCGAATACCTCTGCCTCTCTCTCGCACCTATCAATGACATGGAATGGCCCTTTTGACGCATTCATTGACCTCGACAAACTTTGTTTCGCTCACTCTGTGATATCCTGGTTGGATCACAACACGCCCCTATTCGGATGCCGTCAAACAAATCTTCAAGACAATGTCTGCTATCGAATGCATAAAATATCAGACTGGACGACGTCCACAAAATTATCGACAGTCTAGTGCACCGGGGCTGCAACAGGGTCGAGCAACGTTCGCCCTCCATCGATGGTTAGAATTTGACCCGTAATGAATCCGGAGGCTTCCGAGGCCAGGAACTTCACGGTATCGACCAATTCATTTGGCGCAGCAATTCTGTTAAGAGGTGTATGGCTTATGATATCTTTTCGATAGTCTGTGTTTTGCTTTAGCATCGAGAGCAATGATGCACTCATCACCGATCCGAAGGCGACAGCATTCACGCGGATACGATGTGGGGCCAAGGCCACAGCCATGGATCGTGTGAGCTGATCAAGTGCGGCGGAACTCACTGAATAGGCCAGTAACTTTGGGTGGGTGCGGCGGGCCGCTATTGAACTCAAGTTGATTATTGATCCAACCTGTCCGTCATCATCTCGGCCGCCGGCTTGCTTGATCATTCGATTTGCGACCAATTGATTGAGTCGAAACGCCGGGATTAAGTTCTGGTAGAGCATTTTTTCAAGGGTATCATCATCGGATGACAATGGGTCAGACACTGACACTTGCCGTGCACCATTCACCAAAATGTCCACCCGACCAAACGCATCGATTGTTGCCGACAGAAGATTGGCAATCGTAAGTTTTTCTCGCAAGTCTCCGGCATAGTAATGAACCGCTCCATTATCGAGACCACCTCCAAGCTGCTTCTCGAGAGCCTTTTGGTCCATGTCGGCAAACACGACATTGGCACCGCTCTCGAGGAAATCTCGACCAATTGCGAGACCAATCCCATTTGCCGCTCCTGTTACAATGACTGTCTTTCCAGAAATGGAAAAAGACATAACTGGTTTCCCCTTTGCACTCCCATATCAAAGAAACTCTTCTAAGTCAGAAATGAGACTTCCGAACAGCAATACCCATCAGTGACCCTATGTGAAAGAGACATCGTACACATTCGCCTCACACATCCCGCGACGGAAGACACCCATTGATCCTTTGAATACGCGATCTTATCGCGATCTCAGCATGCTCACGTTCTCTTCGTACGCGCAACGAATAATCCGATCCTCTGCAGTCATCTGGCCGTCGTTCCTCAAGCCGACCCCGCGTGGACCAACAGATGTGAATGAATGAGAAGATCAATTTCATTTTTGACACACCTATTCTGTTCATAAAACTGAACAGTCGAAGAATCTACGGTCTCCATCATTGCAAACAAACACGTCAATAATTTCCGAATACTAATCTTCTTTCTCAAGCGTACATTGAAGCGGGTGTTGGTGACGCTGAGCAAATTCCATAACCTGTCCAACTTTTGTCTCTGCAATCTCAAAACTGAACACGCCAACGACCGCAACCCCTTTCTTATGTACTGTTAACATAACTTCAAAAGCCTTTTCATATGTCATCCCAAAAAAACGCTCCAGAACGACTACAACAAACTCCATTGGCGTATAGTCATCATTGAGCAGAAGGACCTTGTATAGAGGTGGCCGTTTCGTTTTTGAAACCGTCTTCGTGAGGACAAGGATATTCTCATCCTCGTCTTCTCCTTGCATAATCAAATCAAAAAAATTCATATTAGAATACACTTCTGATTGCGAATAAAGTCTCATTGATCCGGCTTCAACTCCGGCCTACACGAGTTGGCAAGTAGGAAAAAGCCACGCAAACTCAATAAGTTTTCTGCACACCACTATTAAGGGATCGTCCGACGACCGTTCAGCGCGTCCGGCGTCCATCAAGCAATAGGTCATTCAATATATGTTTAACGACAATTCTGTCAATTTGCGACAATCTTCATCACCGCAAAAAATTACTGATTTTCGATATCTATCACAGAATCGATTGAACCGATTTTTCAACAACGACACACTGGGTCCACCGCGCACGGTTCCAACAATGGACGATCCTTTTGGTGCTGCTTCGCTGTACATCCGGAACCACAGAACACACAGAGGGGACAACAGGCTGTTGACAGGTGCTACAAACACCCGCTATGTGAGACGAAATATAAGCGATAAAATCGCACTTTCGAGGATGTAGAGCAGACAGAACCATGCAGGATTCGGATCATGAACGGCACCCGTTCACGGCGATGACAGAGCTTATGGGGTTATTCCGAACACGACCCAATTGTGTCCTATCCCGGGTTGAACACGCGATCGCCTTTGAGCTTCCCCACATAATGCGATCTGAATTCTTGATCCAGATCCCCGGTATCGAGCTCGTAGACGCGCGTTCAAACAACACCTATCAACGAAGATCGCATACGATGGCCACACGTGGAAGACAGTCTGTACATGACCGACACAAGCTTGTGCCGCGCTTGAACACGAAGCCTATGATCGGTCAGTATACGGATTCCGAACTGGGTGAATCCTATCTTTCACGGCAGTTTCCCAAGAAATTCGGACATAAATTTGGCCGTGAGACCCGCCCAAGGAGTGGTTGAACAAGCAACCGAAAATGCTCAAAGTCTGACATTAAACGAGGCAGCAAAGACTTAGGGAGACTTACTGCACAGATGGAGTCAATATTTTGGAGGTATGTTATGATGACCAATTGTTCTATAGAGAATTTTTTACGAGTTCGGAAATAGGCTCGTGTGATCAACAGATAAGAGAACCTCTGTAGCCGACTCTTCACATCATTTCTTCAATATGAACCTCATGAAAAAGCCATACAAACTATGACTTTCATTCGATCACAAAATCATAAAATTGTGAGATGGAGTTGGGCCGTCTTCCTCACCTTTAGTATTTCTCTGATGATGCCACTCGGTGTCGCGGCCGCCCCTTACGCTGCTATGGTGATGGATGCGCGGACGGGCGAGATACTGCACTCCCGCAATGCGGATACGCGGCTTCACCCCGCGTCCTTGACAAAAATGATGATGCTGTATGTCACGTTTGAGGCCGTCGAAAATAACGAGATCTCTCTCGATACCAAGGTTCTCATTTCCAAAAAGGCGGCATCTGAACCCCCCTCCAAACTCGGTCTGAAAGCCGGACAACGTATTGCACTGCGTTATCTGATCCGCGCCTCGGCAATACGATCCGCGAACGACGCCGCAACAGCGATTGCCGAAGCCATATCAAAATCTGAGGCGGCATTTGCGCGTCGAATGAATGCCACCGCCAAAGCCCTAGGAATGACGCGTACAACCTTAAAAAACGCACATGGATTGACCGAAAACGGACATCTTTCGACCGCTCGCGATATGACCATCCTGGGACGCAGATTGTTCTATGACTTTCCCGACTACTACAATCTCTTCTCCCGAAGGTCGACCCATGCCGGTGTGCGTGACGTGACCAACACAAATCGAAAACTGCTGCGAGCATACAGCGGCGCGGACGGAATCAAGACCGGTTACACCAGAGCCGCCGGTTTTAACCTCGTCGCGTCTGCACGCCGCGGAAACAAGCGAATCATTGCCACGATGTTTGGCGGAAGGACGGCCGCATCCCGAAACGCGCGCGTAGCGGAGTTACTGGATATGGGATTCGAACGTGCCCCGAAACATGCACCTGTTCGCAAACCCGACCCACCACGCTACGCCAATACGTCAGGCCTCAAACATAAAATTACACGGCGCAGCGGCCAAACAACCACAAGCCTTGTTCCGCTTGATCGACCCTTTGCACGCTCGTCCGGTTCGACAATCAATGACGTCATTTCCATTCTCGCAAGTCAAGAAGAAGCAGAACTCCAGCGCAAGATTTCCGAAGCCATTTCTGAAATCAATTCGCCTCAGCGAGAAACCGATCATCCTAGCGCCCATGAGGTCGCATCGAATGAATCGAACCCATCAGCCGCGATTGATTCGTTGCTTCGTCCCATCTTCCGACCTAGGAATAGAGCCTCAAATCAAACAGGCCGTGCGCAATTCACTGAGGACAGAGATCGCATCGGAGAGGGTGACACGCAGCTCATCAATGCCGCAGAGAAACGTTGGGGGATTAACATCGGTCGCTTCAACACCCGCTCGCAAGCTGAGCGGTTTCTGGTATCTACGTCACTCGCTGAAATTGCCCTGTTTGAAGATGCCGAACGTCAGACCGAAAGAAGCCCTCTCGGATTTGACGCAAACTTTCGTAAACTGACGCGAAAAAATGCCGATCGCGCATGCCGGCGTCTTAAAGCACGAAACATCCCATGTCTTGTTCTTGATCCGCTTTAGCATTTAATCGCACTTCATCGTCATGAACCAACAAGACTCATGGGCCACGAACAAAAGGAAAGATTGGGCTTGGGCTAGATCATGGGCACCGATTTCTCCTTATAAAATGTCTGATAAGTGTCAAATTTCAGACATTTATAAAGACTGTCAAGCCGTACTTACACCCGGACACGATCCGGTCTCCTTAGCCGCCGATCCGGTGTTCCCGTGCGACCGGACCCGGTCCGCCGGTGGCCTTGCTCCTCCGCTTTGGCACAATGTACGTTTGTTGGAAGACCTGATCGGAGACTCGACTTTCTCACTTTTCAGGAGAAGAGCATGAACCCGTTCACCCGACACCGTACATCCGACGCGCCGGATTGGGACCGGGCCGGGTGTTTGGCGCCGGGAAAGACGACGATCCAGAGGCGCCTGTATCCGTTGGACTTAGACGGGCGGTGCGGGCCAGCGGATGAGGATCCCGAGGACGGCGATGATCAGCACGGCGGCGCCCAGCACCAGTCCCGCCATCCATTGGATATTCGCTTTATCGCGGTTCGCCGCTTCTTTATCGCGGTTTGCGATCTCGATTTGCAGTCCATCAAATCGAGACGTAAGAAATGTGTTCATCCGTTCGAGAGCCGTTTCGTTTTCCGCAGAATGTGTATTCATACGTTCCTCCAATAAAGCGATCCGGTGCGCGAGCTCGCGGTTGTCGGGTGCCTCATCCATTATCTCACCTTAATCCTTTCCATCCCGTGCGTCAACGGCGTGATAGGACGGTCACTGCCGATCCGGCTCATAACAACGGTGTATACGGCCCGAAACTGCTCATTTCTTACTGTATAATCCTGTTATAGAATGACACACGCTTAGAGAACGCCGAGAAGACGCCGTAGAGCACGACCCGATCGAAAATGACTTTGGAAAAGGTCATAACTCCAAAGAACAATCCACACGACACCCAATCCTGAAAAAGGAAAGGTTTTGAAACCCAAGATCCTCTGTCGCATAAGATCCTTCTGTGTCAGGTCTGATCCGACGGCCCCGGATCAGACCGGTGGCACGGGCCAGCGGATCAGGATCCCGAGAATAGCAACGGCAATCGTCATCATTCCGGCAATCGTCAGGATCAACCGCGTTTCACGTCTCGCAAACTCGGCCTTAAGTTCCGCGACATCGGTTTTCGTCGCGACACCACCCGTTACACCGGATCGGACGGCTTCCGTGATCGCGGCGGCTTGATCGGAACTAAAACCACCCTTGGCCTCAAGCTGGCGTGTTACAGTCAAAGTATCAAAGACGGCTTCTGCCATGGTGTGATCACATGATTATCATTTATTGTTCAATCTAAGTCTTCAACATCCATAGGTCAACCTCGTATCCCCCTAAAGCCGAAGCCGCACAACGAGATAAGGACAACCAACGGTGAATCCTTAGCAGATCCTTGGTCGAGTGCCGGATTGCCCCGCGGTCGATATCGGCCCCTGACGCACTGGATCGTCGCCCGCATCTTCGCTGCTACGGGATTAACTCCTCTTCCTCCCGGTTTCCCCATGCGCCGACCGGACGCGTCTTAATGCGTCCGGGACCCGAGATCCCCACAACCGGCACAAAAACCGTCTCACAATACGGAACGTCGATTCCACGTGTCGAGCATTGACCCATCTTTAACAAAATTTTCGAAAAATTCGTCAAATTTCATTGTTTTTGCGATTTACCGGAATATTTTTTC
>JAPORU010000058.1 GCA_026710045.1 Aestuariivita sp. | reverse complement strand
TCGATCCTTATTCATGATTCGGCTCTCTCAATACTGTCCGTCGCCTCTTTTCCGAGCGACTCTGAGAGTGAATTTAACAGAAATCCGGTAACGGTCAAGTGTAGATGTCAACGGGTCCTAGGATCCTACGGACATGCGTAATCGTTATGAACATCCGAGCTTCGTTGCTGGCAAAGCTCTGAAACCCAAAATCCTCATACCAACCCTTGCGCCTGGCGAAGGCTTCCGCATCCCCATCCGACATCACATCAAGCAGAACCGCATGACAACCGGCCTCATCAGCAATGACACGGGTTTTCTCGAAAACATGGTGCATCCGTAAGCTGCCAAATCCAAAACCCTGCGCCTTTCGATCAACAGCTACCTGACCGAGAAACAGAATGGGGATTCCGCCATGACCAGGAGTGCCTCTTGGCGGCTTGGTCATCTCGCCGACATACATCGTACCGACATTGATCGCATGATAACCCGGAATCTGTGTCGCGCCCGATTCGACGGCGACATAGACCCGTGTCATATCATCCTGCTGCTGCTTTCTTGCAGACAGATTGAAGAAGTTATTCAGTCAACGGACACCACAGTCGAACTTGGGACGATCAGGCCGCCTCGGATTCCATCTTTCGATCTTAACAAGGGTCTCTTTAGTCAGCATCAACAATGCGACGTCGGTAAGAGGCAGAGGCCTTGAGAGCGCGCGGTGTCGGAGTGGGTGGTGTATCAAGCGCCACCGAAAACCGTTTCGCATCTTCCGTGTCCAGCACGTGACGCATGCTTCCCTCGATAACCCGCTGTGCCTCTTTAGCAATCGCGTTGCGAAGGAAGACCGACTTGTCGACCCCGAGAGCCACCGTGGCGCGCTCAATCAGTTCCGCTAGACTGTCGCCGTGCCGCACCTGTGTGATGCGTGTCTGTTTTTCGTTTCTCAGGCCCGTCACATTCATATCCAGCATTTTTAGAGTTTTTCACCAAAATTGTAGTGCAAATCACATTACTGATCAAACAGTGTGACACGAAGCCTATCACAAATGCGTGATGGCCGTATCGGAAATGACTTTTTAAGTTCACCCCGCGAGCAACGACACAATGGAATCATACGGATAATTCCAGCACAATACGATCGATTAAGCGCCTCTTTATCGGCAATCTTTGTCCTGAGTCGTAGCCATGAAGATCGAGCCGCTGGATCTCACCATCCGGGATCTGATTTCGGGTTACAGTGATGACGGGGATGAGACAATGTTCTGGACATCCGTCCACCGTATCAACAAGAAAGCATGGTCGAACGATGGCACATCAATTTGTCATCGATATCTCACAGATCATCCGATCTTTTGCAGCACCGCGACGTAAAATCCATCCATACCGCCAAGAGAGGGCCAGTAATCCGGTCGCGTTCTTAATCCCCCTTCACCGGTTTGCCAGGACGGTTCAATCCCTGTACGGTTGTGCGCATTTCGATCGACTGCGACACATCCCAGCCGGTCCAGAGCAGCCTGTATTTGAAACTCACCTTCTTGCGGCAACAACGAACAGGTCGAGTAGACCAAACGCCCTCCGGACCTCAACAAGGACCACGCATGATCAATAAGGGCCCGCTGCAAAGCGACCAATCCTGAATAATCAACTCTCCTATGACAATAGACCAAATCCGGATGTCTCCGAATGGTGCCGGTCGCCGAACAGGGCGCATCCAGAACCACAGCGTCATAGGTTCCCGTCACGAGACGGACATCGCAAACATGGCACTCGGCCTTCAAGGCGGTGCGACGAAGATTGTTCCTGAGCTGCTCCATCCGAGCTGCGGATTTATCGATCGCGACCACCTCCGCGCCACTTGCCGCCAATTGCATGGTCTTTCCTCCGGGCGCCGCGCACAAATCAATGATGCGTTCTCCCCTTTGAGGATTGAGGCACCTGACAGGCAGTGCCGAGGCCGCATCTTGGACCCACCAGTCACCACGATCGTATCCCGGCAATGCTGAAATCTGCCCCGCATTCTCGAGTCGAAAGGACCCTGTAGGTAATGCGCGGCCCGGTAAGTCATCTGTGCACACATTCTCGCGCTTGAAGGACAGATCAACCGATGCACCCACGTAGTGTGCTTTCTCTATTCCTGCGACAACATCGCCTCCCCAGGCAACCAGCATCTTACGGCGTAACCCTTTTGGCATTCTGGGAATCGGCAATTGATGCCACGCATTGGGAACATCCGCACACATGTGCCGCAGCACAGCGTTAACCAACCCCTTGAACCGATAATACCGCTGATCAGTCGCAACAAAATTGACCAGGTCATTCACAACCCCGTAGGCCGATCCATTTCGTGCCAATTCACTCGTTCCCAGTCGCAATACATTGCGCACCATCAAGGGTGGAGACCGAGTCAACCGAGGCAAGAGAAGTCGATCAGCCCGCTCCAGGTCACGCAAGGTCGCAACAGCAAGACTCTTGGCCCGGGCTTGCGTAATAGGAGACAACGATTTCCATCGCGTCATCGCCGTTATCTCGGAAAGTCTCCGTCCCTGGCCGAGAACATGATTGAGAATGAAAAGAGCCATCGCACGTTCATGTGAGCCCGCTTCTGCTCTTTCACGCTTGCCACCCGTCGAGTCAATCGCCATAAACAGACCCCGTCGACAAGGAGGCCTTGCATGGAAACGAAAACACCAAAAAACATTCCGGAAGCCGCCAAGAGAGCTCTGAAAGAGGCCGAACAGAGACGGACGGAAGAAAGGAAGAACAGGCACGCGCTCCCGAAAGAACTGGGCGGTCGCGACGGTCTCGAACCCGTTCGGTACGGCGATTGGGAGAAAAACGGGTTAGCGATCGACTTCTAGCAACCGTGCTCATCATCCCGCTCGCCCGCCTGACAACCGAACACGTCCACAAAGCCCAATCCGAAACAGACAGTGACCTGTTTGTGCAATGCTCGTGCCAGGAAACATCAAAGCCCAAGAACATCCACCATTGAATACTCACCCGTTGGTTTACCCTGTCCCCAAAGCGCTGCACGAATGGCACCACGCGCGAACAATGCGCGATCACTCGCTACATGACGAAGAACAAGTCTCTCGCCCGGCCCTGCAAAGATCACGTCATGCTCGCCAACGACATCACCGCCTCGGATGGTCGCGAACCCGATATGACCACGCGCGCGCTCACCCGTAATACCATCGCGCACGCGGTCCGCCACATCCTCAAGTATAACGTTGCGGCCCTCCGCCGCCGCCGATCCTAACATCAAGGCGGTTCCGGAGGGTGCATCAATTTTCTTTCTATGATGCGCTTCCAATACTTCAATATCGTAGTCGTCATCCAAGACAGCAGCGACCCTCTTTGTTAACTGGACCAGGAGATTCACACCAAGACTCATGTTGCCGGCGCGAATGATCACTGTTTCTTGAGCGGCCAGGCGTATCGCCTGCAATTGCTCATCCGAAAAACCGGTTGTGCCAATAACGTGAACGATCTTGGCCCGCGCCGAACAATGCGCAAGCGAGACGGACGCGCCCGCCGCTGTGAAATCAATGACCGCCTGAGCATCCGCGAAGGTCTTCGTGACATCGTCCGATACTTTGATCCCGGCACGTGCACCTCCCATTGCAACTCCAAGATCCTGCCCGATCCAATCGTGACCCTCTCGCTCCAAAGCACCGGCAAGACGTACTTTTGAATGATCCGTAATCAGACGCACGAGCATTTGACCCATGCGACCCGACACACCCGCAATAACAATTCCCGAAGCTTGTGCCATAAAACAATCACCTGTATTGAAAGACATATTCTTAACGGAAGACTTTCACTTTAGCAAAGCCTACAACCTCAAACGCCCAAGGATACGTTATGGGAAAGAATCGAACCAACTATGGCATGAGTCTGTCCCAGCGACAATTGCGCGTTGGCGAACTCATCCGCCGAACACTCGCCGACAGTTTGTTACGGCACGAGGTTCACGACCCGGAACTGAATCGCCTTTCGATTACGGTTGGTGAAGTCCGCATGACCGCAGATCTCAAGATTGCAACCATTTACGTGTTACCTCTCGGTGGCAGGGCGGTTGAACAAGCGCTTCAAAGCCTTGAGGAAAACAAGCGAGAATTAAGACGTATCATCAACAAGAAGACCAGTCTCAAGTTCTCGCCCGACCTCAGATTCAAACTTGATGATACCTTCGATCGCATTGAAAACACAAAGAGACTGTTCGAAAATGAGAACGTTCTGCGCGATCTTGAACGCTAATCTGTTCACAATAGTGACACTGATTATCTTGGTGCCAAATACCACATTCGCAGTCACGTGCACGCGCCTCGCGCACAAGGAGGCATATTTCACCGTATGTAACGTCCATGCGCAGCACGACGATATCCGATTGTTTCACCGCGATCCCGATACGGATACTCTCCTTGGAAGCTTCGACAACATCCTTGCACTCCTTGAAACCTCGCCATTTCGTTTGCAAGTCGCAATGAATGCCGGAATGTACCACAATGATCGAACACCGGTCGGACTGCTGATTCAAAACAGAAAGGAAGAGACGGCCATTGTCACAAAGGCCGGGCCAGGCAATTTCGGAATGTTACCAAACGGTGTTTTTTGTCTCCAGGATTCACGCGCCGATGTCATCGAGAGTCGCGCGTTTGCCCGAGAACGACCCGCTTGCAAGCTCGCGACCCAGTCCGGACCAATGCTGGTCATTGACGGAAGATTACATCCACGCTTTCTGGAAAACAGTGCCAGTCGGTACGTACGCAACGGTGTCGGCACGTCACGCGATGGCCAACATGTGTATTTTGTTATTTCCGAGAAACCGATCAATTTTCACCTCTTCGGAACGTTCTTTCGCGACATACTCAATGTTTCTCAGGCACTTTACCTAGACGGAAAAATCTCAAAATTTTATGCGCGCGAGCTCAATCGACATGATCGCGGGCTACCTATGGGACCCATCATCGGAGTGGTTGAGCCGGCGGAGTAGGCATCAGCCACAGCCTCCAATCAAGTGAAAGAACATGAGATCTTCGACAAAGCGACACGATATCTCAGGTTGGATCATTGTCGATAAACCCGCCGGGATAACATCAGCCGCAGTCGTTCATCGCGTTCGTCAGGCTTTCAATGCAAGAAAAGCCGGTCATGCCGGAACCCTGGACCCCGATGCAACAGGTGTACTGGCTCTTGCGCTTGGACACGCAACCAAGACGATTCCATTCGTAACCGATGCCCTGAAAACGTACAGGTTTGCCGTTCGTCTTGGTCAGTCCACAACGACCGATGATGCAAGTGGCGATATCATTGCACACAGTACATTTCGACCAACCAATGTCGAAATCAACAACGCTATTCCATCGTTCATCGGCGACATTGAACAAATCCCGCCGCAATTTTCCGCTGTCCGGATCCAGGGGAAAAGAGCCTATCATCTGGCAAGGGATGGACAAAATGTCACACTGGCGGCACGCAAACTTTGGGTGGAAGACCTGAAAATGACGGATCGCCGCGATTCCGATCACATTACATTAGAAATGACCTGTGGCAAAGGCGGTTATGTACGCTCCATTGCACGCGATCTTGGTGAAAAGCTTGGCTGCCTTGCACATGTATGTGATCTCAGACGTCTTCGCACCGGTATTTTTTCTCTCAGTGATGCTCTCCCTCTATCGCGCATCGAAGAGCTTGAAAGAGAGGGAACATTAAGCACATATCTCCGTCCCATCGAATCCCCCTTAACAAATCTGGTCGAAATCCGCTGCACCCCCAGGCAAGCGGAGCGTCTCATCCACGGAAATCCCGTCACCATTCATGAGAAACAGATAACGGACAATGAACGAGTCTGGGCGTCTCTCAACGGAAAAATCGTTGCCCTTGGAACCTATCGACACGGTCGACTGCACCCGTCACGAGTCGTTGCTGTGTGCAAATGATTATCCGAAAACATATGGAACGAGGCTGTCAATCGGAGGCCGAATATTCAGATTGTGATCGATATCGCTACAGCTTGACACGCAAATGGAACAAGAATGGACGTCGTGTCATGTTCATCATGCTCAACCCGTCAACCGCAACCGAACTCAAGAATGATCCAACTGTTGCACGATGCGAACGTCGTGCATATGCCCTCGGATTTGGCACCTTTCGCGTAACCAATATCTTTGCATGGCGCGAAACGGATCCAAAGGAGATGCGGGCCGTTGCCGATCCAATTGGACATCAGAATGACCGTGCGATCCTCAACGGGGCCCGATGGGCTGATCAAATCATCACCGCCTGGGGAGCGCATGGGGCCCATCTTGAACGCGGACGAGCTGTTGAAAACCTGCTACGAGCGAACGGCCACAGTCTGTATCACTTCGGTTTAACACAAACAGGGCATCCGCGACACCCACTCTACCTAGCCTACGCGAAACAACCCGAAATTTGGCATCCTACCCCTTACGACTCCTCCAATCTTGAATAAATGCCGATCAAGAAGACAAGTGGGTCCATCACTTAGCTCACGTCCCGTTCAATGGCGATTGCCGTTGCCTCACCTCCGCCAATACATATCGCCGCCACGCCTCGTCGCAACGCATGTTGTTCCAATGCGTTCAAGAGAGTGACGATAATCCGGGCTCCAGACGCTCCGATCGGATGCCCCAAGGCACACGCGCCCCCATGTATGTTCACCGATTCAATATCGAGACTCATTTCTTGCATAAACGCGAGCGGCACGACCGCAAACGCCTCATTGACCTCCCAAAGATCAATACTCTCTTTGCTCCAACCGATGCGATCGAGTAACTTTTGTACAGCCGGAACGGGTGCGGTGGTGAATGTGCTGGGTGCTTGCGCATGGCTGCAATATCCGACGATCTTCGCTCTTATCGGAAGATATCGAGATCGGGCAACGGATGCCCGTGCCAAGACCAGGGCCGCAGCACCATCTGAAATTGAGGATGAATTCGCGGCGGTGACTGTTCCATTCTCGCGAAAAGCGGACTTGAGATGCGGAATTTTCTCAGGCCGTGCCAGCGCCAACTGCTCATCATCGACGACAGAGGTCGTACCGCTTCTCGATGGAACATCGACCGCCGCAATTTCTATCTTGAACAAACCTTTTTCTTGAGCTTCACGCGCCCGCGTCAAAGAGGACAGCGCATATTCATCCTGCGCCTGGCGGGTAAACTGATAGGCTTCCGCGCACTCCTCGGCAAAACTCCCCATCAGTCGACCTTGATCATAAGCATCCTCCAAACCATCGAGAAACATATGATCGACAACCTTCTGATGACCAATCCGTGCCCCACTCCGCATCTTTGGCAACAGATAAGGAGAATTTGTCATCGATTCCATTCCACCGGCCACAGCCGTCTCCGTGTAACCAAGAGCAATCTGATCCGACGCCATCATCACGGCCTTCATTCCAGATCCACACATCTTGTTAACCGTCGTTGCGGGAACATGGTGACTCAAACCAGCGGAAAAAACCGCCTGCCGTGCCGGGGCCTGACCTTGTCCCGCTGGCAGAACGCACCCCATGATCACTTCATCGACGGACTTGACCCCAGCCCCCTTCATCGCTGCACGAATTGCGGGTCCGCCCATGTCTGATGCCGATAAGTTGCAAAACGTACCCTGCAAGCCTCCCATAGCGGTGCGTGCCGCACCCGAAATCACAATCTCGTGCATCACGATGTTCCTAATTTGAGAAGAATCCTGTCCAATTACTCACAGAATGGCCCACAAATCAACTGCACAGCCAACCAACCCGTCAACATTAATGATGCCTACACCCTGTCCCAAACATGTTTCGCGTTGCCTTGGAAGTAATCTATGTTTTTCTCGCCAAGACGGCCTTGGAAGAATTATGTTGCAAAGGTGCAGAGGTCTGTTCTTTAATCCTATACCTTAAAGATATCCTTTAGCACCTTTTGATGGGTGACGCTTAATCTATCAAGACACGACACACTATGCGCGACTTTCAGCTCCCCGGACGATCAACGACATGGACTCAAAACGGAATGTGTGCGACATCGCACCCACTCGCTGCCCAAGTTGCCGTCAACATCCTAAAAAGAGGCGGCAATGCAATGGATGCTGCAATAGCCGGTGCTGTGTTACTTGGCTTTTGTGAACCGCAAAGTACCGGAATTGGCGGCGATTGTTTCGTTCTCTGGAATAGATCGGGCTGTCACGACGTTCAGGCCCTCAATGGTTCAGGACGCTCTCCAGCACAGATATCGGCGGATGATTTACGACATTCAGGACTTACGACGGTCCCACATGATAGCCCCCATTCGGTGACGATTCCAACGGCAATCGAAGCCTTTTGTTACCTCTCCGAACATGAAGGCAAGCTTGGGATTGATGCCTTGCTCGCGCCATCGATTCATTATGCCGAGCATGGAATACCGGTGGCCCCTCGGGTTGCCTTCGATTGGAATCGAATGACACACAGATTGCACGGTTGCGCGAAGGACGCATACCTTGTCCAGAACCGGGCTCCATCTGTCGGCGATATCTTCAGGAGTCCCGAGCAAGCCGAGGTCTTGCGGCATATCGCAAAACAGGGCCGTGACGGATTCTATACCGGCGACGTCGCAGAAGACCTGGTTCAAAGTTTGCAAAACTTAGGCGGCACGCATGCGCTTGACGATTTTGCTCAAACCGAATGCATGCCTACGAGACCGATCAGCGGAACATATGACGAAACCGAGATTATGGAGCATCCGCCGAACGGGCAAGGCGCCACTGCCATCTTGATGCTCAATATTCTCAAGCATTTCGACTTGGCCGAACTCGACCCACTCGGACATGAACGCGCCCACATTGAAGCCGAGGCCGCGAAACTCGCCTATCGGGAACGTGATCGCATTATCGCCGACCCTGATCATTCAGAGGACATCGACACAATATTATCATCCGATACTGCGTCACAACTTGCGGACAAAATTGATCCGAAACGTGCAAGCTTCGTCAATCAATCGGTCAACGAAACGAGGCCAAAGGATACCGTCTACATCTGCGTGGTGGATAAAGATCGAATGTCGGTATCGCTCATTTACTCAATTTACTATGCGTTTGGTTCTGGAATGGCCTCTGAACGATTCAAGATACTGTTTCAAAATCGAGGTGCAGGATTTTCCCTTGAAGCTGGTCATCCGAATGAAATTGGGCCCGGGAAACGTCCCTTACACACCATCATTCCGGCCATGCTGCGTACAAACAGCAAAATCATGATGCCATTCGGTGTCATGGGCGGCGCCTATCAACCGAACGGACATGTCCGATTTCTGTGCAATATGTGTGATTACGGAATGGATCCTCAGGAGGCCATTGACGCTCCGCGTACATTTGCAGATGAAGGCAAACTTCTGGTCGAACATGGTTATTCAAACGATGTATGTCAGAAACTAACCGATATCGGTCACACGGTGGCACGACCCGAGTTGCCGATCGGCGGAGCGCAAGCGATCAAGATCCACGCCAATGGAACTCTGGAGGGCGCAAGCGATCCGCGCAAGGATGGATGCGCAATCGGCTATTAGGGTCCGTTGACATCTATCGTGCGGCGATGATCCCTGCAACCAGATGAATGCCCGCCGCGAAGCGGGATGCGGTCTTGTCGTACCGCGTTGCAATCGCCCGGAACGCCTTGATCTTACGGAAGACATTCTCGATCCGGTGCCGGTCCCGATAGGCGTCTCGGTCAAAGGTGCGCGGAAGCGTTCGGTTTTTCTTCGGGGGAATCACCGCCTCCGCTCCGCGTTCGGCGAGCCTATTAAGCAAGGCGTCCGAGTCACAGGCCGTGTCGCCGATCCATGTCGTGAA
>JAPORU010000101.1 GCA_026710045.1 Aestuariivita sp. | reverse complement strand
AGGGATGCTTGCGGGTGGGACTCAGACCGTGCTCAGACTTCGAGTGCGGCCGCAAGGGTTCAACGGACCGGACGCTTTTGCGCTGAAAGGTCTCGCTATCGGTATCGATGGCCTCGACAATCACGTTCAGGCCCTTCGGGTCCATCTGCAAGGGGAAGGCCACAACGGCAATGACGGTCATCAACATCGGTGCATTCCTCTGATGAGACAACTCCGGGGGCGTGAATTCCCCTGTTTCCTTGTACACGGGGTAATAATGCATGTCCGTAGCATCTGTCATGAGATTGTCCTCGCCCTAACTGTGCCATCCCTCATCGCTTGCCGGGAAACCCCTTCCTTGCCAGCAACGCCAAACCCAGCATACCCACGTCCGCATCGTCCATCTCCAGGATGCGGTCAATCGTCCCGTTCCAGATCGTCCTCGCCGCTTCGAGAATGGCCCGCCGTCGTGGCCTAGCGCCTCGCCGCCCTGACAACACTCGGAAGAAAAACACCGGGCCTGGAACCCTCGGTGTTGTTCTCGAAAGCGGAAAGGGTCGTCATCAATGACTTCGCCACCGACCGAAACCTCCCGCATCCAACCAATCTCGGCGCCACCGTTCATGTCCTCGCACGGATGGGCGGCTATCTCAACCGGAAACATGATTCCGCACCCGGCGTGCAGATATTCTGGGAAAGCTACAGCTATCTTGCCGGTATGGCCGAAGTGCTTGAGCGCGCCTAACGACTTGGGAAAACGGCCGACGCCTACCAGTATCTCAATACCGAATAAGTCCACGACATATTGCCACCCATTGTTGAAATCAATAAACTCTTTGTTGCAACATGATTTGTGATTAATGGGCAGCCCGAACCAGATACCGCCGAGCGTAAGAGACCACACTTTCAAGCTGACCAGCCAAGACGATGACCGGCAGGCCTGCTAAACTTGGTGCGGTACGGCGAACGAACCGGGGCGGTCTTCGGGCCGTTCTTTTTTAGACCACTTTCAAGCAGCCTTTTTTGAAATTTTTAGGCGGATCGCAAAATTGACCCACGAAAAGGCGCCTTAGAGCGCCGAAGCGGCCATTTAGGGATTCATCGTATCGTTTGTTCGCTCAACTCCGTTAAGGATAACAAACCTCAGAAACAATCACGATGTCACATTCATCAAAAGGAAATGGTTTGTAGACTTGGTATATCCACAGACCCTGAACGTCGGATTGAATACTGGAAGAAAAGAGAAGGGCACACGCACAGCAAGATTTTAGCGATGAATCTTAGAGCCTTTCAAGTTGACGGATTCGAAAGTTCAGATCTGACCTATCAAGGCGCATTTTATGGCCCCGAGGCATCAGCGGTCGGTACAATTTCCGGCACCATTGCGAAAGAGTCAGGAGCTGAATACACAACGATCGGGTTCTTCTGGGGTGCGCCATCAACGGAATAAAGCGAAACTCTGATAATGGCCTATGACGCACCAAGGGGAATCATAGGCCATCCTTTCGTCCGGAATCTACGGCACACGGACCGGACTCTGTATGGCGTCACGAATAAGGATTAGCCTCAATCTGTCTCCGTTATGATATTGAATCACACACGCTTGAAAACAATAATCAGATGATCTCCTCCGAATACCAGACGTTCTTCACCGTCATGTAATGTGCCAAACCTTCCACCCCACCTTCACGACCATAACCACTCGATTTTACTCCACCGAAGGGCGTCTCCGGCATCGAAGCTTCCAGGGTATTAATGGACAAGTTGCCCACCTCTACTTCATCCACCAGCCGATTGACGTAATTCGCTCGGTTGGTAAAAGCATAGCCGGCAAGACCATAAGGGACCGAATTCGCTTTGCTAATCGCATCACTTAATGAAGATACCGGATTCAGCACCGCAACCGGACCAAAGGGCTCAACCTGCATAATCCGGGCCGTTTCCGGAACATGTGTCAATACAGTCGGTTGAAAGAAATACCCATGCATTCCATGCCGCGTCCCGCCAGTGGCAACGTTGGAACCTTTCCCGCGCGCGTCGTCAACCAAATCAGTTAAGGCGGGAATACGACGGTCATGCGCCGTCGGTCCCATTTCAACTCCCAACGTCATGCCGTCACCCACAACCATTTTCTCGACACGCTCAACAAATGTCTGTACAAAATCATCAAAGATACTTTCATCGATGAAGAAACGAGTCGGCGAAGTACAAACCTGCCCGGCATTGCGCATTTTTCGGATAGCGCCCGAATGCGCCACCTCTTTTACGTCGGCATCGTCACACACAACCACGGGTGCGTGACCCCCCAACTCCATCAATACACGGGTATCATGACGTGCAGCCAGTTCGGTTAAATGACGTCCGACAACCGTTGAACCGGTAAACGCAATCAGGCGAATGATATCTTGTGGTATCAAGTGACGCGAAATGTCATCCGGCACACCAAAGACAAGGTTCAAAACGCCTTCGGGGAGGCCGGCATCCGCAAAGGCCCGAACAATGTGAATGGCGCCGGCCGGAGTTTCTTCGGCCGCCTTCAAAATAACAGAGCACCCGGAAGCTAATGCTCCGGCAATCTTTCGTGCCGGTTGACTCATCGGGAAATTCCACGGCGAAAACGCTGCGACCACACCGATTGGCTGATGATGTACGGTCAATCGATGGCCGCAGGGTGCGGGGATAACCCGCCCATAGGTGCGCATTGCTTCACCGGCGTCCCACTCGAAAAACTCCGCTCCTCGGATCACCTCCAGCTTTGCCTCCGCAAGCGGTTTGCCTTGCTCAAGGGTAATCGACTGCGCAATCTCCTGTTGGCGCTCACGCATCAATGCTGCGGCACGTCGGATAAGATTAGTGCGGTCTCGGGGCGATGTTCTACTCCAGACATGAAAGCCTTTCTCAGCAGCGTGAAGTGCATCATCCAAATCGCTTTCAGAGGCGCAGGGCAGATGCCCAATCTCGCGCGCCGTCGCCGGATTTACCACAGGAATATAATCAGAAGCGTCGCGCCACAAACCATCAATGAAGAGTTTCAGATCAGGGTACATACATAAGGTCTCCTCAACTCACGTCATCACATCCGTTAAAGTGAGACGCTGTTTCAAGCCCTTTAAATGAATATGGATATCAAATTCACATATAGCAAAAGCGGTGCGTGGAGGCCGTCTTTACAAGAGCCATTTGGAAGGCCTGCGCGGCCGGAGACAAGGCCGTCTCAGCCCGCAAAGAGACGCCGATTGGTCCCTTTCCAAAGGGTACCGTCCAATCCAACTGTATCAAATACCCGTTGCCGACATCCTGTGTCGTCACTTCCTCGGGCATCAGGCAAATCACGTCCTGAGACTGCAGCAACGCACGATTCGTGAGATAGGAAACGGACTCAATAGTCAGGGACGGCACATAATTGTGCTGATTCATAAAGAACTGATCAATTTGACGGCGCAACGTCGTCTCAAGCGGCGGCAGGATCCAGCCAAAGGGGCGGAGATCGTTGAAGGTCACGCCGGTTTGACCGGCCAATGGATGACTTGGTCCGACAACACCAACAATTCGATCGTAAAAAAGACGGTGTTGAACAATGTTGCTTCGATAACGATGCGTTGGGAGTCGACCCACAACCATGTCGATCTCGCCCGACAACAGCGCTGGGATCAAGACTTCATTTGTTCCTTCCGCGACTTTGATCGCGACCCGTGGCCTGTTCTCCAGCAGGAGATTAATGGCGGCCGGTAACAGTCCGGTCGAGGCCGCAAGGAGTGTACCAATAACAACGCGCCCCGCATGACCGTCAGTCAAATCATCGATCTCTTGAACAGCATGTGAGACCTGTGAGAAAATGAGCTTCCCGTGACGAATGAGCGTCTCACCGAAGATTGTCGGGACAACACCGCGATTGGTCCGCTTGAAGAGTTTTACTTCGAAATCAAATTCCAAATCTTGAATAATTTTTGATGCAGCCGGTTGAGAAATACCGACCTCAAGGGCGGCGTTTTGAATGTTCCCGTGATCGCCCACAGCGACAAGCAACCGTAACTGACGCAACTTGAGACGAGTTAAAGCCCGATTTAAAATCCGCGTGTGACGCACGATCATAGAGAAATAACATTGGTGAGTTGTTGAATTTTCGAAATCACACTCATGGCCGCCAAGGCCGAGCTGCGCGGATTGTCCGGCAAGGGGTTACCATAGATGCGAAAGTCAAACGTGCCAAAATCGCCCTTTGCGATCACTTCATGCGTGTTCTCGGTTACATCGGCATCGGCAATCAAAAGGACTTTGGTTGCGTCAAATCCTATTCCTGCAAAGGCCACCGCGGCCGCGACATTTGCGTTCTTGGGATAACGCAGAGCCGCGTCGCGTGCAGACCCTTCAAAATGAGTGACCGCTCCAGACGTCAAAGATCCAAGATCAACAACCGCCTCGGCCGCTGACCCCTTCCAACCCCTGGGAGGTTTTCGCCCCGTATACGTGACAGAATCGAGATTGCCAACCTTTGCAGCCTGCAAGCAATCAAGGGCTCCGATTGCGCCACTGGCCAGATAGAGTCTTGCCCCTCCACGAGTAGCCGCACTGTCGAGCGTGCGCAGAAGTTCAGCATCGGCGAGAGCGCCAATCGACACCGTCACCAAGTCAATCCCGCGTTCCAGAATATCAGGTCCATGTGCGCGCAACGCGGCATGCCCCGCACAATCAATCACCACATTCAGCCCATCGGGCAGCGCCGCAACGGACCCGAAGGAACCTTTATCCGGTTGCGCCTTTGACGGACGAACCAGTGTCGCTGTCACAACATGATCTGTGTCCGTCAATGCTTGCGTAACATAAGTTGCGATGGCGCCAGCGCCAATGATGGCGACTCGCATTCTGATTCTCCTCATCCCATTATTCTGAAACTCTATGCCGCTTGATATAAATTATTCTTATAGCCAGTTCCAGCGTTTTAAATTGATCTTTACCGCACGATGCGTCCATGTGAGTGCTGTGCAATTGAGGGTAGATTCCCGGTGGAATACACGAAATCTGAAGCCAAGAACTATGCCCGACACCATATGCGTGGCATCTGGACGGCGGCGTTGACCCCTTTCAAATCAGACCTGTCGCTGGATGAAGCCGGCCTGCGACGCAATATCGGCCACTGGATCGATGATCTTGCTATTCAGGGCTTATTCATTGCAGGGAAACAAGGTGAATTTTGGTCGATGACGCGCGACGAACGAAAACGCATTATGAAAATCGCGGTCGAAGAATGTGCCGGGCGAGCGGGAACAATAATGTCCATTTCAGACCAGAATATGAATACTGCTCTCGATTTAGGACGGTATGCACAGGACATTGGGGCGGATTACGTCGTAGTGCACGCACCGGTGCTCAGTTTCTGCCATGACCGCGCCGAACTGCTCTACGCGTACTATGAGACATTCTGTAATGAACTCGATATCGGCATCGCCATGTGGAGCCATCCGGACAGCGGTTATCTGATGCAACCCGAGGAATGTGCGCGGATTGCGGAACTGCCAAATATCGTCGCCATCAAATACTCTGTCCCGCGGGACATGTACATTCAACTCAGTCATCTCGTTCAAGATCAAATTCACGTCTCAACCTCAATGGAGGACGACTGGCTCGACAATATTGAGGAACTCGGCTGGCAACTCTACCTATGCTCATCGCCCCCCTATCTTCTGCAAACAGCCCGTGACCGACGCATGCACGACTATACCCAGTTAGCACTTGCCGGAAGATTTGCCGAAGCCCGCCGCGTTCGGGACAGCCTCAATCCGGTACGTCAGGCCATAAAATTAACCAAGCCAGGAGGTAAACCTACGGCTCACGGAAAATACTGGCAAAGCCTACTTGGACAAACGGGAGGATTCGTACGGCCTCCCATGCTTGAATTGACTGAAAATGAGAAGGCTGAGATACAAACAGCATTCGAAAGATGTGGGTTGGTACATTGACTCATCGTACTATAATCTCTTCCCATCACGCATTCGCAGACATGTCTTTGCAGATACCGCAGCCTATCAAGGGCACGCATTCAATCAGGGAGGAGGAGCAATGGGCAAACTAAAGTCGATCAATTTTCAAAAGTGGATCGATGGCAATCGTCATCTCTTGAAACCGCCTGTAGGCAACAAGATGGTCTTTGAGGACAGCGACATGATGGTTACAGTTGTCGGCGGCCCAAACAAACGAACGGATTACCATGATGATCCTGTCGAGGAGTTTTTCTATCAACTGGAAGGCGATATGCTACTGAAACTCTATGACGGTGAAGAGTTTTACGATCTGCCGATTCGTGAAGGCGAGGTGTTCTTACTCCCACCGCATGTGCGGCACTCGCCTCAACGCCCCCAAGAAGGTTCTGTTGGTTTGGTGATTGAGCCCAAACGCCAAGACGGTCAACTCGACGCGATCGAATGGTACTGCTTTGAATGCCAGCACCGCGTTTTTCGGGCGGAATTTCAGTTGCAATCCATCGTAAAAGATTTACCTCCGGTCTATGACAAGTTCTATGCTTCGATTGAAGATCGCACATGCCCGAACTGTGGAACGGTTCATCCGGGCAAGGAGCCACCGGAAGGTTGGGTCACACTCTAAACGAGTCAAAGGTCCTTGACGAAGCACAGAACAATATGCAACCAAAAAAGACGTCGCATACGTAGATCCGTTCACGAAAGAGAACGCACGAGCGCTTACAGACAAAAGATTCACCCACCCCAAAGATGATTGCTCGAAAAACAAAACAACCTATCGAAATAAGAGCACGATGTGATGAAATGAAACCCATTCCACAGGCGTCGTTTTGGTTTTGCACGCTCAATAACTCTAAAAGATAAAGAGGAGAACATGACATACATTCTACGTTTATTGACAACTGCAACGCTCGCCCTATCCTTTGTGACAGCTTCGCAGGCGGCCGAGTTCCGCCTCGGTTTGATTACACCGCCACCGCACATCTGGACCAAGGCCGCTGAAAAGTTTGGTGCCGAGTTAGCAGAGGCAAGCGCAGGCCAACATAGCGTGTCTGTCTTTCCGGCACGACAGCTCGGGAATGAAGCTGAGATGTTGCAACAATTGCAGACCGGTGCATTGGATATGGCCTTCATGACCGTTGCAGAAGTATCCAACAGGGCTCCCGAATTTGGCGCCTTCTATGCACCCTACCTTGCTCAAGATATCGCACATGCCGGTCGAATTCTACGATCTGAAACCGCTTCAGATATGTTACAAGATTTGCCAGGTCAGGTCGGCGTTGTGGGTGTCGGATACGGAATGGCGGGCCTCCGTCAAATCGTCAGCCGTGGAGACATTAAAACGGCCGCGGACCTAGAGGGCCTGAAGCTTCGCATCACTCCTTTCACCCCTATATTAGACTTCTATAACGCTGTGGGTGCCGCGCCAACACCGATGCCTCTTCCCGCAGTCTATGACGCGTTGGCAAACGGTCAAGTGGATGCAATTGACATGGATGCCGAATTGATCTGGCTCCTAAAATACTATGAACACGCCGATACGATCGTGCAATCCAACCACATGATGTTTCCGATGGTCGGTCTTGTATCGGCTCGAACGTGGACCAATCTGTCGGACGACGATCGCACCATGATCAGCGAACTCATGGCAAAGAATGTCGACAGCACAATCGACAGCTACGTCGCAAAGGAAGCCGGTTGGCTTAGCGAAGTGGAAGGAACCGGGAAAACATATTTGAGAGTTGATTCTTCGTTCTTTGGTGACGCAATTAACGAATGGAACGCCATCTGGTCACAGAAAACCAGTTCGCTTGATGCACTCCGTGCAACTGCTGCTGCCACAAAATAAGTCTCGGGATAGACTATCAAAGACGCGGGTTCATGCTCGCGTCTTTACATCGACCTGTTTCTTAAGCAAAATCGACCGGAACAATCGATAATGCTGTATCGGCTGTCTGTCCTATGGGCACGGTTCGAACTCGGGTGTGCCGCCATTCTGGCTTTATGCGTCACCCTGCTAATTCTTCTCAGCGTCGTAACACGCAGCCTCGGAAACGCCATCTATTGGGTAGACGAGTTAGCCATTTATACGATGATATGGATGACCTTCCTCGGTGCGTCCGCCGCACTGCACCATCGAACATCCGTCGCGATCACCGTCCTCTCGGACGCCGTTCCTCCAACTGTCACACACATGATGGCAAAATTTGTAGATCTGGTGATCTTTCTCTTTGCAATAGCGATGCTCTGGTTTTGCTGGCGTTGGTTTCAACCACTTGAGATCATTCGAGCCGGTTTCGACACAACTGCCTTCCAGAGCACGATGTTCAACTTTGTCTATGCAGAACCTACGTCCACCTTGGGTCTGCCAAAATATTTATTTTGGTCGGTAATATGGCTCTTTGCCTTCGGAGCCACTCTGCATTCCGCTGCACATTTGATCTCAAGACGGATTGAGAGATGAGTCCCGTTCTCTTTCTCGTAACATTGTTTCTGTCCGTGCCCGTCGCAATTGTATTAGGCGTAACGGCCACATGGTACATCTGGGAAAGTGGAAATATCGTACTCTACGACAGTTTTGCACAGAAGATGTTTAGCGGGCTTGAAAACTACGGTCTCCTCGCCATTCCACTGTTTATGCTGACCGGGGAATTGATGAATGAAGGGGGCATGACTCGCAGGCTCGTGGCACTGGCACGGATTTTCGTGGGCGGATTTCGAGGCGGTCTCGCTTACATCAATTTGCTCACCAACATGTTTATGGCGGCCATAATAGGATCGGCCACCGCTCAAATCGCGGTCATGTCCCGTGCCATGGTACCAGCGATGAAGCAAGAAGGTTATGAGAAAGGATTCGCGGCGGCCACGACAGCTGCGGGAGGTCTCCTGGCACCCGTCATCCCACCGTCGATGATGTTTGTCATTTTCGGCGTACTTGCACAAATTCCAATCGGTGAGATGTTCATTTCTGGCATTCTACCGGGTCTCTTGTTGGCCGGTGGATTTGCCTTGGTCATCACGCTAATTGGCTGGCAACAGCATTTTCCAAAAGGACATTGGATGACGTCGCGCGAAGCCACTCATGCCCTCGTTGAGGCGCTTCCGGCCCTTCTCATTCCACTCGCGATCATTGGCGGTATCCTTTTCGGCATCACGACGCCGACCGAATCCGCCGCGGTCGCCTCGTTGATCGCCTTTCTTGTGGGGTGGTTGATATATGGTGACCTGAAGCCCCGCAACCTCATTGAAATGTTCAAGCGCACAGCCGTCAACTCCGCGATGATACTGTTCATGATTGCGGCAGCCAGCGTCTTCGGATGGGTGATCATTTACGAGGAAATCCCGCAACAACTAGCTGGGCTGGTCACAGCCCTAACAGCAAATCCATTTCTGTTTCTACTGATTGTGAATGTTGCTCTGCTCATTGTGGGCATGGTCATTGACGGGATCGCAGCCATCATTTTGGTCACACCGATTCTGTTGCCGATCGCCACAGGATTTTATGACATCAGCCCGTATCAATTTGGTGTCGTTGTGTGCTTGAACTTGGTATTGGGTTTGTTGACACCGCCTGTTGGCATCGGTCTGTATATTTCAGCGTCTATGAGCGAAGTCAGCCCCGGAACGATCCTTCGGTCCCTCTGGCCCTTTCTGATAACCGTTTGGTTGGTTCTTATCTTGCTCAGCTATTTTCCAATTTTATCGACCTTATTCATCTGACAATCATCATACCAAATCTTTGGGGACCCATATACTTCTAACCCCTAACATGAATACCTATATAGGGCATAAGTCAACGGCGTGACTGGCTATGCTCAAATCCTATAAAAATCTCGTGGACCTCCTGGAGGCTTTTCCTGACGAAAAATCCTGCGTTGAGCATCTGGAGGCCAGCCGCTGGCCATGTGGAATCGTCTGCCCGCACT
>JAPORU010000090.1:8000-9922 GCA_026710045.1 Aestuariivita sp. | reverse complement strand
TGTGACGTTGCGGAATGGTCTCGTCGTCATGACTCTCCTCCCTGTATCGCTCATTACCTTTTGGAAATTGATGCAAAAGGTCTTTTGGCAAGTGTGGTCAGATATCAGGAAATTATGTCTTTAATCGCCTGCATCGACACATGCGTGGATGTGGTATCGACGTGCGGTAAGGAAGACATCACTTTCCCGAGTAACTCTCGATAAGCGCTCATATCCTTCGTCCGTATCTTGAGTAGATAGTCAAAGGATCCAGCTATCATATGGCATTGCTCAATCTCCGTTATTTTTAACGCCGCTTCGTTGAACTCGGAAAGAGCCAAATGGTTCGTTTGTTTAAGTTTAACCTCAACAAACAAAACCTGTTCCAAGCTCACTTTTGCTGGATTAAGGACCGCCTTGAAGCCAAGAATGTACCTTTCCGACAGCAACCGCTTCATGCGTACCTGACACGGTGTTTTTGACAAACCCACGCGCTTAGACAGTTCCGTCACTGTCAGCCGACCTTCTTGGCTAAGAGCTTGAAGTATCAGAGTGTCAAATCGGTCGATTTCACTATTTTTCATATTTTTCAAAGATTTTATTCTACATAATTACCTAAATTAAGTTTTAATGTATGAAGATAATCGGTAATTTAGTCAATATCGCTTTTAATATTTTGGTATGTTGTTCATGAGAGAATGGACTGTGAGGCGCCCATGAACACGTTAGAAACATATCGTAAGAGTATTCGTATCAATCATCTGCGGGATGAGCGTGACGTGCTCAAAAACCTCATGGATGCGAGTCCGCTCAGCCCGGCCTTACGGGCTGCCGCGCGAAACAATGCGGTAGATTTAGTTCGGAATATTCGAGCCGATAGCCGACCAAAGTTTATGGAGGTATTTTTAGCAGAATATGGTCTATCAACAAAAGAAGGTGTGGCACTCATATGTCTTGCGGAAGCTTTGCTGCGCGTTCCCGACTCAGAAACGATAGATGCACTCATCAAAGACAAAGTCGCTCCGTCGTCATGGGGGCAGCACTTGGGTCAGTCTTCTTCTTATCTGATCAACGCATCGACGTGGGCGCTCCTGCTCACTGGTAAAGTCCTCAAGGAGGGGGAAGGGGTTACCGCAGTCTTGAAAGGGGCAGTCAAAAGGTTGGGCGAGCCTGTCATTCGGACAGCTGTTTGGCGCGCAATAAAGGAGATGGGTGCTCAATTTATTCTGGGGCAGACCATCGAAGAAGCAGTCAAGCGGGCAAAAGGCCGCGAACAGGCGGGGTTCACTTATTCATACGACATGCTTGGAGAAGCTGCGCTAACCGCTCAAGATGCTGAATCTTTCCTACAGGCCTACAGACGTTCAATTTCTAATCTGGCCGAGGAATGCAGCTCTGAAGATATAAGGGACAATCCGGAAATTTCCATCAAGCTCTCTGCGCTACACCCAAGGTATGAGGTCAGCCAAACGGAGCGGGTGATGGACGAACTTGTCCCAGTCGTGTTGCAACTGGCTCAACAAGCAAAAGCGGCGAACATGGGTCTGAATATCGACGCTGAAGAAGCGGACCGCCTGAATCTGTCTCTGGACGTCATAGAAGCTGTACTGCGCGATCCGTCCTTAAAAGAGTGGGATGGATTTGGAGTGGTTGTCCAGGCTTATGGGAAGAGGGCTTCATTTGTAATAGACTGGTTGAACGCCATGGCTTCCGAACTTGATAAAAAAATCATGGTTCGCTTGGTGAAGGGAGCTTATTGGGACACGGAAATTAAACGCGCTCAAGTGGAAGGATTAAAGAATTTCCCGGTGTTCACCCAAAAACCAGCAACCGATATTTCTTACATTTGCTGCGCTAAAAAACTGCTTGGAATGACTGATCGAATTTACCCGCAGTTCGCGACACATAACGCCCATACCGTTGCCGCAATTCTCCAAATGACG
>JAPORU010000090.1:0-7172 GCA_026710045.1 Aestuariivita sp. | reverse complement strand
GCAAAACCCGCTGACCCGACGGCAATAACGGCCACCTTGGCCGTTCAGCTAATGCATCAGGCGGGTGTTCCACAAAATGTGCTTCAGTTCCTACCAGGACGTGGTTCCGTGGTTGGCGCGCGATTGTCAGCCGACTCTCGAGTGAAAGGGGTGTGTTTTACGGGTTCACTCAATACAGCGCAAACTATCAACCGAGCCATGGCCGAAGATATTGCCGTGGACGCCCCGTTGATAGCAGAGACGGGCGGTTTAAACGCCATGATTGTTGACTCGACCGCACTTCCCGAACAAGCCATCAAAGATATTGTTGCTTCTGCTTTCCAGTCAGCGGGACAGCGTTGCTCTGCACTACGGCTTTTGTACATCCAGGAGGACGTCGCAGAAACGTTTTTGGAGATGCTGTATGGGGCAATGGATGAATTGGTCATTGGAAATCCGTGGAACATGAAAACGGATGTCGGGCCCTTGATAAATGAAGGCGCCTATACCGAGATTTCTGCCTATATTGATGAAGCGCGCAAAAAAAGACAACTCCTCAAAGAGCTGTCCACCCCTGACGGGGGTACATTTATCGCGCCCACCGTTTTGCGAGTTAATGGTATTAGCGATCTGAAGAAAGAAATCTTCGGGCCCGTAATGCATGTCGCGACGTTCAAAGTGGCCGATCTAGATACCATTGTGTCAGACATTAACGAAAGTGGTTTTGGTCTGACGTTTGGCATGCATTCGCGGATTGATGACAGAATAAAACAGGTTACGAGCCGTCTGAACGTAGGCAATATCTATATCAATCGAAACCAGGTCGGGGCGATTGTTGGATCGCAACCCTTTGGAGGTGAGGGTCTTTCTGGCACCGGGCCCAAAGCCGGAGGCCCATCATACGTAAGACGTTTTGTTAAACCCGCAACATGTTGCATCAAGGAGAAACCAGGCCGGACGATTGGTGAAGACGAGTTGCAAACGGCAATAGATCTTGCGCCGAGTCCGTCCCGGCAAGCTTTTTCGCAAGTCGAGCTTCCCGGTCCGACTGGTGAGTCAAATATCCTCTCAACATTTGGTCGTGGTGTTCTTCTTTGCTTAGGACCGTCACTCGAAGCAGCTCGTATGCAACGTGACATTGCTTTGGCGCATGGATGTACTGCAATCGTCATTGCACCCGATGCGGACAGTCCCAATGAGCTGAATGGGAGCTTGGAGATCCAAGCTCTATCGACGGCCCACGGATTTGACGCTGTAGTGAACTGGGGCGCCGAACGCGATTTGAGGTCGATCCGAAAAGCTCTGTCCAAGCGTTGGGGTGCGATCATTCCCGTAATCAATGAAAAAGACTTTGGTCATCAGTGCCTTATCGAGCGCCATATCTGCATTGACACAACCGCAGCAGGGGGGAATGCATCCTTGTTGGCGACAAGCTAGGAAAGTCTTCCCGTCATATTGCTATGCACCGATACGCCGTTCCTGTCCGACTCGTGTCGGTTGCACTGTCCGTTCGGTAATATGGTAGGGCAAGAACTTGCGGAATCGTCGTATGCCGCAATCCTGTGCCAATTATCTGGCACTGGCCTAAACCAAACGTGACGAATATATCAGCAATTCTCCTGATTCTCTTTGTGCATCAGGGCGCCTTGGATTGTAGGGGGTCGCTATGTAGCACGACAAGATCTTTCAAAAATACCGTGCTTTCAAAATGCGACTGTCCGTATTGTCGCGCTTGAGGTGGCGGACTTCGAACGCATTGATCGCTGGCGCCCCACAAGGTCGTGCCTATTTCGGTGGGTGGTGAAAACGTTTATGATCGACGTTACAACTGAAACTTTTTCTGTCCAAATTTGATGTGGATATAACAGCGGACGAAAGTATCATCTCCTCGAAAGCTTCACAAAAGGCTGTTCGAGAACCAAGATCTTCGCGAAACGTTGAGGTGAAAGCGTGGCCACGGAGAAGATTCGAAGCCATTATCCAATGTTGAATGGCCTGTTGGCTGCTCCTCCCAGGTAAGGTGAATGTGTCCATCCAAAAACGCGACAATGTGGCCCACCATTCCGTAACGGCTTTGTCAGCAAGCTTCCTTAACTCTGGTTCCGTCCTGTTGCTGATCGAAATCTCCATAGAGCTCAAAAATAACTCACTGCAGAAAATGTCATGAACGCGCTGCACGAACTCTTTTTGGCAAATGCGTCCGTCCTGCAAAGCCTGACCGATCAGACTTAACTCGTCCGACGCTTCTTTGAGCAGGTCAGAATACGCGGCTGCAATCAAATGGTTTTTTGTTGGGAAATGATGAAACAATGCGCCCTTGGAAAGGCCTGACTTTTCTAATATCGGTTGAATAGACAGATTCAAAATCCCTTGCGAGATCAAGAGGTCGCACGCCGTGTTCTTGAGCTTGGCTATAGTATCAGCCTTGTTTCGAAGTCGTTTTTTCATCGCATTACCCCTTGACGTACCGGCCAGAACAAGTATAGCTTGACATTAGACCGACCAGTTGGTTTATAAATATATGAGCATTGATACAGCAACTACGGAGCAGTGTCTTGAGTAAACTGATCCTTATAGCGAAAGACTTATATCGGGAGTACTATGGGGTTCAAGCGCTCACGGGTGCGAGCCTTCAAGTTGAAGAGGGTACTATAACCGGTTTGATCGGCCCCAATGGAGCCGGGAAAACAACGATGTTTAACTGCCTGACCGGTGTGGTTCCTGCGGAAAAGGGCACGATCGTTTTTAACGGAACAAATGTGACGGGCTGGCGCCCGGAGAGAATTTGTTCGATTGGCATGGTTCGCACATTCCAGATCGCTCGAGGCTTTCCAAGCTTAACTGTATTGGAAACTCTTTTGCTACATGGCGACCGGCAGCCGGGTGAGAGTGTTATTCGCTCACTCGTTTCCCAAAAATCATGGACGGCCAGAGAGCAGGAACTTGAAGCTCGAGCACACAAAATCGCGACGCGCCTTAAACTCGACCATTTGCTTTCAAATATGTCCTCCGACTTGTCAGGAGGGCAGAAAAAGTTGCTTGAGATTGGCAGAGCTTTGATGGGTAATCCAAAATTGGTTTTGTTGGATGAGCCAGCGGCCGGCGTCAATCCAACGTTGGTCGGTGAGATCGCGGAGCGGATTTTGGAACTCCGTGGTTCCGGAATCAATTTTTTGGTGATTGATCATGACCTAGAGTTAATTGCCCGTATTTGTAATGTTGTAACCGTGATGGCTCATGGCACGCACCTGACAACTGGCAGCTATGAAGAGGTAACTTCAGACCCACGCGTTCAAGACGCGTATTTAGGTCTCGCGGCATGATTTTCTCAGCGGAAGAAATTACTGGTGGATACAGCCGCGCAGATCAAATCCTGAAAGGAGTAACCATATCTGCTGACCTCGGAGAAACGGTTGCAATATTGGGTCCAAATGGGGCCGGGAAGTCGACCTTTCTGAAGGCGGTGATGGGTCTGTTGCCCCGCGTTGAGGGAACAATCTACTTCGATGGAAGACGGATTGATGGCTTGAGGCCGAAGCAGGTGGTCGAACACGGCATTGGATTTGTTCCGCAAGAAAACAACGTTTTCCCCTCTTTAAGTATCCATGAGAATTTGGAAATCGGAGGCTATTTAACTTCCGACACCCAACGAAGGATTGAAGAAATTTTTGACTGTTTTCCACTTCTAGCGAAAAGAAGAGCAGAAGCTGCGCGCGCGCTATCTGGAGGCCAGCGACAGATTTTGGCAATGGCTATTACAATGGTTCATGCATCTCGGATGCTGCTTCTGGATGAGCCATCAGCTGGCCTCGCACCGAAGGCAGCGGGTGAGCTCTTTGAAACGATCCGGCAGATAGCCGGATGTTCTATTGCGGTTATTCTTGTGGAGCAAAATGCACTTGCCGCGCTCAAAACGTGTGATCGCGCCTACATTCTATCTGCCGGTTCAAATCATATCACGGGCACGGGGACAGAATTAGCAAATGACCCAAATATTCGTGAAACGTTCCTTGGTGGACGAAAGTACTGAATAAGCAAATCACAGCAGAAAGGAAGGTAAAATGTCAATTTTAAATCGACGACTGTTCTTGGGTGCATCCGCCGCCGCACTTGCCGCGCCCAGTCTCTTAGGAGCGCAGACAATGCCAATTAAACTCGGTTCATTAACACCTCTGACAGGCGTGGGTGGTACATACGGTCCATCGATGCGTGACGCGATCAGTGGGGTCATTAACCAAGTCAACGAAGCGGGAGGCCTGCTTGGGAGAGAGGTTGTTTTGGTATCGGAAGATACCCAAACCTCACCTGAAGCCGCTGTGCGCGCTGCTCGCAAACTGATCGATGTGGATGGGGTCGCAGCTATTCTCGGCACTTGGGCGTCATCGGTGACAACAGCCGTAGCACCGTTAGCTTGGGAAAGTCGAACAATGCTAATGTGTGTTTCTGGAGCAGACAGTATCACTCAACTCCCTCATCAAGGATTTATATGTCGCACGCAACCGAATGCCGAGTTGCAAATAAATACTGCCGGGGAATTCATGTTACGAGAAGGGGCAACGCAGCTTGCTTGGATTGGCCGGCAAACACCTTTCGCAGAACTCTCAATTCACGTGTTGGAAAAAATTGCGGCCGAAAATGATTTCGGAATGGATAGTTTGATTTATGAGGCGGACAAGACAACCTACCGATCCGAAGTGGATCAGATTTTGCGATCAAATCCTGATTTTATTCTCTTGGGCGGATATGCGGCTGATACAGTCGTTCTGCTGCGTGACCTATGGCAAGCAGGCTACGAAGGGCAGATTGTTGGCCCAGCTTATGCTGTGAATCCCTCGGTCCTCGACACCCTTCCAAAGGACGTTACAGAAGGCGTTTTTACGTGGGAGGGTGCGCCGGCAGTCGAAAGCGCCGCCTATGCAAACGTCCAGCAAATTCTAGGTGTTGAAGATGTCGACCCATACTCAGCTCAGACGTATGACCACGCAAATCTATCCATTCTTGCTATGGCAGCAGGCGAAGGTACGACGGGTGATACAATTCAGTCGAACCTGAGATTGATTAGCCAAGGCGATGGCGCATTGGTAGACAATGCCGTTGATGGTTTGGCAATGCTGTCGGGTGGTATCAACTACTCTGGAGCGTCAGGACCTTGCGACTTTGATGATATCGGAGACATTGTTGGAACTCAGTTTGTTTTCAAGCTGATTTCGAACGGTGTGGCATCCGTCCATTCTCGGACGTAATGGACCTCTCAAAAGGTTGATCGGGATTTGCGAGAAGAGAGTTAAACACAAATGGAACTGTTACCACAGTTGCTCATAAATGGAGTCATATTCGGCTCTCTTCTTGCAATACCCGCAATTGGCTTTACCGCGATTTTTGCAGTTTTGCGGTTTCCAAACTTCTCTGTGGCGAGTCATGCGACAATCGGTGCCTTTGCCGGTTATGCCGCCAACGTGTGGTTAGGCTTACCAACAGTACCAGCACTTCTATTCGCTTTTACCACGGCGGCGGCGGTCGGCTGTATTTCGGATGAAATCGCACTCAAACCACTTAGACCCTACGGAGCTCTAACCGCCGCTATTGCGTCGATCGCTCTGACAATCGTGTTAGAAAATATGGTTCGCCTGGGGTTTGGTAACGATTTGAGGGGGTACAACTTACCGTTGATGAGAGACTGGCGAATGTATGGGGTTAGGGTCGGGCCTCAACAGCTCCAAAATTTGATACTGGCTTTGATGATCATGACGATTGTCTTCCTCGCTCTCAAATTCACGCGCACAGGGAAAGCAATGCGAGCGGTAGCTGACAACCCTGAGTTGGCGGAGCTCAAGGGGATCGATCCCACCTTTGTGGGCCGCCTGACTGTTTTTTTTGGCATGGGACTAGTTGGCGCGGGCGGCATGTTACTCGGCCTGGGAACGTCGATTGATCCTCTCACCGGCTTTCGATTTATTTTGCCCATTTTTGCTGCTGCAGTGGTCGGAGGTCTTGGAAGCATTCCCGGTTCTGTGATCGGAGCCATGGTCATCGGTATCGGAGAAGAGCTGTCAATTCTTGTGCTTTCGGCCACCTACAAAAGTGCTGTTGGTTTCTTCGCGATTGTTATTGTCCTTATTTTCCGGCCTCGGGGTATCTTAGGCGAAAGGAAATTCTAATGCTGAGTTATTTTCTTGCCAATCTTACCTTTGCAGGGATCTACGCGCTTTTGGCCCTTGGCCTCAACGTCATCTGGGGTATGGCTGGAATGATCAATTTGGGACTTGCGGGTTTCTTCGCATTAGGCGCTTACGCCTCATCTATCGCTACCGTTTATCTCGAGTTTCCCATCGTCTTGGGTGTTTCATTGGGTGTTATGGTGGCGGCAACTGCTGGTGGCGTACTATCGCAACTGAGCTTGAACCTTCGCGGCGATTACTTGGCGATTGTTACCCTTGGTTTTGGTGAGTTGATTCGCCTGATTGCAACCAATGAGACTTGGCTGACCAATGGATCTGATGGAATATCAGGTGTTCCCGGTCCATTCCGTAGCTCACTGACGCCTCTCGCGTTTAACGCGGTTGCGTGTGCTTTGGTGATTTCGACTGTTTTGGTTGCTTGGTTCATCAGCGAACGCATCCGGAAGGCACCATTTGGCAGAGCGCTTCGAGCCATCCGCGATGATGAAATGGCCGCGGCCGTCGCCGGAAAACCAGTGCGTTTGTATAAAATCCAAGCGTTTGCAATCGGATCTGCTCTCTTAGGATTGGCTGGTGCCGCGTACGCGCATTTTAACAGCTACGTTGCACCTGACATTTTTCGACCGTTGCTCACGATATATATTTTCTTCGCACTTACCGCTGGTGGTACCGGCAATACTCTCGGAGCAGTATTTGGGGCGGTTTTGGTGATAGCGCTCTTAGAAGGCACTCGCTTCATCGAACCTTTTTTCGAGAGCCTCTCTGGCGTGCAAGCGGCATCGATCCGAGAAATTGTCATTGGTGCAACTCTCATTTTTGTAATGCGATTCAGACCGAAAGGCATTTTCGCGGAACGTCCACCTCGTCCTTTAGGAACGAGTGACTGAGTCAAAAAAATTTCTTACGAACTTTTACTTTTGTCGTTTGGCACAACCTACAGAGGGACGTGATGAAGGACATAATCTTAAGATCAGCAAAGATTTTAGATGGCACGTCCGGCCATCCGTGCGAGGA
>JAPORU010000153.1 GCA_026710045.1 Aestuariivita sp. | reverse complement strand
AACGGCAAGATTTCGTCCCTCTCTGTGCGGGTCTCCACCGCCGATCAATCCTGCTCGCGCCCGATCACGGATCTGAGGGGTCAGTCCCTGTCCTTGGCAGGGCCTTCCTGACGCGCAGGATGGTCTGTCAGCTGGTCTGGAACGGGCGGGCGCCCCAAGACCTTTCCCTGGGCGCGGGCGCGGGCCAGATGTCTCTGAAACGTCAATTTCGGTATGGCGACCCTTTCCCTGGGCGCGGGCCAGACCCGATTGGGTGCGCTCCACCAGCAGATCCCGCTCGAACTGGGCGACGGCGTTGATCACAGTCATCGTCATCTGACCGGCGGGACTGGTGAGATCGGCGCCTCCGAGCGCCAGGCAGTGCACCCGGATGCCCCGAGATGCCCCGGTCCGCCAGGATCGTGACGGTCTGGCTGACATCAATGGCGTTGCGGCCTAACCGGTCCAGCTTGGTGACAATGAGAACATCGCCGCCCTCCATCTTGTTGAGCAGTTGGGCGAACCCCAGCCGCTGCGCCACGGCGGTGGAGCCGGAGATGGTCTCGGTGACCATCCGGTGCGGTTCCACGTGGAACCCTGCCGCCGCGATTTCCCGCAGCTGGTTGTCGGGATCCTGCTGCGGGGTGGAGACACGGGCGTAGGCGAAGGTTCGGGACAGGATGGGACACCCGTACAGAAAGGCTGTCTGGAATCCGTCCCTGTTCAGAAGTGCCTCAGGCTGGGTTTTGGACACGGATTCAGAGCCTGTCCGGAAACGGACGGTTTTGATACCACCCGTCCTTGGTCGCACACGCTTGGTCGCACAAGGGCCGTACAGGCGCTATCTGTGTGCGGACCGATCCGGTGATCGGCGGGTAAGGTCGGATCAGCCCGGTGGCATGGGCCAGCGGATGAGAATTCCCAAAATCACAATTGTTGCGATGAACAGCCCGACGATCCACCGCTGGTTCTCCTTGTCGCGCCGTTCCATATCGGCGCGGAGCCGGTCCATCGCGCTTTCGTTCTTGGCAAGGCTAGCATTGATCCGTGATTCCATTGCGTCCATCTCCGCGCGTATCGCAGTTATATCGCCTTTGAGCTCGGCGATCGCGATCGCGTTCTTCTGTTCGTTATCCATGTTCACACCCTAATCTCCCAATTCCCGTCCGTCAACAGGGTAGGATCCGATGGTAGTGGGTCAGTTTGAAAATTCCGATTTTAAACTGTATTGCTAATTTTTAAAAATTTTGGAATGTAAGTTTAAACGAATCAATAATGTATAATTGGCAAAGTGAATCAATCAAGAAAAGTTTGCGCACTTGTGATCGGTTTTATGCTGGCTGTAATTTCTGTTAGTGCAGAGGAGTCTTCTGTAAATAAAAAAGGGGATTACCCGGCCTACTTGACAGTGTGACGAATCCCTTGGCAGGAGAGTATAAACATGACCCGTGGAGTCCCGATGATCGATCCGACCGTGCACCTCAAGGGTGCAACGCCGGAAACGCTGGCGAAGGCCCTGCTTCGCCAGCCACACCTAGCGGGCCGAATTGGACAACCCGTTGTCCGCAATCCGGTCCCGATAAAGAAGGTTACGTCCGACAAGCCGCGCAACCGTGTCCCGCATCGGGTCAAGCGTGTCTGACTCGCGCATGTTGTGCTTGCCCGCAAACTCGGAGATATACCGTTGCAGATGCTTGGGAGACATCTTGTGAAACGTCCCCTTGTGTGCGCGCTTGAGCATCGACCAGAAACTTTCGATGCCATTGGTATGCGCCATGCCGTTGACGTACGCGCTGACCGAGTGCTTGACCGTCTCATGGAGATTCGGGATCCCCTCATAGGCCGGAGCATCGTCGGTGTAAACCATCGCATTGTCTCCGGCGTTGTCGGCCACAAACCCTTGCAACGTCGCCTTGTCCGTGGACGGGACAACCGTGGCACTGATCTTGTTGGTCGCGCGATCCTTGGCTCCGACCACGGCGGTCATGTCCACCGCTCCGCGTCCCTCGGCGTGCTTGCGCGGTTCGACTTGTTCTTGCGCTTACCACCCCTATAGGTCTCATCAAACTCTACAGGGCCGTCAAACGGGCCGTCCTGTCCATCACAGGCCCATGCTTCCCGAATGCGATGCATCATGAACCAGGCCGTTTCCTGCTTGACACCGATATCCCGACCCAACGTGACACTGGACACCGACTTGAGACCCGTCAGGCACAGATAGATGGCAATCGCCCACTTGCGCATCGGAACGTTGGAACGGGCCATCGCTGTACCGGTGCGGACACTGAAATACGACCGACACGTATTGCAAAAGTAGGGCATCGGCTTGGCATTCGGAACCTCCTTGGTATTCCTGCTGCCGCATTTCCCGCAATGACGCTCATCGGGCCACAAGCATTCTTCAAACCACCGGGTCGCCGTCGCGTCATCGGGAAACCGATCCATCATCTGAACAAGCGTCAGCCCGTTTCGATAGGATTTTCCAGCCATGATACATCTCCCTTTGCGGATGATTTCTATACAGGCATGGATTTTTAAATGTCAAGTATGTCGGGTAATCCTCTTTATTTGGTTTTTTTGTTGAATATACCACAATATGGAGTATTATGATTCAGGCTTTTAGAGAGAAAACATCCGGCGCGATGTTCTAGGGGTCTAGAAAACGTTCACCACTTATTGCTAGAAATATCGTTGACCACCTTAAGACCGTTGACTTCACGCGATCGGGAACTTAGGGTTAGCGTATGGATGATACGCTCGACACTCGCGCGCTGGAACATCAGTTGGCGCTCGTGAAGAAGGACATGGAGATTATGAAAGCCGATCTGAGCGCAACGTTAGAAGGATTTCGAACCGATATGGCCACTTTTCGTGAAGATGCAGAGAAGCGCGAGAAGGAGGCTGTACAGCGCGAGAAGGAGGCTGTACAGCGCGAGAAGGAGAACCAGCGCTGGATGATCGGCCTGTTCATCGCAACAATTGTGATTTTGGGAATTCTTATCCGCTGGCCGACCCCACCTGTTTAATTCTGACGTCGCCCGGACGGTTAACAGTATATTTGGTTCGGTGATTCTTTCGCCGTTAAAGCCTTTTAGCCATTCCAAACGTAATGTGCCCGAGAGTATCTGCGCGCACTGGGTCGGACGCCCATTATCTGGTAGTGTTGTCTCGTCAACAGCAATATCATAAGAAACTGACGAGGTCATATAACCTTACGCATTTGATTCGTTACTAATATTAAGGAGATGTGTGTGTTGGTTATGTTTTGCTTTTGATGTCAAGTCGTTTCCATATACTCGGTAAAGCCGCCGGAAAATGCACAATTAAAATGGGGTATTTGATAGATGAGAGAAAGATCGAGAATTTTATCAATATTCTTGGATAACCTGAAAATTGTGCAAGTTCTATTGATTTATCTATTAGGCTCAGTTGTCTCATCAGCAGAGGACAACCCCGCCTTGTGGCCCATTACACCACGTACATTCGAGTTTTCACTCGGAAAATATAGTGATTGGAATGAACGAGCGGAGCTAACGGAAGACTGTGCATTAGACAGCCTGGACTGTTTGCTTGATGAAGATGAACACAGAGTAGTTGGTGATAACACATCAACAGCGGCAACGCGTAGTGAGTTACGACAATTGACTTTTAAATTTGGGATAGAATGTTTGGACAAATCAGCAGTTTTTATTAATATTGGTAAGTACGTATATCCTGACGAAGGCGAATTTCAAGGGCCGTTGCACAATCATTTCGTTAGCGAAGCCAATCGTTGTTGGGATCACTACGACGATATTTATGAAGAAGTCGGCAATTGAAGGGTGATATGAATTCCGGCATAAGGTGCAACACCCAGTAGGAATTTCGGGGCAATACTTCGGTTAATCGTATGTGCGATGGCGTTCCCAACTTAGGGTGTAAAGATCGATAATCCGAATCCGTTCGATCCTCCATATAGACTAATTTATACCTGAAAGGTTATAAATGAGAGTGAATGATACGATATCCCTGACCATTACATCGCGAGAGCCATGTAGCGATGCGTAGAGCCCGATCGGCGATAAATAAGTGACTTCATTTTGAAAATGCAAGGTTGAAACGTTTGATCCGATAGGTGAAGTTAGGTGTGAGGCGCTGCAAATGATTGCGCGAATTTACAAGCCGACTCGAACGGCAACACAGTCAGGTTCGGCCAAGACGCTGGAATGGATTTTGGAATTTACTCCGAGTGTGGCCCGAAATGTCGATCCATTAATGGGTTGGACGTCGTCTTCGGATACACAAGCACAAGTGATCCTGCGTTTTCCAAGCAAGGAAACGGCGCTAAAGTATGCGGAGGAAAAGGGTATAGATGTTCAAGTCTGTGATCCCAAGACGCGTCGGACAAATATTCGGCCACGTGGATATGGAGAAAATTTCGCGACCAACCGTAAGGAAGCGTGGACGCATTGATGCTGCGTGTTGAGCCTGTCGGCATCGATTTGGACGCAGTTTCGGATTTGATTGGTCGTCATTACAAGCTGATGCGCGATTCCTCTCCTGAAGGCAGCTGCCATGCTCTGACAGTTGACGAATTAAAGGCGTTTGGTGCATGCCTGTTTCGAGCGATCAACAATCGTACCACGGTTGGTGTCGGCGCGCTGGTAAAGATAGAGCCGACTCATGGAGAGGTGAAGTCCATTCATGTATTGAGCAGTGTGCGACGCAACGGTGTTGGACGTGCCATTTTGAATCGGTTGATCGACGAAGCACAATCAATAGGCTGGAAGAGACTGAGCCTTGAAACGGGCAGTTGTCCGACATTTGGAGCGGCCCGGGCACTCTTTGCGAGCGTGGGTTTCCGTCGTTGCGCGCCCTTTGGAAGCTATCAGCATGATCCTTTATCCGAATTCATGTCTCGGAGGGTTTAGCCATCGTGACGCAACGTACATGCGCCTTTGAATGATGAAAGTAAGGTAATCGGACCGCATCGACGTGAATATAACCTTCGACATCTGGATTATTGAATAGGTGACTGGAAACGTTGGCGAGGACTTTGGAACAATGTGGTGGGAATCAGGAGTAGTGACTTGCGGTTTCTTGAAAATGCATTCAATTCGGCGTGATCCGCTATGTGCCTTCTGTGCTGAAATGTGTGAAGTTGTACGGGCGTTCCTTATATTGTCACCCTTGCGAATTGTATTTTGAGAGCGTAAGCAAGCGGCCCGTAGCTCCCTTAGCTCAACTGGATAGAGCGGTCGACTTCTAATCGACAGGTTGAGGGTTCGAGTCCTTCAGGGAGCGCCATCTTGCTTTCTAGGGTCGAAAAATCCCCTAAGAGCTTGAACGGTAAGGAAAAATTAGCGGTTCGAAAGCCTTCATTTTGCTTGTACGCAAGTTGGTCTGCGAAGGTCAATTTCAGCACCGCGCGCTTATCCTCGAAGCGCGAAGAATTCCATAGTTTCAATGGGTTATCAAGAAACGCCATGGCGGTTCGAAAAGTCCGCTCAAAGGTATCCAATGGCTTGGTCGGAAGCGCCGATTGCTCAATCAATGCAGCCTTTTCCTGTTCCAGATCGCGTAAGTGCTGTTCATAGCAGGTGATTAGCGTCGCACTGGACGTTTCCAGGGTGCGATTAACGATAGTCTCGATTTTTGCATCGAGTTCACGAAGTTGCCCCTTGATACGAGCGCCGGTTAAAGGGCGTTTGCGATCACCGCACTGAACAAAGCCGTGCAGCGGCATTTCCTCTTGCAGGTTTTTCCGAACAGGTGCCTTGGCAAGGTCGCTCAAACGAGCCGCAAGGCGATCCTGAATTTTACGGAAGGTCCGCATGCTGACGAGACCATCGTGCTGAGCTTCGCGCAGCTTGATGCCCCAATCAGGGCGTTCGATATAACCCGCGTAGAGAACCTGGGTCAACCACTCGCTCGCGAATACGCTGAATACGAACCTCACCTTGCTTGGTATCTTTCGGGAAGTCCGGTTTAGATTCCAGGTAACGCTTAACTTCTGTAAGCGTCTGATACGTCCCGTTAGCATAGCCTTCGAGAGCGGCCTGCATGATGGAAGCGATAGGCTTGTCGCGTACAAGAAGTTTTCCGTGCGGGCCGACCTTCTCATATTTATAGCCGCGTGGAGCTTGGAAGACCCAATAGCCGTTCATGATACGGCCCCACATCCGATTGCGTGTTTGTTCGGCATTTTTGTTGCGCTGATACTCCGCGACGTTGACGAGCATCATCTCGACCATGCGGTCATCCGCACTGTTACCAAATTTCATCGTCGGCGATTCAAAGCGCGTGCCTAGCTCGCTTATCTTTTTCCTGAAAAGCAGGTGCACGTCGAGTGAACACAAGACGCGGTTGATGTCATCGACAATTACCACATGCTGATCTTTGCGGTGAGCAGCCAGATAAGCCAGCATCAGCGAAGGCTAGAGAAGCGAGGATTGGTTCAAATTCTGCCGCTGTGTCGGCAGGAGCCGATAAAGGCCAGCTCGCTTGATGAATACAAAGAGCAGTTCAAGAAACGAAACGCCCTCGCATTTTGGTTTTGGACGAGGACAGAAATCTTGTTCAGCCTGGTCATAAGCTGAAAGACCTCTAGATCTGATGTGGAATAGGATTGGAGTTTCGTAGGCTTGCCTGTCAGCGGTCCATCGCTTGTTGCCCAAATCCGTGATCAACTATCAGTCCGCAAACATGGCCGGGCGTGCCAAATGCGCAAGGGCCGCCCGCTCCATTCGTTCACAATGCGTTCGCTCTCGTGTTAGCTCGCGCGAGGCGATAACCTCGCTTTGCACGTCCGGCTTTTTGGCCCAGCCTTTCTCGTTCGCGTTCCGATCACGGGACCAGACAACAACGAGACAGGACTAAGACAATGAGCAACCGTTACCACGCCACACCCTATGACATTTCTGCCACTGGCTTTTACTTCGATACGTTCGAGCAATATCAGACCCGCGCCGCAGAATACCGCAACGAGTACGGCGATCTGGTAGAGGAATATGAAATCCAGTTTGTCGACGGTGACTACCGGCTCTTTGACGCGATCGGCGTCAACCAGGTCAATCTCAAAGACTGGTTTGAGCGCTTCGAGTATATGGACGACGATGAAGCCGTGAAGCTCATCATCCTGATTGAGTAGTTTGGATATAGCGTCTAGGACGCTTTAGATCGCATTGACGATCCGCATCTCTTCGAGGGCAAAGCAATCCAGTATGGCGAGGAGCTGATCGATAGTACAGGCATGCTCGACCAGATGCCGGAGACATCATCCAGGTCGAGATTGATGGTCGCAGCTATATCACCGATGGGGTCTGATTACATTATTCATATACGCGTTCGCGCATAAAACCGTTTTATCCGTGAACGCGGATATTGCATTTTTATCCGCGATCGCGTATATTTTACTTAGGAGGCTATTATGGCGATACGCGACACAAAACAACTCGGCGCAGCGCTCCAACGTGAGCGAAAACGTCAAAATCTCACTCAAACCCAATTGGCTGAAAAAGCGAGTCTGCGTCAACAGACTGTTTCGGCGGTTGAAGGCGGGAAGTCACGATCAGAGCTTCAGGTCATTTTTGACATCATGACTGCGCTCGGACTGGAAATGACATTATCAGATCGAAGCGGCAAGAACGCTCCCAGCCTTGAGGAGTTGTTCTGATGGGTCGGAAACGTATATCTGGCGTCCTGACCGTCGCGCTTAATGGACGCGTCGTGGGGTACCTTGCACGCGCCGCCGATGGCGCGACGCGCTTTGATTATGAGCGGGACTGGCTGGATTGGGGGTATGCGATCCCGGTTTCCCAATCCATGCCGCTTCTTGAGCGCCCATTTACCGGAGCTGCTGTTCGCGCCGTGTTTGATAATTTGCTTCCTGACGATGATCACATTCGCGCAAAGATTGCCGCGCGCGTTGGCGCAGACGGCACAAATGCTTTCTCCATGTTGGCCGCACTTGGTCGCGACTGTGTTGGCGCGCTTCAGTTTCTGCCCGAAGACATGTCTCCCGCGCCGCCTGGCCCGCCGGAAGGCGAGCTATTAACAGACGATGCAATCGCCGAGCGCATTCGTTCATTGAGTGTTGCGCCGCTTGGTATACGTGGCGGCGGAGACGCGTTTCGTATTTCGCTTGCAGGGGCTCAGGATAAAACGGCTCTGCTTTATTGTGATGGTCAGTGGTTTGAGCCAAGTGGCACTACACCAACCACGCATATCCTGAAGCCTCAAATCGGTAAAGTACAAACCGCGAATGGTGAGGTGGATTTATTGGAAAGCGTCCAGAATGAACATTTTTGCATGGCTTTCTGCCGAGCCCTTGGGCTTCCAGTCGCACAGACCGAAATCTTGAGGCTTGAGGATGATCTTCTTGTCCTCAGCATCGAACGTTTTGATCGCCGCCTTGATAACAAAGGCCGTCTTTTGCGCCTTCCTCAGGAAGATATGTGTCAGGCGCTCGGTGTCCTGCCGACCGGGAAATATGAGAGCGACGGAGGCCCCGGCATCAAGGATTGCCTCAACGTCTTAAAATCAAGTGATACGCCGGATGATGATCGGCGTGTTTTCATGAAAGCGCAGATCATTTTTTGGATGATTGGCGCGACGGATGGGCATGCGAAGAATTTCTCGCTCTTTATGCAGCCCGGCGAGCGCTTTCACATGACACCGCTTTACGACATACTGTCCACGCAGTGGCAGCATGACAGCCGCCAAATACCCCGCAATGCATTCCGGCTTGCCATGGCGGTCGGTGACAGGCGGCGATACAAGGTGTCGGAGATCGCACCACGCCATTTTGAACAAATGGCAAAACTTGCGGGCTTTCCTACAGATGAACTGCGCACGGTAATGGGGGAAATCGTAAGTGACTTCCCACACGCCTCAGAAACCGTGACAGACAAGCTGGATGAATGCGTTCCAGAATCGATGGTAGAAGCCATACTAACCGCTGCGCGTAAACGAGCAGGGCAGATTGAGATAGAACTTAATAGGTCAACGTAAGAATATCTTCAGACATGAGGCTGACAAAAACTGACTTCATTCACTTCCTTCGATGCCCGAAATCATTTTGGCTTCAAAAGAACGATCCCGACGACTTCCAGGCGGGGGAGTTTTTGACGTTTGAGCAGAAACTTGTGCGGGAAGGCTATGAAGTTGATCGTTTACGGGCCCCGGGCCGGCTTCCGTGGAGCTTATGCATGATGCCGGCAGGCACCGATCTGTACCACCACCAGCGGTGCGTCCTTCGGGCGGCCGGTGGGGCGAGAGGGCCGCAATCACCAGGACCTCGGCCAGTGCACTGCGGATGTGTGGCAGTACACGGTTATCGGTAAAGACAGGTTCCATAGTCCCTGACCGTTCCATCCGGCGTATCACCCTCGGTACCGGGCCTGTACCGCATAAACTGATATCGCCTTATGTGCCAGCTGAAACCGGGGGAGGGAGGTCTGTCGATCGAGCCGATGTAAGGGCGCGCCTCATCCCATCTTTAACAAAATTTCGCGGAGAATGGCCACATTCGAGGATTTTCGCGATCGGATAGACTTTTTTATGTTTTAAAATCAGTATATTAGATGTTTACGGGTGTGTGATTCTTCAATGTAGAGACATAAAGTGATGTCTGCCTCTTGCACCACGCCCCGCCCTGCGGTAGGCTGGGCGCATGTTTATTCGCAAGATCCGAACACGCACCACATCCAGCGGGGAGTCCTATTTTTCCCACCGTCTGGTCGCGAGCCGGCGGGAGGGCGATAAGGTCCGCCAGAAGACGCTGTTGAATCTTGGGCGTCACTTTCCCATTGATCAAGGCGATTGGCCGTTGTTGTGCCAGCGCGTGGACGAGCTGATGACAAACCAGGCGACGCTCAATTTCATGACGCTTCCTGCCGAGATCGAGACGGAGGCGCGACGGATTGCCAAACGCCTGCTGGAGCGCCAGGAGCACCGATCGGAGGCC
>JAPORU010000053.1 GCA_026710045.1 Aestuariivita sp. | reverse complement strand
CGGTCCCGGTCCGTCTCACCCGCATACTCACGGTTCTGTGACTCTGCCTTACCCCTCCTCACAGAACAGTCAACATGAAAATAACATCGTTGTGAAAAAAATGTGTGCCCCTGTGGCTTCCATGCCCTCATTCTGACCGATTTCCCGCAATAAATTTCCCGCAACAGATACTCATCCAGGACGCGCTCGCAACTACGATACGGTGACGGATATGACCGTCGCTGTGTGAGGGCGCTTGATCGGTCTGCGCGCGTGATCACTCTGCCATAGAATGTACGGTTGTGGAGGTCGTGGAGTCTGGCTTTTTCTTTGCATCGCGCCGTGCCGATCATGGTCCCGTTTCTGTATATCTTACATGTCTGCGTTCACCTACTGGAAAGTAGCAGAGATTGCGTGCTGCAATCCGAATGATCGAAATACCTTTTCTCCCGGCCCAACGAAAAACAAGATCTGTCGTGATCATAGATGCCGTTTCGGTGAATCTAGAGACCCTGACACTCGTTTGTAAGAATGGTCGACCAGCCGTGTAAAATAGCAAGACTTGCCATAAATATGTTCAAGATACTCACCGTTCAACTTTTTCGTGTGTCTATGCATTTCGGATCTGGAAAACAGCCCACTCGATCTCGTCGGTCCGTTCGTGCTGTCACCATTTTTGAAATGATAGGGTGAAATCGGCGAATGCCTGTGGACTGCGATAGGGTTGGTTTTTTCGTTCTACCGAATGACCGCAAGATCGGTGAATTGCGCCGGTATGTTAATATCGAGAATAGTTCTACACGTTCAAAGGAAGTGTGTCCTCGTACACGCGGGGATGAGGCCGGCCCTGCCATTATGGCGGCAGGAATTGTCCTAGTGTCCTCGTACACGCGGGGATGAGTTGAAGGAATAGAATTGCATGTTGAGCGATCGGGTGTGTTCTCTGCACATGCGTCAATATCTCTTTTAAAACTACGCTATAAAAACAGATAGGGTTCGAAGGCTTAACGTTCTTGATCGGACATGGTCGGATCACGGTCGAGTTTTTTCAGGAGCATCGTCGCGTTCTGGAATGTTATCAGTCTCTTTTGCTCGGGCGTTAGCTTTGCAGGGACGACCGCCGATGAATAAGGATCCTCCTTGAAAATGGGATAGTCAGATCCGAGCATAATTCGATCGGCTCCGTACAAGGTAACAGCAGCCTCGAGAGCACGGGGCCCCAATGACGCACAGTCGTACCACAATCGCTTCAGCGCATGCCTTGGGAAGGGTTTTGTAGGATTGCGATGTCGTGCGATGCTTTCAATGCGCTCGACTATAAATGGCAGTGTTCCGCCGAGATTCACAACTTGAAAACTCAAATTTGGATAGAGATCAAGAAGATCGGACAGAACTAGGGTCAGGGTTGTCTGCGAAATACTCGATTGCAGTTCGATGGCAGAGACACGGTATTGAATCATGTCTGTCGGACGCACAGGAGGTTCTTGCCCGACTGTTAATCCCGGGTGCACCATAATGTGACAACACAAATCATTTATGGCTTCAAATAAAGGGCGGAGTGTATTGGCTTCTGCGATCGAATTAAGGTAATTCGCGGGTAAGATAAATCCCGGCAAGTTTAGATCGCAGCGAATACGGCGTGCTTCGTTGCATGCCAATTCTAAATCAACCAAGGGTAAGCCTGCCAAACCAACAAGCATGCCCTGTGAATCTTGCATCAACTGTGCCAAATGATTGTTGTAATTTGAGATGACCTCTGCGATGCCATGAACGGGTAATACATCGACCCCGAGCGCTCCCGGGAAGGTGATCAATCGGTGGGTGAGATTTTGCGCTCTCATGTTTGATAGGACAACGGCGTCATCGTGGTAATCGGCTGTGAATGGAAATTGGCCATTCATCGCCATCATCACAGTATTTCCATGATCGTCTATACGAAGACAGGGACGTTCATTACGGGCCTTGAGAAATTCTACCAGTCCGCCACCATAGTAATGCGCATGCATGTCGATGCGTCTGAGATCGTCGTTCATCGTCAGAATTCCTTAAGTCTCGAGTATCGGAATGTCACGTGTGCAACGCGGTGTCTCCTTGGCGCTTCATGTAAGATTGGGTGGATCACAAACATCAGTCGGATAATCAAATACTCTTCGGTGAATGACGGACAGGGTGGTCATAGTTTGATGAGGCAATGGTAAATCGGGCTATTTCCTTTAAACGGTGTCGATAATGAGGGTGAGAGGTTGCACGGAGATTGCGCAATCTCCTTTGAATGAAATTCGGGCGGTTCTGCGAGCGGGAATAGATTGGATGCACAATACTGTTGCGAACTTGTGAAAGAATTGAGGTTTTATTGATTTTGTCGCGTTTTGATGTCATCAAAGTGATCGTTTCTGTGAAATCCGTATCGGTGTTTTGTGTAACACATTATCCATAATCACCTATCATGTGATTATGGATTAAGTACGTATCATGTTCAGCCGGAGAGAGCGATGAAAAACGATTCGTTTGTCATAACAATCAAGAAACTCAACAAATGGTATGGGAGCTTTCATGCCCTTAAAGATATCGATCTCAATGTTGCGCTCGGTGAACGTATTGTGATCTGTGGTCCCTCGGGATCCGGAAAATCAACGCTGATCCGATGTATCAATTCTCTTGAGCAGCATAATTCCGGTACAATTGTTGTTGATGGCAGGGAGATGATAGACAGCAAAGCGGTTCATGCCATTCGGGCCGAGGTCGGTATGGTCTTTCAGCAATTTAATTTGTTCCCGCACCTGACAATTCTGCAGAATCTTACATTAGGTCCTATGAAGGCGCGGGGTCTGTCACGGGCGGAGGCGGAGGATCGGGCCATGACCTATCTGGAAAGGGTGCGCATTCCGGATCAAGCTCAAAAGAAGCCGGCCGCGTTATCGGGTGGACAGCAACAACGCGTTGCGATCGCGCGTTCCTTGTGTATGGAGCCTAAGATAATGCTTTTTGACGAGCCAACATCCGCTCTCGATCCAGAGATGATTTCGGAAGTCCTGGATGTCATTGTCGATCTCGCTGAAGACGGAATGACAATGATCTGCGTCACCCATGAAATGGGATTTGCGCGACGTGCCGCTGATCGGATGATTTTCATGGATTACGGCGAAGTAATCGAAACCGGTCCGCCAAATGAATTTTTTGATGCTCCAAAGTCTGAGCGTTGCAAGCTGTTTCTCAGTCAAATTCTTCAGCATTAGGAGAGCACGTATGAATCTGAAAATCATTGTTGCTATATCGGCTGTTCTTCTCCTGTCCGGCTGTGGATCTTCGGGTGCTTGGGGTTGGTATGTGATTGATCCGCGAACCGCCACTGGACAAGAAAACATTTATTTCTTGGTCAGTGGATTTTGGGCGACGATACAGTTGTCGGTCATTGCCGCCTTCATATCTATGATTCTCGGGCTTGTTATCGCTCTCCCTGGTATGTCCTCCAATCGTTGGGTTCGATTGCCGCCGCGTGTTTATGTTGAGTTCGTGCGCGCAATACCGTTGTTGCCCATGCTGTTCTGGGTATTTTACGGATTGCCGGTGATCCTGCAATCGTTGGGAATAAACATCAATATCGACGCCTTCTGGGGAGCGATCATTACACTTGCGGTTTCGGACAGTGCATTTACTGCAGAAATCTATCGCTCCGGTATTCAATCGATCAACAAAGGACAGACGGAAGCGGCAAAGACCATTGGCCTGAATTATCGTCAAACAATGCGATATGTTATTCTTCCTCAAGCCATTCGACGTATTTTGCCGCCGCTCGCCAACCAGTTCATTTACATCGTGAAGATGTCAGCATTTGCGTCCGTGATCGGTATGCAAGAGTTGACACGTCGTGCGAACGAACTGGTTGTGACGGAGTATCGCCCACTGGAAATTTATACGTTGCTGGTTTTCGAATATTTGGTACTTGTTCTCGTAATCAGCTTCTTCGTACGCAGTCTTGAGCGAAAAATGGGTTCGGATGAAAGTCGCTGATCAGGTGCAGAAATCAAGGAAATCGGATGCCACGGCTTCGGCCGCCGTGATAAGCAATATCTCGCCATGTTCGGGTCGTGCGAGACTGGAGTGCGATCCAACGCGGCCATCGGGGAAAGCCTTGCGATGTTCGTCCGGTGATCCGTGTCGATCACCTGCGTGAGCTTTGATGAAATCAGGAGAGAGTTTCGTTGGCGGTTGCAAATCCGAGATGGCCACGATTCGATGAGTGGCTTGTGTGATGGCCACCTCGGACGGCGTTGCATGCATACCTTCCCAATGTCCGTAAAGCGATTGGCGGAGCGCTTGAACGGTTTCGAATTCCCACCAATCGCGAATGCGCATGCGCACTTCGGTCGTTTGAGCGACTGTGTGGAGGAGCCTATTGTTGGCCCCATGTCCGTTTAGGATATAAATGTAATTAAAACCATGATGACGGAGACGATCAATAATTTCATTTATAAGAGTCTTGAATAAGTCTTCACTCAGGGAGATGGTACCGGGAAAATTCATATTGAAATTCGCCGGTGCGTAGCAAATCTCGGGTGCGACGATGCCATTGCATTTTTCTGCGGCGTGCCAGGCGATTTCCCTTGCACAGAGAGAATCCGTTCCGATTAACCCGATGGGACCATGTTGCTCGATGGATCCGGTCGGTAAAATAATGCCTTGTCTTTTCTTCAGGTAGGCATCAACTTCGAGCCATGTCATTTCTTCAAGTTTCATATCTTTAGCCAAAGAAGAGGAGAGTTATGTTATGAATTGGAGCCGATTCCTTGATGAAACCGTTGATCGCATAGGTGTTCTGCAGAAACAGACACCGGAGATGTTCAATGGCTTTCATACGATGTCAAGAGCTGCAAAACGCAACGGTGCGTTGAGTGAGAAAACCAAGGAGCTCATTGCTCTCGGAATTGCTATTTCAACGCGATGTGACAGTTGCATCGGGTTTCATACACAGTCGTTGGTTCGATTAGGTGTGTCGCGTGAGGAGTTTTGTGAAGCGCTTGAAATGATAGGTTATATGGGTGGAGGTCCATCTCTTGCCTTTGGGGCAAAGGCCCTTGAGGCGTTTGATGAATTCAGCACTTAAAAAGGTGAAAGTGCGTTATTTGCTGAATTTTTTGCTCGGCTCTTGGTTGGAGAGCGAGCGGGTAGCTTTTCCTGATTGCCGCTGTGGCAAGATTACACGTTTCAGCGATCTTACTTCCGTTGGGTAGTTTTGAGATGGGACTAAAATTTGGCGTATTGAATCTACTCAGATATGTCCTGCTCTCGGTCATGGTCGATCGTGTGATAATCAGCGTCTGCTCAAAAGTGCGTGTGCGGGTTATGTGCCAGGTTGGGATGAAGAAGGAGTGCGTGGGTTGACGAACATTGTGGTTCATAAATTCTCTTGGAATTTCCAGTGATTCCGTCGTGGAACGCGAACAGCCAAAAGAGGTTTGACGAGCGGGTTACGAAAACGCCGAAGGTCGAGAACTTCATGTACACCGATTGTCTGTTCACCATTAATCTGTGTGCGAAGAGACGCGCGCGTATAGAACGGTGCGTCCAACATCGATTGAACCTGATGTGCTTGATAACCGTAATCGCAACGGGCTTCGCGGGCAACGGCCCATAGACTGCGCGATATTCGGTCTTTTGGCGGAAGGTCGGTTTCGCAGACCGTACCATCTTTGGAAAATAAGAATCCGGCGTGCAGGTTGGTTCCGTCACGGCGCCGGGTGTCGTAGAAGCATTGTGTTCCGTCCACTACGGGGAAGCGTCCCCATGTCCAGTAGTCAAAGTCGTCCTCGAGAGCGCGTGTTCCAAAATTTGCATCAAAATATCCGTGTCCATCCCAAGTCCAGCCGGGCCGATCAATGTCGACTTTGATTTTTGAAACCGGGGCAAAGGGTCGCCAGATATGGCTGAGATCAGGACACAACGGCAGTTCAAATTGTGTGATGGCCGATGGAATGACGCGAATTTGACCACGCATTCGGCTGATCAAAGGAGGTGACGAGATTTCATTGATGTCGATGATGAGGTCGCCGTTTTCCCAGCGCATTCTCGAAGGCCCCACTTCAAGGCGTGTGGTGGTCCTGCGCAGGGCCGAGATTCCGCGATCGGTCATCGTGAAGCGTCCGCCGCGTCCGTAAGTGGCGACATTGATGCAGACGTGATTTTGGGGGTTCTTGCGCCCTGACCAATAATACCATGGCGAAAACACCGATCCGATAAAGCCAATGACCGATACGGCCCTTGTATTGTCAGGGTTTAATCCATCGATGTACCACCATGCGTATCCATTTGCTGGAACATCTATGTCAAAATTAGGTCCTTCTTGATCGTTTCGGCGGCGTGCATTCCCGAGAGTGCCGCCATCGGCACGCCCGCACCGGGATGCGTCCCTCCTCCGGCGAGGTAAAGACCTGGAACCGGCGTTCGTGCCGTTGGACGTCTGAATGATGCCAGAAATCCGTGTGGACTCTGTCCGTAGAGTGCGCCTTGTGATTCTGGAAACAGGCGGTGAAACTCTTCTGGTGTCGTGAGGGCCTGTAAATCCGGCGGTGGATCGAACTCCAGTTTGAATGCTCTGAGTTTTTGAAAAATGCTCTGGTGCCATTTCTGCAGGTCCTCTTCCGGTTCGGGATGTTGCCATATCGGAGCGTTGGTGATGATTTCGAAGCGTTCCGTTTCTGGGGGAGGGTGCCCCTGTCCCCGGTCTTCGGCGCAGAGATAAATTGTTGGATTTCGTGGGATACGATGTGCGTGCAGGTCATTAAATTCGGAAACAGGATCTGCATCAAAGAACACATTGTGATGTGCCAGATCCGGCCCTGTAATGCGTGCGGCGAAACTGTATACGCGTGCGGAAAATGATCGATCGCTGGTAAGAGTCTGGGGTGCGGCATCAAGACAGTCGGAACCGAGTGAACCCATAGCCAATGCGCGTGGATCGCCATTATAGATCACGGCATCCGCTGTTATGGTGTTGCCATTGCTAAGATGGACGGCGTTTACCCACCCATGGTCGCGACCGATACGGTCAACATGTGTGTTCAGCCGGATATCAACACCGTGGGCGGTTGCAAGTTCTGCCAGGGCAGTGGCCAGTTTGTGCATGCCACCCTTGATAACCCAGACCCCCGAAGCCTCGGCCTGCCATATCAATGCGAGAACGGCGGGGGATCGGTAGGGAGAACCACCAACATAGGTACTGTATCGGCCAAATAATTGGGCCAGACGCGGATCGCTGAATTGACGACGTAACATGTCCGCAAGTGTCGAAAACGGTGAAACGTGACGGATCAGTCTCGGACGTGCGAGCATCTGACGGGTCATCATGAGAAGCCGAGGCTCAGCGGTCCGCATCATTGATCGATTAAAATTCCAGAATAATTCGTGACATCGTTTGCAGTAGGCTCGGAATTCACGTTCGGATGCTTTTCCTGAAAAGTCTCGAATGGCACGGGCACTGCTTTCTAAATACGCGTGCAAGTCAAGGGATTGATTGTTTGGCCAGAAATGGCGTGCGAGAATATCCTGTCGGATCAGTGTGACATGATCGTCGAGTTGGCTGTCTGCAAGCCGAAAGAGTTCGTCAAAGACATGCCGCATCGTCAGCACAGTCGGCCCTGCATCAATGGGACCGGCTTCGCTCATCGAGGTGCGGATCTTTCCTCCAATATGTGCATGACGTTCCAACAAACAGACTTGGTAGCCCGCTATAGCCAATCGAATAGCGCTTGTCAGGCCACCAACGCCGGCCCCAATGACAACCACACTTGGGCGTATGGTTGCCGACCTACAAGTTTCAAGTTTGGTGGCCGGCAAAAAAATCTCCGAATGTGCTTGATTGTTCGATATTTTTCTGTATGTCTAAATAAGTTTACACCTAAGACGTCAAGTTGTAATGACATAACGGTGTGTGAGGAGGTCTTTATGCTCTTGAAGGCGAGAATCGAGATGGCAATGCAGCAGGCTCTGACAGGACGGCCGCTGCACCGCGGGCCGCCAAAGCTTGCAGCTGCCCTTGATTATGCTTTGTTTCCGGGTGGCGCACGTATTCGACCCACAATCTGTATGTCGGTAGCCCTGGCTTGCGGCGATGATAAGCCGAGACTTACGGATGCGGCGTCGGTGGCCTTGGAGATGATTCATTGCGCCAGCCTTGTTCACGATGATTTACCCTGTTTTGATGATGCGGATACGCGACGTCGAAAGCCGTCATTGCATCGCGCTTTTTCGGAACCGCTGGCCGTCTTGTCAGGAGATAGTCTTATTGTGATGGCGTTTGACGTTCTTGCGCACATTGCATCGCAAGACCCAGACCGGGGCATTCCGTTGCTCCTTACGCTCGCAAAGCGGACCGGGGTGCCCTATGGCATTTGTTCGGGTCAAGCTTGGGAGACGGAAGAGAAGATTGATTTATCGGCGTATCATAGAGCCAAGACAGGCGCGCTCTTTATTGCGGCAACCCAGATGGGTGCGATTGCCTCTGGACAGGACTCCGAACCCTGGATTGAACTGGGAGCGCGTATCGGCGAGGCGTTTCAAGTTGCCGATGATCTGCACGATGCCCTCCAGGACGAGGAAACACTTGGCAAACCGGCGGGCCAGGACGACCTTCACGGACGCCCCAATGCCGTTGCTGAGTTTGGTGTAGAAGGTGCTATCAAGCGATTGACGGACATATTAGGCGGTGCGATCTCATCCATTCCTTCATGTCCCGGTGAGGCGCAACTTGCGCAGGTGGTGCGTGCTTACGCCGAAAAACTGACCCCTGTATTTTCGTCGGAACCGGTCAACTCAACACGTAACGTGCTGGCGTCATTTGAAGATAAGGTCATTTACGGCCCGGATGATTGAGTGGCGTGCAAGGATACGTGTTTAGACCGATCTTTCCCAGTGGATTGATGTTGAAACGGTCGTTTCGGGTCTTGTCGTGTGTGTCGTGCAGGCTTCTTCCGTAACGGACGCAGATCACTTGCGGCGCGATGATGAATGAGATGATTCAGGCAGGTTCCGGCTGGCGCGGGAACTTTATCAATCGTATTGTTGCAAATTCGAAGTTTCAGCGCTGGGCTGTTCAATGTCCCCTTACACGGCGCCTTGCGTGTCACGAAGGGGTGAAATTGTTTGATATTGTTCAGGGTTTTGTCAAGAGTCAAACCTTGTTTGCGCTGGTCGAGCTGGATGTGTTTCGCCTGTTGCGGTCGGGACCGATGACGTCCGAGCAGCTCGGGAGGAAACTTCATATTACAACGGATCGCATGCAAGTATTGTTGCAGGCCGGAGCTGCGATGGGTTTTCTCAGACGGTGCCGAGGATCACGTTTTCGTTTGGCTCAGAGAGGCGCGATGTTGCTTGGTGTTCCCGGGCTTGAAGCGATCATTCGACATCATCGTGCCTTTTATCGGGATCTGGAGGATCCTGTGGCGTTATTTCGTGAGCCCAAAATGCGCACCGAGTTAAGCGAATTTTGGCCGTATGTTCTCAGGAATCTGTCACAGAGTCACTTGGAGATGGCACGTAGCGAGACGGCACGTGACGCAAACCGCGATGTGGATCCTCAAGCCGCATCAATGTATTCCGATCTCATGGCCCAAAGTCAGCAACTGGTGGCGTTGGATACTCTTGAAATCATTTCATTGAAGGGTGTGACAAAACTGCTTGATATCGGAGGTGGAACCGGGACATTTCTGGAGAGTGCCGGCGTGAAATATCCTGACTTGGACATGATACTGCTTGACTTGCCCGTTGTCACTGCCGCTGCATCCGAGCGATTTAAAGCAAATGGCATGCTTGATCGCGTACGCCTCGAAAGCGGATCATTTCTAGAGAGTGCCTTACCGAACGATGCCGACGCCATATCTTTGGTTCGTGTGCTCTATGATCATAGCGACCATACCGTGGCCTTTCTCCTCAATAAGGTGTTTGATGCCCTGTCGCCGGGTGGGCGTCTGATCATTTCGGAACCGATGGGCGGGGGTGAGCGGCCAAGTGCAACGGGTGATGTGTACTTTGCCTTGTATACAATGACGATGCAAACGGGCCGAACGCGGTCGGTACACGAGTTGCGTAGGATGTGTCGCGCTGCCGGCTTCCGGAAAATTCGCAGTCCTACACCATATCGGCCCTATGTGACTCGGGTACTGACTGCTCAAAAACCGACAAAATAATGAATTTCGAGTAAAATTTGATTGACAACTAAAAATGTAAACTTAAACTGACACTATTAAGTGTAAGGCAAGACAACATTGCCATTGTTCATTGTAGGCCTCAAGCGCATAGTAGGAGATCAGTTTGCAGACATCTGCGGTGTTATTGAAGGGACCGAAGGACCTGAGCTTGGCGATGCTCGATATTGCGGAACCAGGCGATGGGGATCTGGTTGTAGAAACACAGTATTCGGGTATTTCCTCGGGCACAGAGAAACTTTTCTGGTCGGGCGAGATGCCGTCTTTTCCGGGAATGGGGTACCCCTTGGTTCCGGGGTATGAAGTTGCGGGTGAAGTTGTACACGCTGGGCGTGAGACCGAATTTAAGTCGGGTGATTTTGTTTTTGTACCGGGCGCGGACTGCTACCATGGGGCTTACGGACTGTTTGGTGGTGCAGCGAGACGAATTGTCACTAATGCCGCACGTGTGACCTCAATTGATCGGACACTGGGTGCAGATGGCGCTTTGTTGGCACTTGCCGCGACGGCGCATCACGCGATCATCGGACATGGAAAGAGCGCGCCGGATCTCATTGTTGGACATGGTGTTCTTGGTCGGTTGCTGGCTCGCATAACACTTGCAAATGGTGCTCCCCCTCCGGTTGTCTGGGAGATCGAGCCCCGTCGGGTTTCAGGTGCGATGGGATATGATGTCGTTGCTCCAGACGATGATCCGTGTTTTGACTATCGTACAATTTACGATGCTTCAGGAGATGGGGATCTTTTGAATGATCTCGTGGGACGTCTTCAAAGGGGAGGCGAGGTTGTCCTCGCCGGATTTTATTCTTCTCCGTTGAGTTTTGCCTTTCCTCCCGCTTTCATGAAGGAGGCACGGTTCCGTGTTGCCGCAGAATGGCAGCCCGAGGATCTTCGGTCCGTTCGTGATTTGCTCAATGAGAATGTACTCAGTTTGACCGGCTTGATTACACATGAAATGCCGGCTGATCAGGCCGCGCAAGCGTATGAAACCGCTTTTTCCGATTCGTCCTGTCTGAAAATGATTCTGAATTGGGAGGGGAAATCATGAGAGATGACGTTCCCAGTTTGAAGACCTACGATGCCCGTTTGAGGCAGGAGGCCAGTGCGCCTAATTTGGAGGTTCCGCACGGGGAACCGACAAAGAAGACACAAATTATCGCCATTTATGGCAAAGGTGGAATTGGCAAGTCGTTTACCTTGGCGAACCTGAGTCACATGATGGCCGAGCAGGGAAAACGGGTGTTGCTCATCGGATGTGATCCAAAATCCGATACCACCAGTCTTTTGTTTGGAGGTAAGGCCTGTCCGACCATCATCGAAACCTCCACGCAAAAGAAGCTGTCCGGTGAAGAGGTCAAGATAGGGGATGTCTGTTTCAAGCGCGGCGGTGTATTTGCTATGGAATTGGGCGGACCGGAAGTGGGACGTGGATGTGGCGGGCGCGGAATCATTCATGGTTTTGAATTGCTCGAGAAACTCGGATTCCATGACTGGGATTTTGACTATGTTCTACTTGATTTCCTGGGGGATGTGGTCTGTGGCGGTTTTGGCTTACCCATCGCCAGAGATATGGCGCAAAAGGTCATTCTGGTGGGATCGAATGACCTGCAGTCATTGTATGTCGCAAATAACGTATGTGCCGCCGTTGAGTATTTTCGTAAGCTCGGCGGTAATGTTGGTGTTGCCGGTCTTGTAATCAACAAGGATGATGGAAGTGGTGAGGCCCAGGCTTTTGCCAAGGCGGTCGATATTCCGGTGCTGGCAGCAATCCCACAAGATGATGATCTTCGGAAAAAGTCGGCCAACTATCAAATTGTCGGTACACATTCGGGTCCATGGGGTGACCTGTTTGCGGAACTTGGTGAAAATGTTGCGCACGCGGTTCCATTACGCCCTGACGCATTGAGTCAGGATGAACTCTTGGAGTTGTTCGACGGCTCGGAAACTGGAGCAGGGATCGTTTTGGAACCGGCAACCGTCCAAGATATGTGCGGCAAGAATGTGGTGCCAAAGAAATCGCTTGAAGTGGTGTATGACGACGCATGAGTGAGGAAGTCAGATATGATGCCGCTGCGGATACGGTGGTCGATCATACCGGAACGCGTGATGAGTCGCCGGTTGTTGTGGATGGTCTTGGATGTCATTCCACAGAGGAGATGCGGAAGGCGACGCAAACGTCGCAAAACTCTGATGTTCTGGATAAATACGCCGCTGATTATCCTCGGGGGCCCCATGACAAGCCACAATCTATGTGTCCGGCCTTTGGATCGTTACGTGTTGGGCTCAGGATGCGGCGGGTTGCAACGATTCTGTCAGGTTCCGCGTGTTGCGTTTATGGATTGACATTTGTCAGTCACTTTTATGGCGCGCGACGTTCGGTCGGATATGTGCCCTTTAATTCGGAAACTCTCGTGACGGGTAAATTGTTTGAGGATATCCGCGCCAGTGTTCATGATCTCGCCGATCCGGATCGGTTCGATGCGATTGTGGTTACAAACCTGTGCGTTCCGACGGCGTCAGGTGTGCCGCTGCGGCTGTTGCCAACCGAGATAAATGGTGTACGCATTATTGGTATTGACGTTCCGGGCTTTGGTGTACCCACGCATGCGGAAGCGAAGGATGTGCTCGCAGGCGCTCTTTTGAATTATGCGAGGACTGAGATAGAGTCGGGCCCGGTTGCGGCTCCGGTTGGTGGTAAGTCGGATAGACCGACTGTTACTCTCTTGGGAGAGATGTTTCCGGCTGACCCAATGGTTGTCGGTCAGATGCTTGAGCCACTGGGATTGGCTGTTGGGCCGACCGTTCCGTGTAGAGAATGGCGCGAACTCTATGCCGCACTTGATTGCGGAGCTGTTGCGGCGACTCATCCATTCTATACGAGCGCCATTCGAGAATTTGAAGCAGCAGGTCGATCCATTGTTGGTTCAGCTCCAGTTGGGCATGATGGAACGGCATGTTGGTTGGCGCAGATTGGAGATGTGTTTGGTCTCCCTGCGCAAAAAGTCTCTGAGGCACAGAATCAGTTTTTGCCAATTATCAAGCAGGCCTTGACGGCTCAACCCGTCGACGGACGCATCACCTTGAGTGGCTACGAAGGGAGTGAGTTGCTGGTTGCGCGTCTTCTTATCGAATCCGGGGCGGATATTTCGTATGTCGGTACGGCCTGTCCGGCTACGCCATGGTCCAAGGACGATGCCGAATGGCTCCGGGTTCGAGATGTTGAGGTACAGTTCCGCGCTTCTCTCGAAGACGATTGTGCGGCCTTGGAGGCGAGTCAACCCGATCTCGCAATCGGGACAACACCGGTTGTTCAGAAGGCCAAGGAACTTGGTATTCCGGCTTTGTATTTTACCAATTTGATTTCAGCGCGTCCATTGATGGGTCCTGCGGGTGCGGGGTCGCTGCAGGAGGTGGTCCGTGCCGCAATTGGTAACAAGGGCCGAATGGATCGTATGAGAGCGTTTTTTGAAGGTGTCGGTCAGGGAGAGTCGGCCGGTGTCTGGGAAAGGGAACCCAATCTACGGCCGGAGTTTCGGGCGATTCATCAGAAGAAACTTGACCGAAAGGCCCGTGCCGTCAAAGCGGAGAAGATGATTTGAGTGACCTCGTTTTCATCTCGGAACAGACATGTTCAATTTCACGGGGCGCGTGGGGCGACGGGGATTCTCTGGATTGGATGATGTTGACTGTGACATTTCCCGAGGGGATACCTGTTTGGGACGTGGTTCAATGTTGATACAGGATCATGATCGTGCCGGTGGTTATTGGGGTGCGGTGTACGCCTTTTGTGCTGTGAAAGGGCTGCAGGTCGTGATTGATGGGCCGGTTGGCTGTGAAAATCTCCCGGTGACAAGCGTTTTGCATTACACCGACGCATTGCCGCCGCATGAATTGCCGATTGTGGTGACCGGACTGGGAGAGGAAGAGTTGGGGCGTGATGGCACGGAAGGTGCAATGAAGCGTGCCTGGGATGTACTGGATCCGGCTCTACCCGCTGTCGTGGTGACGGGTTCAATTGCCGAAATGATTGGTGGTGGTGTTACACCGCAAGGGACCTCCATTCAACGATTCTTGCCGCGAACAATTGATGAAGATCAGTGGGAAGCGGCGGATCGCGCGATGACGTGGATATTCACCGAGTATGGGATGACCAAGGGTCGCATGCCGCCAGAGAAGAGGCGCGAAGAGGGTGCGCTACCAGCGGTGAATATCTTGGGGCCAATGTATGGCACGTTCAATATGCCCAGTGACTTGGCCGAAATTCGACGGCTCGTGGAAGGTATTGGAGCGCGTGTCAATATGGTGATGCCGCTCGGGGCTCACCTTGCTGAAATGCGAAATCTTGTGAATGCAGATGTCAATATCTGTATGTATCGAGAATTTGGTCGTGGTTTGTGCGAAGTACTCGGAAAACCATATTTGCAGGCTCCTATTGGCGTGGATAGTACAACCAAGTTTTTGCGGAAACTTGGCGAATTGCTCGGTCTGGATCCAGAACCCTTTATCGCCCGCGAGAAGCACTCGACGATCAAGCCGATTTGGGATTTGTGGCGATCGGTAACCCAGGATTTCTTTGCGACGGCGTCTTTTGGGATCGTTTCAAATGAAACCTATGCTCGAGGTATCCGACTGTTTCTCGAAGAGGATATGGGACTGCCGTGTGCGTTCGCGATTGCACGCTGTGCCGGTACTAAGACCAATAATGAAGAGGTGCGGTCGCTTATTTCCAAGTTCCGTCCTCTTATCCTGATGGGGTCGATTAACGAAAAAATATATTTGGCAGAAGCGCAATCGGATCATGGTCCGCAACCCGCGTTCATCCCCGCAAGTTTTCCTGGGGCCGCAATTCGGCGGGCGACGGGCACACCTTTCATGGGCTACGCAGGAGCCACCTATTTGGTTCAAGAAATCTGCAATGGTTTGTTTGACGCCTTATTCCATATCTTACCGCTCGGTTCCGATCTTGACTCGACTGAAGCGACCCCGACCACGTTGCGCCGTGATTTTCCGTGGGATGCAGATGCTCAGGCAATGTTGGATCATATTGTGTCCGAGCATCCAATTCTGACACGCATATCGGCTGCTCGGAATTTACGCGATGCAGCGGAGAATGCGGCTTTGGCTCAAGGTGATGAGCGTGTTGTTCTAGAGACGGTAAGAGCCTTGAGACCGCGTGTCACAGAGATTGAAACATAACAGAGGGAGGATAAACACGATGGGTGAAGCAGTGAATCGGACAGAGGCAGTTGAGCGTAGCCACAAGCCACCGAAAGCGGAGTTTATGGTGTATTTTGGCATCGTGTTCGTTGCGACATTGCCACTCGCCTGTGTAACGTGGGCGTTGGCAACCATCAAGAGTGGTGGGCGAACAGACAAGGGGCCGGTGGCTCGTGCGTGGACACAAGCACGAATCATCACTCCGATGATTTTTTCCGCCTGATGGCGGTTTCAGAACTGACCGTCTGGGGACAGGCGGACAGAGCCCAAGGGGAGACTCCCCGAGGGTCCCGGCTGCGGGGAACGCGGCGGCAGCATTATATTCCGGAGGGAAGTTAATGGCTGAACATCATGACCTGTCTTTTACGGGTCTTACAGACGAGCAGGCGCAGGAATTGCACTCGGTTTATATGAGCGGGCTTTGGTTGTTTTCGGCCATAGCGATCATTGCTCATTTGGCGGTGTTTATCTGGCGCCCGTGGTTTTGAGGAGGGTTGATGCATGGCGAAGTTCTATAAGATCTGGCTCGTTTTTGACCCGCGTCGAGTGTTTGTTGCACAAGGCGTCTTCCTCTTCTTGCTGGCAGCGATGATACATCTCGTCCTGCTCAGCACAGATCATTTCAATTGGTTTGAGCTTGCGGCCCAAAAGGCTGCCGGCGGCTAAGTCGATTGAGATGAATTGACACGATGATTGCGGGCGTTTGGACTATGAGTTGAGACGCCCGCAATAAAAAGTTTTTTGAAAGACGGCTGTCAGACGGAGTTGGACATGTCGTGGAACGCGGAGAGAAAAGATGGCACTTCTCAGTTTCGAGAGAAAGTATCGTGTCCGGGGTGGGACACTGGTCGGTGGCGATTTGTTTGATTTCTGGGTCGGTCCGTTTTACGTCGGCTTCTTCGGGGTCACGACGCTGTTCTTTGCGCTTTTGGGTACCATATTGATTTTCTGGGGCGCGTCCCAGCAGGGTACATTTAATCCATGGCTTATTAATATTGCGCCGCCTGACTTGAGCTATGGGTTGGGTTTGGCCCCCCTCATGGAGGGTGGGCTCTGGCAGATCATTACCATCTGTGCGACGGGTGCTTTTGTGAGTTGGGCTTTGCGCGAGGTTGAGATTTGTCGTAAACTTGGCATCGGTTATCATGTGCCAATCGGGTTTAGTTTTGCAATTCTCGCTTACGTAACGTTGGTTATTTTTCGTCCTCTGCTGATGGGGGCATGGGGGCATGGCTTCCCCTACGGCATATTCAGCCATCTCGATTGGGTTTCCAATACAGGTTATGCGTACCTGCATTTTCATTACAATCCGGCTCATATGTTGGCTGTGACATTGTTTTTTACGACGACACTGGCTTTGGCTTTACATGGTGCGCTTATCCTGTCTGCCGCTAACCCTGAAAAGGGTGAGGAGATGAAAACACCCGATCATGAGGATACATTTTTTAGGGACTTCATCGGTTATTCTGTTGGAACCTTAGGAATTCATCGACTGGGCTTTCTCTTGGCGATAAACGCCGTGTTTTTTAGTGCGGTGTGCATCATCATTTCGGGTCCTGTTTGGACGGCTGGGTGGCCAGAATGGTGGAATTGGTGGTTGGAGTTGCCCATCTGGGGTGATGATCCAATGCCTGTGGGAGGAGTAAACTGATGGCTATTCGTGAGTATCAGAACATCTTTACGCAGGTGCAGGTTCAAGGGAATCCCGAATGGGGAATGGATGATAATAGACGCATGCTCCGTGAACGGGTAGGGAAGCCGACCTTCAGTACTTTAATTGGTTGGTTCGGCAATGCTCAGATTGGACCTGTTTATCTTGGGTGGACAGGCATTATCTCGCTCACAACCGGAATTTTGTGGCTCAATATCATTGGCCTGAATATGCTGGCCCAGGTTGGTTGGAGTATTCCCGAGTTTATTCGTCAATTGTTCTGGCTTGCCCTTGAGCCTCCAGGCCCCGAATACGGATTATCCATGCCGCCTCTCAATGATGGCGGATGGTATATCATTGCAAGTTTCTTCCTGTTGGTTTCCGTGATGACGTGGTGGCTGCGCACGTATTTGTTGGCGGCCGAGCATAAGATGGGCAAGCATGTTGCCTGGGCGTTCTTATCGGCGATTTGGTTGTTTCTTGTGCTTGGGCTGTTTCGTCCCGTGTTGATGGGATCATGGTCAGAGGCCGTACCGTACGGTATCTTCGCGCACTTGGATTGGACAACCGCCTTCTCGATCCGGTATGGGAATCTCTATTACAATCCGTTCCATGCGCTTTCGATCGTGTTCTTGTATGGTTCTGTCTTGTTGTTCTGCATGCATGGGGCGACGATTCTGGCGGTGACACGGTACGGTGGAGATCGGGAGTTGGAGCAAATTGTGGATCGCGGAACCGCGACGGAACGGGCGGCCCTTTTTTGGCGTTGGACAATGGGTTTTAATGCGACAATGGAAGGTATCCACCGTTGGGCCTTGTGGTTTGCAATGCTCACGCCCATTACGGGTGGTATCGGCATCCTCTTGACAGGTACCGTTGTTGATAACTGGTTTATTTGGGCCCAAGAGCATAATTTTGCGCCGATTTATGACGGTTCGTTCGGGTACGAAGATTATACTACGTATGAGTCGTTTATTGGTAAGGAGGACTGATTATGCTGTCGCAATGGTTCAATGATTGGAACAGCAGGAATCCGACCAATATCTATGGTCCGGCTATTTTGGTGGGCGCGCTTGGCGGGGCCGTCCTTATCGCCATTCTCCTTGTGACATGGGGACAACCTTTTGCGACGGTTTCGATGCAGACGGGGCCACGAGGGACGGGTATGGAGGTTGTCGAGTTTGAGTCCGACGTGACGAGTGTTGATCCGACGATCGAGAGCTATTACACGGAGGAGCCTTACGTTCCTGAAGTTGGTGAATTATTGGCCAAAGATATTTACGAAAATGTTCAAGTTTTGGGGGAATTGACGGACGATAATTTTAATCGTGTGATGAATGCGATGACACAATGGGTGAGCCCTGAGGAAGGCTGTGCCTATTGTCACGGCGATGTTGATATCGAGGATTATGGGCGTGATGATCTCTATACCAAGGTTGTGTCACGGCGCATGATTCAGATGACACAGGCAATCAATGAAGAGTGGGATGGACATGTGAACGCGGTAAAGGAGGTCGGCGTCAATTGTTATACGTGCCATCGTGGACAAAATGTGCCCTCAGATATCTGGTTTAAGGTTGGTGCTGTTAATGAGGCGACGAAGGGTTGGTCCGCGATTCAGAATCGGGCCACGATGATTAGCCAGTCGACATCTTTGCCGTCGGATGCGCTCGAAAAATATCTGTTGGATGGCGAGCAAATTGTTGTGCATGATCTGGATAGTCGTGTTGTGGGAGGTCCCGCAAGCGAAGACGATCTCTTGCCGTCCATTCAAGATACCGAGCGTACTTATGCCTTGATGAATTATTTTGCGAATTCATTGGGGGTTAACTGTGTATTTTGCCATAATTCTCGGGCTTTCTATTCAGCTGCCGGAGAGGTGACCCCACAATGGTCAACGGCTTCGCTCGGTATTCAGATGGTACAGGAACTTAACAGTGATTACCTCGTTCCTCTTAAGGATCTCTATCCAGCCTCACGACTCGGTCCGGTGACTCAGGATGCTCCGAAAGTGGCCTGTCGGACGTGTCACAAAGGGTATCAGCAGCCTTTGCAGGGAATGAACATGACTGCGGATTGGCCGGAGCTCGCGTCAAGCGAGGCCCCTGAATACTGACGGTCTGTTCGTGAAGTCTTGGCGATTCTGGCCCGCGCCGACGTTTGTTCTGAGCCTGCGTGGAATACATGATCGCTGATTTTTGCTTTGATTCGAGAATCTTAGGAGGTCATGAGTTTAACTCTTGCCCAAGATACTGATATTGTCGAACTCCTGCCTTATCGCTTTCATTCTATTCCACGTCTTCTATCGCCTTTCAAGGCATGTCTGCCGGCGTGCGTCTTCGTCATTTTGCTTTTCTTCATGTAGATAAGTATCCGAGATGTCGCTCAAAATCAGGGTGGTGACGGGATAGTTGTATCGAATGTTGTCGGACCATGTGGAGTTCTTTTCTGAGGGTATTCGCTGTTGGTCTCCATCCTCGTACGGCATACTCCTCCTGAAGTTCCTATTGTTACAGCATTTATACTCATGTCCAAGCGCAGGTCATCGAGATCAATTTGCTCAATAACATGACGAACAGCTTTATGCGGCCATATGCAATCGTCACCCGTCGGCGATTTTATAAAAACGTTCGGTTCGCCGTCATCCAGTATTCGGATGTATGAAGGGGGTCGGAGGCCTTGCGGACGGCGTTGACCTGACTGCACCTTCAGACTTGGAGTGGGGTGCGTTTCTTGATATGGTTCATTAATGAGTGACTATTTGCTCGACACCTGTGCTTTACTCTGGCTTGGGTGGGATGATCCGCTATCGGAAGAGGCGATAAGAGCACTGGATACGGCAGCACGACGTTATCGTTCCGTTCACGTCTCGCTTATCACGGCTTGGGAACTTGGTCACCTTGTATCCAAGAACAGGTTGCGTCTGCCTGTATCTCCCGCCCACTGGTATAAACGCTGTGTTGAAAGTGGCGGACTGACACTTGCAGAACTGTCAGTCGAGATACTGGTCGATAGCTGTTCGCTGCCCGGCTCACCACCCCGTGATCCGGCCGATCGAATGATTATTTCCACAGCCCGGTATCTTGATCTTACGATTAATACACGGGATCGTCTGATCCTTGCCTATTCCGAAGAGGGTCATGTGCGGTCTTTGGCGTGTTGAAACGATGCTTATTTTGTCATTTTAACGAATGCGGTTAAGGTCTTGAGCGGTGATTGTGATCAAGATACGTTATCCAGCCAATTCTTAAGGGTGTTTGAACTTTTTTGGGTTTTGGATGTTCCAGGTTGGTAATAAATCCGTCGGATGTGGTTGCGCACAATAGATGGCGCGTGCAATGGCTCGGGAGAGACAGAGCGTTGTCCCGTGCACGATTGCATGGAGGCTGTCATTCGATGCAGATGCTTGGGAAGGATGTGTTGAAACGCAAAATACGATGTCCCCGTCACTGGGCATATGGGACGGTAGAATGGCGCGTGCAATTCCGGCATGAGCGACTGTTGCCACATGCTTGGCTTGTGCCTTGGACATTGAAGCGTCTGTGGCCACAACGGCAATTGTTGTGTTGCACCGTTCATTTTCAGAATGCACTTTCTTGGTGGTAAAGTTGTATCCGAGTTCCGTTCTCGGGTCGGGCCCCAATCCTCCGAATTCGTCTCCGATCTCAAAGGGTGCCGCCCAGAAATGGCGCTCCCCCGGCGTCGTCACCGTTCCAACGGAATTGACCGCAGCCAAGGCTCCCACCGTCATTGCCTCATCAAGGACGAGCGAGGCGGACCCCAGCCCACCTTTCAGCGTTGCCGTGAGCGCCCCTGCGCCGGCTCCCATTGAGCCGAGTTCAAAGTGTGTCGATGCCGTCTTCAGAGCTTGACGGCCAAGTTTGGAATAGGGGTTTATATTCCAATTCTTATGACCACCGTTCAGGAGATCAAAGAGAATTGCACCGGGTACGATTGGAACAGAGGTTGAACCAATCGTATATCCGCGTCCCATTTTATGCAATCCTGCGGTAACGCCCGAGCAAGCGTCAAGTCCGTATGCTGATCCTCCAGAAAGCACAATCGCGTCTATTCTGGAAACAGATTTTTCGGGCTGGAGTAAGTCCGTTTCGCGTGTTCCCGGAGCTCCTCCCAGGACACCGCATGATGCGGTCATGGTATGCTGGTTACAGATGAGTACGGTGACACCGCTCTTAAGGTCCGTGTCTTGGGCATTGCCTACGAGTAAGCCAGTGACGTCTGTGATGAGATTACGTGGGCCCGGTGTTTTCGAGAACTTCATCGATATCGCTCAGGCTCTGAGTGCCTGTGTCATATGCAGCGTCCTCCGTCAATTTCCATCGCAACGCCGGTAATCATTGAAGCGTCTTCTGAGCACAGGAAGGTTGCAGCACTCGCGACGTCTTGGGGTGTGCAGAATCGTCCAAGGGGAATGGTCGTTAAAAATTGCGCACGTTTCTCAGGTGTATCTTCTCCCAAAAAATGCTTGAGGAGCGGTGTTTCGCCCGCAACTGGACAGAGTGCGTTCACTCGAATGCCGAATGGGGCCAATTCGACGGCCATTGTTTTTGTCGCGGTGATCATCCAACCTTTTGACGCGTTGTACCAGTTGAGGCCGGGTCTCGGCGAAAGTCCGGCGGACGAGGCGATGTTCAGGATCGCGCAATTTCCGTTGGACTTGAAGTGTTTCACCAAGGATCGTGCTGTGAGAAAAACGGATTTTGCGTTGACATTGAAGATGTAGTCGAATTCAGCTTCGCTCATCATGTCGAGAGGCATCGGTCTTTGTGCGACGCCGGCATTGTTAACGAGTATATCTATTTTTGTGTGCGCAGAGAGAGCCTCTTTGACCATTTCCTGAACGGATTGACGGTCGGAAATGTCTACATAATGGGCGAGCGCTCCAATATCGTTTGCGTGCTCCTTAGCAGCTTTTATATTAAGATCTGCGATTGAAACACGTGCTCCTTCGGTGATAAACCGTTTGGCGATTTCGGCTCCAAAGCCGGATGCACCCCCAGTTACAATCGCCGACTTTCCCTCGAGTTGCATTGTGACTCTCCCTTATTCTTTCGATCAGGCTCTGGTTTGAACCTCTGTTTTGCATTCAAAACGCTCGCAATAGCCCTATTGTTCTCATTCCGTGGATCCCGTATCAGATATTATGGCGCGAACGATCGGTTCGATTATATCACGAAAGCCGCCGCTCTTGATCGATAGAGCACTTCATGCTTGTCGCATGATGAACGGTCTTTCTGCCTGCCCGATGTCTTTAAACGAGAACCTGTTGCGGCGTTTGGCTGCCGACCTTGAACAGACGTTTGTATCTCTCTATCTCGGTTTTTGGCCCCATAGCCTTGTTCGGATTATCCGATAACTTGACGGTCATGCGGCCGTTTGCACAGACCGCCTTGCAGACCAGGCTGAACGGATCCAGGCAATTGTCCGATGTCAGTCCACGAAAATCATTTGTCAGAAGAGTGCCCCAACCAAAACTTACTTTTACGCGATCAGAAAACCGGCGGGACAGTTCAAGGATTTTGTCAACATCAAGGCCATCTGAGAAAATGACGAGTTTTTGCGAGGGATCTTCTCCTCTGTCCCTCCACCATCGTATTGCCGATTCAGCTCCTTCGAACGGATCTCCTGAGTCGATGCGAATTCCCGTCCATTGAGTGAGCCAGTCGGGTGCATGTTCGAGAAAGCCTTTCGTGCCAAAAGTATCGGGAAGAATGATGCGTAAGTTTCCATCGTGTTCATCGTGCCAGTCCTTAAGGACATCGTAGGGGGCTTGAATGAGACCTGTGTCCGAATCGGCAAGTGCCGCATAGATCATCGGCATTTCGTGGCCGTTTGTGCCAATGGCTTCCAGATCCCGATTCTTGGCAATCAGACAGTTCGATGTGCCAACAAAGCTCTCGCCTAAACCTTCAACCATCGCCTGAACGCACCAGTCTTGCCATAGGAACGAGTGTCGCCGACGGGTTCCAAAATCAGCAATTCTGAGAGATCGATCAGACTTTAGGCGCTCGATTTTTTCCCACAGTTTTGTCATGGCACGTGCATAAAGCACCTGTAGTTCGAATTGTGCCAATTGGTCCAGTTCTGTTCGCCCCCTGAGTTCCATCAGGACAGACAACGCCGGGATTTCCCAAAGCATTACTTCCGGCCAGTTCCCTTCAAAAGTGAGTGCGTATTGGTCGCCGACCCTTTCAAGATGATAGTCTGGTAATTTCAGGTCTTCAAACCATTCCATAAATTTTGACGTGAACATCTGACGCTTTCCATAGAACATGTTGCCACGCAGCCACGTGCTTTCGCCGCGTCTCAAACGAAGTGAACGGATATGATCGAGTTGTTCTCGGAGTTCGCCTTCGTCGATGATCTTGGCGAGCGGGATCTCAGTGTTACGATTGACCAGGGAAAAGGTAACCTGTGCGTCGGGGCGGTTACGGAAGATCGATTGGCACATCAAGAGCTTATAGAAGTCGGTATCGATGAGCGATCGAATGATTGGATCAATTTTCCATTTGTGATTCCATACGCGAGCGGCGATATCGACCATATTTAAGCTCTTTTCCCCGAGGAAATATTCGATTTTCGTACAGAAAACGACGACTGATATTTTCTTGGCGGCGCAAACAGGTTGAGTTTATTCGAGCGATACACCGGCGCAGGTCATGTTCTTTAGAGCTGTATCCAAGGATCCATCAAGATCAATCGCCCGGCATAACTGGGTAAAGACGGTAACATTATAGCCGAGGTGTGCGGCATCAACAGCCGAGTAGTTCACGCAAAAATCGGTCGCGAGACCAACTATTGCAACACTCTGTATGTCAAGAGACTGCAAGTATCCATTCAATCCTGTTGGTGTTTTTCGGTCATTTTCGAAGAAGGCGGAATAACTGTCGATATCTGGATTTGTTCCCTTACGCAGAATTAGATGAGCTTTGGTCGTATCCAGTCGGGGGTGAAAGGAGGCGCCTTCGCTGTTCTGGACACAGTGATCAGGCCATAAAATTTGGGGGCCGTAAGACATGTCGATGATGTCATACGTGTCTTTATTTGAATGCGATGAGGCAAAGGAGGAATGCCCCTTGGGATGCCAGTCTTGCGTCAAGACGCATAGGTTATACTGTCTCATTAGCGCATTCACTTGATCAACGATGTGATCACCATTCGGAACCGCGAGTGCTCCATTGGGGCAAAAATCATTCTGTATGTCTATGACGATCAGGGCTTGAGACATCTCGATGTTCCCGATTATGTAAGCTCAGTTTCTGGCGCGGTTTTAGGATGGTTTTCGGCCGCGCAGGTTCAAGGGTGAGTGATCTCGTTCAATGTATCAAGTCATTACATTCTATCACTTTGTCCGCTTTCAGGATCTGGTCTCCTTGCAGAGATCTCTTCGTGAAACGTGTCGTAATGAACGAACCAAAGGAACAATCTTGCTGGCGCATGAAGGTATAAACGGAACAATTGGGGGTTCAGAGTCTGGAGTCACGAGGGTTCTAGAGGAAATCCGTACATTTCCCGGATGTCAAAATGTGTCTTGGAGGACCAGTTGGTCGTCCCGCTTACCCTTCAATAGAATGAAAGTTCGACTCAAGCAAGAGATCGTTTCGATGGGGCGACCGAACGGGGAGTTGAGTATGCGAACGGGTCATTATGTTGCTTCTGTCGACTGGAATGAGTTTTGCCACGATCCGGATACGGTGATGATTGATACGCGCAATCATTATGAGGTCACAATTGGCACGTTTGTTGGAGCGATCAATCCTAAAATCAAGAGTTTCCGAGAGTTTCCAGAGTGGTGGGAGAATCAGGGACATCTGTTCATGGATAAAAAAATTGCAATGTTCTGTACCGGAGGGATTCGATGTGAGAAGTCGACACATTATCTTGTTCAACGTGGTATTGAAGATGTCTATCACCTCAAAGGCGGAATCCTTAAGTATTTAGAAGATGTGCCGAAAGAAGACAGTCTCTGGCAAGGATCATGTTTTGTCTTTGATGATCGCGTAAGTGTCGATTATGGCTTGATAGAAGGTCCGCATATCTTGTGTCATGGTTGCCGGGCTCCGCTCTCTCCGGAAGATACGAAACGACCAGAATATGAACCTGGCGTGTCGTGCCACCATTGCATTTCTGAAACGTCGGATGATGATAAGGAGCGTTTTCGAGAGAGACAGAAGCAGATCACACTTGCACGTGCACGGGGGCAAACGCACTTGGGTGATTGACGGACCATTGTCAATCTTGACTTGCGGAGCGATGACACTGTCTGCTTATGGAGACCCGCTTTCCAGTTGTTAAACTTTGTATCTTTTGGATGATTGAGTCGGTGTCGATTCCGTTTCGCCTGTAAAGATCTGAAATACTTCCTGTTTCACCGAAATGTTCGACCCCTGATGACATCGTAGGGTGACCATGGACGCTGCCTAACCAGGCGAGGGTGGCTGGATGACCGTCCATTACGGTCACGATGTGACAATGTCGTGGAACATTCTGCAGTAATCTTTCGATGTGGGCTGTCGCCTGCTTCTGTCCCCGGGCGCGCCCACGTTGCGCGGCTGTCCAGCCGGCGTTGAGGCGATCGGCGGATGTGACAGCAAGCACTCCGATATCTCGATGCCATTCACTAATGTTTCCGGCGGCCTGAATCGCTTGTTGCGCGACAGCACCTTGGTAAGCGATAACAATATCACAGTTGGGCCCCGGTTGTCTTAACCAGTATGCTCCATCGACTGCACCTTGTCGAAAGGTGTCATCTTGACGCAAGCCGGGTTGTTCGATCGGGTTCGTCGTAAGACGTAGGTAGACGCTTCCACCGGTTTCATCACGCAGCCAGGTGCGCTCGTCGGGGTCGGCTTCGCCATCGCGTTGCATATAATCGAAGGCCCACTCCATTATGACAGCCAATTCATCGGCAAAAGCTGGTTCGAATGTGGCCAACCCATCTTGGCTTATGCCAATCAAAGGTGTGCCAATTGATTGATGAGCACCCCCTTCTGGTGCTAATGTCACACCGGACGGTGTGCCAACGATTATAAATCGAGCATCTTGGTAGCAAGCGTAGTTGAGAGCGTCGAGGCCACGATTGATAAAGGGATCATATACGGTTCCGATCGGTAGTAAACGTTTGCCGAAGAGAGAGTGAGAAAGTCCTGCCGCCCCAAGCAACAGGAACAGATTCATCTCAGCAATACCCAGTTCAATATGTTGACCATCGGGAGAAAAAGCCCACTTTGCGGTGGAGGGTATGCGATGTTCAACAAAAGCATCGGCGCGTTCCGATGTGGCGAAGAGTTTGCGTCGATTTACCCAAGATCCTAAGTTTGTGGTTCCCGTAACATCGGGGGATGTTGTCACAATTCGCTCAGCCAATTCGCTCTCACCTTTTGCGAGATCGTCAAGGATTTTACCAAAAGCCGCCTGGGTAGAGATTGCGCGATCACCGGTTAGTGTCATGTTAGGTACGTTTAACTTGTGGTCTGAAAAGCGTCGTTTTCTTTTCTTGAAGAACGGGACGTCCGCGAGGAATCTCTGGAAGCTTTTTTGATCACTTACACCGGCAAAGCGGGCCCATTCTTCGCCCTTTGGTACGCCCATATGGGCCTGCCATCTGGCAAACTGATCTTTGTTCATCAATCCGCCGTGGTTGTCTTTGTGACCGGCGATTGGTGTTCCCCATCCCTTAATGGTATAGGCTAAGAAACATGTCGGATGGCTATGATCGATGGCCGCGAGCGTCTCGGTCATTGTTTCGACGCAGTTTCCGCCAAGGTTTTCCATAAGAGATGCCAATTCTGTATCGCTGCGCCGTTTGATGAGAGCGGATACATCGCTTTGATCACCCAAGTCGTCCATCAAGCGTTGCCGCCACACGCGACCTCCCATGAAAGTGAGCGCAGAATAATCCTGATTGGGGCAACCATCGATCCACGCTTGCAGGTGTTCGCCTCCAGGTTCCTGAAAGGCCTTTCGCTGAAGCGTGCCGTGTTTGATGCGAACGGTGTTCCATCCAAAGGCGTCGAAGATTTTCTCGATCCGTTCAAATAAGCCTTCCTGAACAATTCCATCAAGTGAGTGTCGATTGTAATCGATAATCCACCATGTATTCTGGAGGTTGTTTTTCCATCCTTCCTGGAGTGCTTCGTAAATATTTCCTTCGTCGAGCTCGGCGTCACCTACAAGCGCAATCATTCGGCCGGTGCCGATGTCTTTCCCCCATGTCTTGGCCGATATGTAATCTTGAATGAGGGATGCAAAAGACGTTATTCCGACGCCGAGACCTACGGATCCCGTTGAAAAATCAACGTCATCGGTGTCTTTTGTACGCGAGGGATAACTCTGGGCTCCATGGAATCCCCTGAAGTTCTCAAGGTTCTCGCGTGTTTGATTGCCCATCAAGTAGTGTGCGGCATGAAAGACCGGTGCGGCATGTGGCTTGACTGCGACTCGATCTTGCGGTCGAAGAACCGAAAAATAGAGTGCCGTCATTATTGAAACGATTGAAGCTGAGCTTGCCTGGTGCCCGCCAACTTTGATTTTGTCGGAATTGGGGCGAATATGATTGGCATGATGTATCATCCAGTGAGAGAGCCAGAGCAGTCGTCGCTCTACAGCTTTGAGATGATCCATATCTGACGGCATAGTCACCCTTGTTCGCTTCCTGGGATCTGTGGCATTTTGTTCGGTAACTCACGATATCGCGATTGAATTCTGAATGGTTCTTGGAACATTTCTTTTGCTCAAGGACTCACATTAGTGCGTTATCATTGTTTCGACGTCAATTCTTGAAACAAACTTTTACGGTATTCACGGATAGGGATACATCGTCTTAGTCTGGGTTTCACAGTTATATCATCAAGATGGATCGGTCTCGCGTCATAGAGTATGTTTGCGTGATTGGTAAGTCGGTCGTGCCTGGTGATTATAGGTGTATTCCCATATATGGATCATTCGAGACGCGACCCTAATTGGATTGTTCAATGAATCCGGACGGGTGTCGGATTTATCAAGAGATGAGCCGCTTTTTGCTCGTTCGGTGTTCGGCGTTGTGTAAAGTCGACACATTAGCTTCGACGAGTATTTGTTGCTTATGCGGGCTAGGTGTATTAAGTGTATCACGAGTTCTGTACTGTTAGGTGTTTGCGGCGTGCTATTCAGTTGAACACTCATTGTAACGGCAACATTGTGGTACTCTGCGTTTAATCGAAATGGTTGAAACTAACCTCAATTGGAGCAAGAAGAATGAAACTAAAGGGACTATGGACGGTCCTGACCTTGATGATAACGACAGCGGTTCATGCGGATGGTCACTCGGCTTGCAAGACCGTTACTTTTTCAGATGTTGGTTGGACGGATATTACGGCAACGACGGCAGCGACATCGGTTGTTCTTGAAGCTTTAGGGTATGATGTCGACATCGATGTTTTGTCTGTGCCTGTAACGTACACCGCTCTGTCGGAGGGCGATATTGATATATTTCTTGGAAATTGGATGCCCACCATGGAGGCCGATATCGCGCCGTATCGTGATGCGGGAACAGTTGATACGGTGCGTGCCAATCTTGAAGGGGCGAAGTATACATTGGCAACTAATGCTGCTGGAGCGTCTCTTGGAATCGCAGATTTTGCCGATATTGCCGCGCATGCCGACGCCCTCGAAAAAACAATTTATGGGATTGAACCTGGTAATGATGGCAATCGACTGATTATCGACATGATCGAAGGAAATTCGTTTGGTCTGGGAGATGCCGACTTTGAGGTGCGTGAGAGTTCTGAGTCAGGGATGCTGGCGCAAGTTGCCCGGTTAAGTGGTGATAATGAACCAATTGTGTTTCTCGCATGGGAGCCGCATCCAATGAATGCCAATTTTGATTTGACGTATTTAACGGGTGGGGATGATTTTTTTGGACCCAATCTTGGCGGAGCAACGGTGTATACGAACACGCGCGCGGGTTATGTTGAACAGTGTGCAAATGTCGGGGCACTGTTGAATAACCTGGAGTTTTCACTCGCTATGGAGAACGAAATCATGGCGGCCATTCTGGACGGCGGTGAAGAGCCCAATGATGCCGCTCGTCGCTGGTTGAAGGCCAATGCTGACGTGGTTGATGGCTGGCTTGCAGGTGTTACAACATTTGATGGCGGTGATGCTATGGCCGCGGTTTCCTCTGCACTTTCACAGTAACGCGTCGTTGGACTGAGAATCTAGATTGGGTCGTTTGTGTGTCGGCCCGTTCGTTCTCTTTGAGTTCATGCGCTCGCGAGAACTTGAGGGGGTCTGTGTTGTGACGAGAAAGGCTGGCGTCTTTCCTGTGACGTGATCCTCTTCGATTTGTTCGAGCAAAGGATTTGGTGGCAACATCTTGAGTGGATCTAGGCTCTGATGAGGTAGCATTGTTAGGCTGGTTGAAAGAGAATAAAGTTCCCGTCGGTGACTGGGCAGAAGCTGTATTTGATTGGGTTCGGAACAATGCTGATCCGTTTCTGGATGCTCTATCCGACGGAATGGAGTTTCTTGTTGATTCCATTCTTTGGCTGTTGCAGACACCAAACCCTCTCGTAATCATTTTGATTTTTGTTGTTCTCGCTTGGTTCTTGCAGAAAAACTGGAAGATTTGCCTTCTTGTTCTGCTTGGGTTCCTCTTTATATTGAATCAAGACTATTGGGAAGAAACGACGGAGAGTTTAACACTTATTCTGTTATCCTGTGTGGTCTGTATGGGGGTCGGTGTGCCGATTGGAATTGCCGCGGCGCATCGGCCGAGGCTGTACGCTGGCATACGGCCTGTGCTCGATTTGATGCAGACGTTGCCGACCTTTGTTTACTTGATTCCGGCCATCGTTTTTTTCGGTATCGGTATGGTTCCCGGACTCATCGCAACTGTTATCTTTGTCTTGCCGGCACCGATCCGACTCACGTATCTTGGCGTGTTTTCAACGCCCAAGGCGCTTGTTGAGGCGGTGCGGGCCTTCGGGGCAACAGATTGGCAGACACTCTGTAAGGTTGAACTGCCCTATGCATTTCCGCAAATTATGATCGGTCTGAATCAGACGATTATGTTGTCGCTGTCGATGGTGGTGATTGCGGCTCTTGTCGGCGCTGATGGATTAGGGGTTCCCGTCGTACGCGCTCTTAATCAGGTGAATACATCACTCGGGTTTGAATCGGGATTTGTTATTGTCGTTATTGCAATAATTCTTGATCGCGTCCTCAGTTCCGGGGGGTCGAAGAATTGAGGGCCGTTGAAATCGAAGATGTTTCGATCGTCTTTGGACAGAATCCGGAGCGTGCCCTACCGTTAATGGATGCAGGACAGGAGCGTACGGAAATTCAAGCGGCAACGGGCCAGATTCTGGGAGTTCACAATTGCTCGATTGATGTGAGTGAAGGCGAGATTCTCGTGCTTATGGGGTTGTCGGGTTCTGGCAAGTCGACACTGTTGCGGGCTGTTAATGGTCTGAATTCTATCGTTCGTGGATGTGTCACCGTTCATATCGGTGACTGGTCTTGTAATGTAACCACGGCTTCTGATGATGAACTTCGTCGCTTACGTCGGGAGTGTATTGTGATGGTTTTCCAGCAATTCGGTCTGTTGCCATGGCGGACGGTACGTGAAAATGTCGGGCTCGGATTGGAGTTGGCCGGACAGGGTCGCGCTGAACGTCTGGAAAAGGTCGATGAGCAATTGTCACTCGTGGGTCTTGATCATTGGGGAGACCGGAAAGTTGGTGAATTGTCCGGGGGCATGCAGCAACGGGTGGGATTGGCTCGCGCATTTGCAACGGATGCTCCCATACTCTTGATGGATGAGCCGTTCTCGGCTCTTGATCCGCTTATTCGTACGCGTTTGCAGGATGAATTACTTGAGTTGCAGGCACGACTCGAACGCACGATTATTTTCGTGAGCCATGATCTTGACGAGGCGTTTAAACTGGGTAATCATATCGCGATCATGGAAGGTGGGCGCATTGTACAATGTGGTACTCCAAAAGATATTTTCTCGGCGCCTGCAAATGAATATGTTGCTGACTTTGTTTCCAATATGAATCCACTGCATGTTTTGACGGCGGGTGATGTCATGGAAGGGGGTCACGCACAGGGCCCTCAAATTGCGGTGGACATGAGCGTTGAAGAGGTTATGCGTCTGCTCAGTAAAGATTGCAACGACTGTGCCGTGATAAATGAAGATGCGGTGGTTATCGGTCGCGTCACACATGCGAGCGTTCTGCGACATCTACTGGATCCTCAGGGTCAAAGCCGTCAGCCGTGAGTGAACAGGTATACAGCGTGTGTTTCCGGCGCTAATGACCGGTTTTTCTGCATAGGTTGGTTCGATTGAGAGAGCGCTTTGGCATCGGATCAATAAGGTTGAAAGATCCAGAGTGATTTTTGCGCCATTGATAGAGGTTACGCAGTTCATTCACAACTATCCTGTTACTCATTCCGAGATCCGATCTCTGTTCGATTGATTTGTTTGAGCAAACTGCGAGCAGCTTAACTTGGATGCGGTGCCGACCTTTTCATTCTCATCGTTCGCCGGGAAGACTCGCGATGAAATTGTATGTCGGCTGTTCGGGGTAATATCTGAACGGTGTCAGTTGACTCGCAAGAATGGGGAAATTGGTCACTTGATAAGGATAAGCTTCGAAGGATCTTCTGTTTCGTTTGTACTATTAGACATTATGGATTGACCTCCCCCGCCTGCTCCCATCTTTAACATTTTGCAAAAAAGATCTTTTAAAAACAAATAGTTAGAAAACTGTATGGCACTACAAACTTCAAACTTATCTCTATATTTCAATAAGTTAACGGAATCGTCGGTCACTACAACGAGTTTTTAAAAATTGCTTTATTATAACTTATTGAAATTAAAGGGAAAAATATTCCGGTAAATCGCAAAAACAATGAAATTTGACGAATTTTTTGAAAATTTTGTTAAAGATGGGTGCTGATCATGCTTGGGCGGATAGACTGTTTTTATTCAGGATGGAAAATGGAGGACAATACATGTCAGATTACGGAGCGTATGTGGTGGGAATCCGTCCCTTGAGTTGTCGATATGGTTGCTTACCAAAGACGTTGAACTCGCTTTAAAAAACTGTCAGAACGGCGTTTTTCTGTCGAATCGACACTCTTATATCGTCAGCTATAGTGTGAAAGCTGCGACCATGTCTTAAGTTCATGAAGGGACTTGGATGTTCAAAAAACTCTTGATCGCAAATCGTGGAGAAATTGCTTGCAGGGTAATTAGGACGGCTCATAAGATGGGCATCTCGACTGTTGCCGTATATTCAGAGGCCGATAAGCTGAGTCTGCATACGCAAATGGCCGATGAGACCATTTACATTGGTGATTCATCCGCCCGTCAGTCGTATCTTGTTATTGAAAAAATTATAAACGCGGCTCAAGAGAGCGGAGCGGATGCTGTTCATCCGGGATATGGCTTTTTGTCCGAAAATCCGAGATTTGCAAAAGCTCTTGATGCTGTTGGGATTATCTTCATTGGGCCGCCGAGCACCGCAATCGAGTTAATGGGAGACAAAATTACATCCAAGAAGATCGCACATGAGGCCGGTGTCAATATTGTTCCTGGGTTTATGGGCCTCATTAATGATGTTGATGAAGCGATTCGAATTTCCAAAGATATTGGCTATCCGGTTATGCTTAAGGCCAGTGCGGGTGGTGGTGGCAAGGGTATGCGGATTGCGTGGTGTGACCAAGACGTACAGGAGGGATTTCACTCATCAAAAAACGAGGCAGCAAGTTCCTTTGGCGATGACCGTATCTTTATTGAGAAGTTCATCACGCATCCCCGTCATATTGAAATGCAGGTGTTGAGCGACTCATGCGGAAATTGCATTTTTCTTGGTGAGCGAGAGTGTTCCATTCAGCGCCGTAATCAGAAGGTTGTCGAAGAGTCTCCGTCTTCTTTCCTTGATGAATCAACTCGTAATGCGATGGGTCGGCAAGCCGTCGCACTCGCCAAGGCCGTGAACTACGTAAGCGCAGGCACGGTTGAGTTTATTGTCGACAAAGACAAGAATTTCTATTTTCTTGAGATGAATACAAGATTGCAGGTCGAGCATCCAGTAACGGAACTTATAACCGGGATTGATTTGGTCGAACAGATGATTCGCGTGGCAAATGGTGAGTCTCTCGCCATCACTCAAGATGATGTTTCCGTGACAGGTTGGGCTGTCGAAAATCGACTCTACGCCGAAGATCCGTTTCGTGATTTTCTGCCATCTACCGGACGATTAACGCGATATAGACCGCCCGCGGAGAAAGTCGCCGGCCCACTCTCTATGGATGGAGTTTCCTCCAGCACGACCGATGTGAGTTCATGTGCCGTGCGTGTTGATACAGGTGTTTTTGAGGGTGGCGAAATTAGCATTCATTATGATCCAATGATTGCCAAACTTTGCACTTGGGGTTATGACCGCATGTCGGCAATCGAAGCGATGCGTGTGGCTCTTGACTGTTTTGAGGTTGAGGGGATTGGACATAATTTGCCGTTTGTCTCGGCCGTGATGGATCATCCACGCTTTATTTCTGGAAATATAACAACGGGTTTTATTTCGGAAGAATATCCAGAGGGTTTTACCCAGGTAGAGTTGAGTGCTGATTGTTTGAAGCGTATCGTTGTGTGCGCCGCCGCTATGAATCAATTTGCGGAAATCCGGCGGACTCACGTTTCAGGACTGGTTCATAACAATGTGAGAAAGGTCGGTAAAGCATGGCTGGCGACGGTCTTGGATGACCAGTTTAAGGTCGAGGTCACAACTGACCCGGAAGGTTCAGTGATTGTGCTTGACGATTGCGCGCCTTATCGCGTGACCAGTGATTGGACTCCTGGAAATACTCTCGCAAATATATGTGTGAATGGTACCTCAATGGTCTTGAAGGTTCAAATGGTTACCGGTGGGTTTCGAATTCGGTTTCGCGGAGCTGATTTGAATATCCAGTTTCATTCGCCTCGCCACGCTGAACTGGCGCGATTGATGCCAAAAAAGGTGCCTCCCGATACGTCGAAACTGCTTCTTTGTCCCATGCCGGGTCTCGTCGTCCGTATTGATGTTGTTCGGGGTCAGAAGGTACAAGAGGGGCAGAGCCTATGCACGATAGAGGCGATGAAAATGGAAAATATACTGCGTGCCGAGCGAATTGGGGTGGTAAAGACAATCAATGTGGTGGCGAATGATAGCTTGGCCGTTGACGATGTCATTATGGAATTTGAATAAAAATATGGATTTGTCCGGGAGTATTGATTCTCGGCCATCTTCCATTGATGATTTGTCTGTTTGGTCATTCACTATCTCTGTTCGCGTCGGTCACGGATTTCTTGTTGGCGGAGGGGCATTTTGTCAATGGAGCGCGATAACTCTCTCACGCTCCAAGGAAAAGGTTTTCGGAGATAGACGGTTCCGTCTTTACCAACCAGCACGAGCATAAATCCGCGAGGCCGAAGTTTTTTTCGCAAGGGTGACAAGGCCTCGGGGTCGGTATCGGTTAGGATCACGACATCACGCTTTTGTAATTCTTCAATCTGACTTTCGAGCAATGTAATTTGCTCGGAAAATCGAGGATCAGCGGGCGAATCAGCAAATACAATGACTGGTCGATTCATCCACTTAAATTCCGATAGGTCCGTACTTCCCGCCGGTTGTGCGAGGGTCGAGACATCGGATGCGTTGGTGTGTCGGATGGCGATTGAGTTTGAGAGAGATGCCAGCAGGACAACGAGAATGAAGTATGCCATGCATGATCTTTTTAAGGGCAATATCGGTCTGTCGAGGAACATTGCGATTATTCATCTCCGATACTGGCGAAGAGTTGGAGTTAAGTACATTATTGGCAACATCAATTATATGGATTATGCGCCTATTCCGTTGTTCTCTCAAGTGAATACATCTTGAGCGGAAATCAAGTTCGCGAGGCAAGATTTTTCCCGTTGAGGATTGTCACAAAATATTCTTGTAATGAATCAATTGAGCTTGATGTGAGGCAGAGGGCCGGTTGAGACCCAAGGTGTAGCTGGGTAGATGGCAATTATATTTTGTACGAATGGGAGTTTGGGATGAGAACGGACACATCTAAGTGGCAAGAGATTGCAGCGCAAGAGTTGAAAGGCAAATCGGTTGATGATTTGAATTGGGGGACTCTCGAGGGAATTCAAATCAAACCGCTTTATACCGAATCGGATCTTGATGATGTGGCCCATCTTGGAAGTCTGCCAGGTGAAGCGCCATTTACGCGTGGGGTTAAGGCCACAATGTACGCAGGTCGGCCGTGGACGGTTCGGCAATATGCCGGATATTCGACCGCTGAGGAGTCGAACGCGTTCTTTCGCCGTAACCTTGCGGCGGGGCAACAGGGTGTGTCTGTCGCCTTTGATCTTGCAACCCATCGGGGTTACGACAGCGACCATGCTCGAGTTGAGGGAGACGTCGGTAAAGCCGGTGTAGCGATCGATTCTGTTGAAGATATGAAGATATTGTTTGAGGGCATTCCTCTCGACAAGGTTTCGGTTTCAATGACCATGAATGGGGCTGTTATCCCGGTGCTTGCAAGTTTCATTGTGGCCGGTGAAGAGCAGGGGCACGATAAGTCGCTTTTGTCTGGTACTATTCAGAACGATATTTTGAAGGAATTCATGGTTCGGAATACGTATGTTTATCCACCCGAACCATCCATGCGGATTGTGGCTGATATTATTGAGTATACATCCGAGAACATGCCGAAATTCAATTCCATCTCGATCTCAGGTTATCATATGCAGGAGGCGGGCGCGAATATCGTACAGGAGCTTGCGTATACTCTCGCTGATGGGCGGGAGTATGTCCGGGCTGCTCTTGCACGCGGTATGGATGTTGACCGGTTTTCGGGGCGCTTGAGTTTCTTTTTTGCGATTGGTATGAATTTTTTTATGGAAGTTGCCAAGCTGCGTGCGGCGCGGCTGCTTTGGCATAGGATAATGACTGAGTTTGAGCCAAAGAATAAAAAGTCCTTGATGCTCAGGACACATTGCCAGACATCAGGTGTGAGTTTGCAGGAGCAAGATCCTTACAATAATGTTGTACGTACGGCTTATGAAGCGATGTCAGCGGTTCTAGGCGGTACCCAGTCGCTTCATACAAATGCTCTTGACGAAGCGATTGCTCTGCCGACGGACTTCTCGGCTCGACTTGCACGAAATACACAACTTATTCTTCAGGAAGAGACAGGGATTACCAATGTCATTGATCCATTGGCTGGCTCTTATTATGTTGAGACGCTGACACATCGGTTGGCTGAGCAGGCTTGGCAGGTGATTGAAGAAATTGAAGATGTGGGTGGAATGACCAAAGCGGTTATGTCGGGTTTACCAAAGCTTCGGATTGAAGAAACGGCAGCGAAGCGCCAAGCATTGATTGATCGGGGCGACGAAGTTATTGTCGGGGTGAACAAGTATAGAAAGGAATCCGAGGACGAAATTGACATTCGTGAGATTGATAATCGACAGGTCCGCGAGTCGCAAATCTCCCGCCTTGAGAGTATGCGTGCGACGCGCAATACATCGGTGTGTGAAGCAGCCTTGTTGGAACTCAGTTGCCGGGCGAAAGCGGGTGGAAATTTGTTGGAAGCTGCTGTTGAGGCAGCACGTTCTCGAGCTTCCGTGGGTGAAATTACAAAGGCGATGGAGTCTGTCTTTGGGCGGCATCGTGCGGAGGTTCGAACTTTGTCAGGTGTTTATGGGTCGGCTTACGAAGATGATGAAGAGTTTGCGACTGTACAACAAGATGTTCGCGTTTTCGCGGAGGAGGAGGGGCGTCGTCCTCGCATGCTCGTGGTCAAGATGGGACAGGATGGTCATGACCGCGGAGCGAAGGTCATTGCAACCGCTTTCGCTGATATTGGGTTTGATGTCGATGTTGGTCCACTGTTTCAGACTCCACAGGAAGTAGCGCAGGATGCGATTGATAATGATGTTCATGTCATCGGGGTGTCGTCTCAAGCGGCTGGTCACAAGACGTTGGCACCACAGCTTGTTGATGCGTTACGAGCGGCAGGTGCATCCGAAAAAATTGTTGTATGTGGCGGCGTCATTCCGCCGCAGGATTACGAATTTCTGAAAGCGTGCGGCGTGAAGGCGATCTTCGGCCCTGGAACACATATTCTGCGTTCTGCACGCGATATCTTGAGTCTTATTCGGGATCATCGTGAACCGATAATCACGAGAGATTCTTGAGTTTCGAGTGGTGATCAATATAAGCGGTCGATTGATCTAAGGGTAATATCCAATGATAAATTTATGTAACGGTTTTTACTCATCCGAGGCGCAGCTTGTTTACATCTGGTGTATTCGACTTACATTATCGCACCCACTCGAGGTCAGGGACATTAAGAAAATCACTGTTGATTGAGGACCTTCCGAGAGGACGATCATGACCCGTCAGCGCCTGCCCATTGGGATCCAGGATTTCGATCGGCTGCGGAATACCAACAGCTATTACGTGGACAAGACCCCGTTGATCCGGAACCTGATCGCGCAGGGTGACTACTGGTTCCTCTCCCGGCCCCGCCGGTTTGGAAAGAGCCTGCTGGTAAGCACACTCAAGGCCTTGTTCGAAGGGCGCGAAGAGTTGTTCAACGGGCTGGACATCCAGGATCACTGGGACTGGTCCGTCACCCATCCGGTGATACGATTGAGCTTTGATGGGATGTATAACCGGCCGGAGGCCATTGAGCGTAACCTGAACACGCAACTCGACCTTATTGAACATGCCGCCGGATTACAGGCTCTTTGTTCGGCAGGGTCGGCCCCGGAGCGTTTGCAAAGTCTGCTCTATCACCTCCACCATAAGACCGGCCAGCGGGTGGTGGTTCTCGTAGACGAGTACGACAAGCCGATCCTGGATGTTCTGAAGGATCCGGATCGGGCGCGGGCCAACCGGGAGTATCTGCGGGGCTTCTATGGTATCATCAAGGGCAGTGCCGCGCATGTCCGCTTTGTCTTCGTTACGGGCATCAGCATGTTCTCCAAGGTCAGCCTGTTCTCCGGTCTCAACAATCTCAAGGACATCAGCCTGGATCCGCGCTTTGCGACCCTCTGCGGCTATACCGACGCTGACATCGACACCGTCTTTGCCCCGGAGCTGGACGGTCTGGACCGGGACGCGATCCGGACCTGGTACAACGGCTACAGCTGGCGGGGCACGGAAAGAGTCTACAATCCCTTTGATGTGCTGTTGCTGTTCGACGAACGGGCGTTCAAGCCCCACTGGTTCCGGACGGGTTCGCCGCGGTTCCTGTTCGAGACCCTTCAGGAAAAGTCCATCCATCCACGGGAGCTGGAGGGGTGCTGGCGCGATGAGACGCTGGTCTCAAAATTCGATGTCGAGGACATCAGTGCCGAGGCGCTCTTGTTCCAGACCGGGTATCTCACCATCGTTGACGAGCAGCGAAGAGGCCACCGGACCCTCTACCGGCTGGACTATCCCAACCGGGAGGTCAAGCTCAGCCTGAACGACGAACTGCTGATGTATCTGAACCCGACACACCGGGTGCCCTCGGAGGACGGAGAGACGCTGCGGGATTTACTCGTCGCCCACGATTTCGAGGGCTTTGCCACAACGCTGAAGGCCTATCTCGCGAGCCTTCCCTACCAGTGGCACAATAAGGATCTGGCCCGTTACGAGGCCTGGTACGCGGGTCTCCTGCACATGGCCTTTCGGGCCATCGGTGTGGAGGTCCGCTCGGAGGAGTCCTCCAGCCGGGGCCGGGCCGACCTGGTGGTCTTGACGGGCGGACAGGTGTTCCTGTTCGAGTTCAAGATGGTGGAGACGGCGGATGGAACAGAGGCCGCATTGGCGACCGCGCTCGCCCAGATCCGGGACCGAGGCTACGCCGAGCAGTATCGTGACCGCACGGAGCCTATCCACTGGATCGCAATCGCCTGCGGGCGTGATACCCGCAACCTGCTGGATATCCGAGTCGAATCCGTAGAATGAAGGGTCAACTGATCGACGTGGAATGACACAGGAAAGGCCGTGATCACATGGCTTTTTTGCCACGTTCTGCCATGCCAATTGGACAGTCCCCCAAAAAGGGTCCGCAAAATCTGACGATATTTGATTCATAAGAGTCCTTTGATAATCACATTAATCCCATTCACCGGCGCCAGCCGGTAGTCGTTTGCTCATAGAGCGACAACGTCTTGATTGGTATAGATGAACGTGCATTGAGTCGGGATTTTTTCCCAAATATTGTTTTTTCTCCGAAAATTAGCGATTGCAAATGAACATAACACAAGGTACTATATCTTGAGGTTAATGATCAGTGTTTATCAGTATGCGAGTTGATTTATCTATAAATCGACGAAGTGTTCAACGAAGACACTAATGCGCAACAAAAAGGTTGCATAATGGATGGTTTTGAGCTGAATGTTGATGCCGAATCTCATCCGATCGATATCGCCGAGGCTCTCGCTGAACATCGTGAGTGGGATTTTGATCGTATCGCTGAAGATCGGATTTCGATAAGCGTCGAAGGGCAGTGGCGACACTATTCTGTGACAATGGCGTGGTCGACTCTTGACGAAACGCTTCGTATTTTGTGCACCTTTGATTTGGCTCCACCACGTGATAAGCAACCCGCACTTTATGATCTGCTAAATCGGATCAATGATCAGTGTTGGGCGGGCGCTTTCTGCTACTGGGACGATTCAAAGCAGATGGTTTTTCGCTATGCCCTTATGCTGGCGGATGACCAATGTGCAAGCCTCGCGCAGATTGCCCGAATGATCAACATATGTACGCTCAATGCCGAAAGATATTATCCCGCGATGCAACTGCTTATCTGGGGAAATAGAAGTCCGTCAGAAGCTATTCAAATTGCTATATCGGAAGCCTATGGCCACGCTTAGGATCTTGGCCCAATCTCTAAATTGAGAGACCATTTCAGTTGATATGGCACAGATGACTCCCAGACAAATTGTTTTTGTTGGTTGTGGGAAAATGGGCTCCGTCATGCTGTCGGGTTGGCTATCAAGGAGGAGCGCTTTACCGTCCTCTATCTGGGTTCATGATCCGCAGCCTTCGAACTGGCTTCTGAGCCAGAATGTTCATCTTAATCAAAGATGTCCGAGTCCACCTGATCTTGTTGTTCTTGCTGTTAAACCGCAGGTCATGTCTGATGCGTTACAGCTTGTGGAGGATTTTGGAAGCGGGAATACACTATTTGTGTCCATAGCGGCCGGAAAGACGATTGGGTATTTTGAAAACAAGCTGGGATGTTCCACGCCAATCATTCGTGCGATGCCGAATACTCCGGCTGCGATCGGAGCCGGCATAACCGCGTTGATTTCGAATGGGCAGGTTCATGATGATCAACGGTCCCAAGCTACCGCTTTACTTGAGACAATGGGACAAGTTGTCTGGCTTGAGCACGAGGCCCAGATGGATGCCGTAACGGGTGTAAGTGGATCTGGACCGGCTTATGTCTTTTTGTTGATTGAAGCGCTTGCGGAGGCCGGTGAGGCTCAGGGTCTAGATTCGCGACTTGCTATGGAATTGGCGAAGGTGACGGTGTCTGGATCGGCAGCATTGGCGACTGGATCAACGGCAACTCCAACGGAACTAAGGCAGAATGTTACAAGTCCGAATGGTACGACACAGGAGGCGTTAAAGGTCCTGATGAACGAGCATTCTGGAATGGTGACCATCATGAAAGCAGCTGTTGCCGCTGCTTCGGAAAGATCACGGGAGCTTTCACGTGGACAGGATTGAGTTTGCAGATTTTCAAAAAGTTGACATTCGGGTAGGGACTGTTGTCCGGTCCGAGCCGTATCCGGAAGCTCGAAAACCTGCGCTAAAGTTATGGATCAATTTTGGTGCAGAATTGGGCATGTTGACATCATCGGCACAAATTACAGACCTTTACGCTCCTCATAACGTGGTTGGCCGCCAAGTTGTCGCGGTTGTCAACTTTCCGCCACGTCAAATCGGGACATTTCGGTCTGAAGTCTTGATATTGGGAGTTTCCAATGCAGATGGCGCCGTTGTCTTGGTCGGACCCGACAGGGCAGTGCCGGATGGGCATAGTGTGTTTTGATGAGACTTTTGCTCACTCGCCCGCTTCCAATTGCCGTTGAAAACCGCGCAAAAGCCGAGTTCGATACCGAATGCCGATCAAGCAATCATCCATTATCGCCCGAGGAGCTCCGCTGGGCTTTGCGTGACTATGACATGGTTATGCCGACGCTCGGTGATCTCTTTCAGAGGGATGTTTTTTCGGACGTGCCGAATCCACGATGTCGATTGTTGGCAAATTTCGGGGCAGGTTACAATCATATCGATGTTGCGGTAGCGCATACGCATGGAGTGGCTGTGAGCAATACGCCTGGGTCAGTGACAGATGCGACAGCTGATATTGCTTTAACGTTGCTGTTAATGACAGCACGGCGCGCTGGAGAAGGTGAACGTATCATTCGATCTGGGGCCTGGGCGGGTTGGAATCCGACGCAGTTGCTTGGCTTGCACGTGACCAATCGTTGTGTTGGTATCGTTGGAATGGGTCGGATCGGCGAGGCGATTGCACGGCGTTGTTTTTTTGGATTTGGTCAACAGATCTGTTACGCATCGAGGCGTGAGAAGACCTTGGATTTCCCCGCAATTTATTACGAGTCTCTTGAGGACTTGGCTGCGAACTGTGATATCTTGATTGCGTCTGTTCCGGGGTCTGCGGAAACATATCACTTAATTGACGCGAAGGTGTTTTCTGCGATGCAACCGCATGCGGTTTTTGTGAATATTTCGCGTGGTGATGTTGTTGATGAACGTGCTTTGATTTCCGCTCTACAGAGAGATGTCATTGCAGGAGCCGGATTGGATGTCTACGAACGAGAACCCGATGTTCCAGTTGAACTCATTGACATGGAGAATGTGACACTTTTGCCTCATCTCGGCACAGCAGCGATGAGTGTGCGCACAGACATGGGAATGATGGTGATTGACAATTGTGTTGCCTTTGCAACGGGTCAAGATCTTCCAAATTCCGTTTCTGCGGACTGAAGAATTCCGATGATATAATGTCGGTCGGGGTCACCTAGGTGGGTCGGTATGACAACGTTTATGATCTTCATGGCAATGCTGTTTGATGGATGGCTCGGAGAGCCGAAACGTCTGTGGACACAGTGTCCACACCCGGTTGTCATGATCGGGCGGGTGATCAGTTGGTGTGAGCGTCAGTGGATCAAGAGGTCCGCACCGCGACTGTGGGGTATGCTCACGGTATTTATTTTGATTGCGGGTTCCATCTTGTGTGGATTTGGCCTGTCTTTGTTTGGGCCGATCATTGAAGTGTGTGTTGTTGCGGTGTTTCTGGCACAAAAATCGCTGGTTGATCATGTGCGAGCGGTTGCGTCTGCGTTACGATATTCAGTTGCGGAAGGTCGGGTGCTTGTCACTCAGATTGTTGGCCGTGACGCCATTCGTATGACTCGGTCTGATATCGCCCGTGCCGCGATTGAGAGCGCTTCCGAGAATTTTTCGGATGGTCTTGTTGCACCGGTGTTTTGGTACTTGCTCGGTGGCCTGCCGGGACTCATTGCCTATAAGGCTATCAACACAGCGGACAGTATGATCGGCTATCAGAATACACGTTACGCGGAGTTTGGATGGGCCGCAGCCCGACTCGACGACGTTCTCAATTTTGTTCCGTCACGTCTTACGGCGGTCCTGATTTCACTGAATTCCGGCATGTTATTGGATTGGATAGCAATGCAGAGAGACGCGGAACAACATCGATCACCAAACGCTGGATGGCCTGAATCTGCGATGGCGCAATCGCTGTGTGTTGCGTTGTCTGGACCTCGGATTTACGATGGTGAGCTGAATCAGTTCTGTTATGTCAATCCAGGCGCGCACCATGATATTGGTCCTACGGAAATCGACCAGTGCGTCGCGCTGCTTTGGCGCACCTGGGGCGTACTGATGGTGTTCTTTTTGTGCCTGTTTGCGGTGGTTACGCTCTCTTGACTGGCTTATTGTTTGTGCGTCATTTGGACGAAAGAGTATGGTCGCGGGTGCGCCGAATGGGCAATGTTCCTGCGCATCAATCGGGATGAGATACGTTGAGGTCGTGGACTGGATTGGCTTTTCATATATGGCGGTTGGAATAAGGATTTTCAATTTTTTGATTTTAGGCTACCAAGGATTCGGCTTTCGTAAGATCGACGGAAACGAGTTGTGAAACACCTTGCTCGGCCATGGTCACACCATAGAGACGGTCCATTCTGCTCATTGTTACGGCATGGTGGGTAATGATCAGAAAACGCGTGTCGGTTTGCTGACACATCTGATCCAAGAGATCACAGAATCGTGCCACGTTGGCATCGTCCAATGGAGCATCCACTTCATCAAGAACACAAATGGGTGACGGATTAGCGAGAAAGACGGCAAAGATTATGGCGAGGGCTGTGAGAGTCTGTTCGCCTCCCGAGAGCAATGATAAATTTGCCAGTTTTTTCCCGGGCGGTTGACAGAGAACTTCTAAGCCCGCTTTGAGCGGGTCCTCGTCTTCAACGATTTCGAGCTTGGCTTCGCCACCGCCAAAGAGATGCTTGAACAGGGTTGCGAAGTTCATATTGACTTGTTCGAATGCGGTTAACAGTCGCTCACGCCCTTCGCGATTGAGATTTTGAATTCCTGATCGAAGTTCCTTGATGGCATCTGTGAGATCAGACTTTTCGCTACTCAAGATATCGTGTTTGTCTTGGATCTCGCGTGCGTCATCTTCAGCTCTTAAATTTACGGCTCCCAGGGCGTCGCGCTGACGTCTTAATCCATTAATTTTGATTTCCAAAGTTTCCGAGGCTGGAATATTCTCCGGCGCGATGTCTAATTTTGACAAGAGCATATCCGGAGTCATTTGTAGGTTTTCCTTGATTCTCTCGGCGGCAGCTGTCAAGGTTTCGTGTGCGGCAGCTGCTTTAGCGGCGGCTGATGCACGGTTTTCGCGTGCATCAGAGGCTGCACGTTCTGCCTCGCGTTCCAACTGCAATGATCTTTGTCTTATCGTCTCCGCTCTTGATAATCTTTCGGTTGCCTCGGCCTTGCGATTACGAGCTTCTGTGATTGCTTGAGACATCTTATCCCGTTGTACCGCAACTTCTGCGGGTACGGTTTTTGCGTCATGGAGTTCTTTTTTGTTGCTGGCCTGCCGTCTTGTTAATTCTTCTGCACGTGTTGTGGCCATATTTTGGCGGTTTTGCCATTCCGCGATATCTGTTTTAATGTCCCGTAAGCGTCTGATCTGGGCATCGACGTCACGGCGGAGTTCTTCATAGATGGATCGTTTTGCCATCATTTCGGCTCGAGCGGTTTCAACGTTCTTCTGAGTGGTTTCAACGTTCAAGCGTGCTTCGGTTAAGTTAGCAAGTTCAGCGACGGCTTGTTGGGCTTCTTGCAATCTTTGGCGTGCTGCTGCCGCATCTTCATTATGTCGTTCGACGGCAAGTTTTTGTGTCTCGAGTTGTCCCTCGGCCAGATTGCGTTCGGCTTCTGCTCGGCTGAGAGTTCTGGAAATTTTGTTGAGATCTTCGTCGGCCTCTCGTCGTTTTTGCCGTGCCAATCGTTCCTCTTCGGATGTCTTTTCTAATTCTCTGGTGAGACTTTCGTGTGCCAATCGTGCGGCATCGACACGAGCACTGACGCGTTCCATGTCTTGCTTTAAGGCTTCAAGCCGATTGATTTGTTCAAGCCGTAGAGTTGAGGTACTCGGTGAGTCTTCTGACCAAGCACGATAACCGTCCCACCGCCACATATCACCATCAAGCGAAACCAGTCTTTGTCCGGGTTTCAGCAGAGCCTGTAATTTATGACCGTTATCAGGATTAACCACGCCGACTTGGGTTATTCGGCGCATTAAAGCGTCCGGCACCGTTACATAATTTGTAAGAGAGTCAATTCCATCAGGGAGCACGGACGTTTCGTCGAACTCAGGCAACAATATCCAACCTGACGGGCCGTCTTCCTTGACAATGGGAGCGTAAAGATCATCCATAAGTGCCGCTCCAAGTGCCTTTTCGTATCCTGAGTCAACATGAACGACATCAATGAGTTGCTTGTTGTCAGTGATTTCTTGTTGGATCAGTTTCCCAAGCGTAAGCGCCTCTGCTCTAAGGGCTCCCAATTCTCCCTCGGCTTCGGATCTTTGTGCCCGTGCTTCGGATTCGCGCGCCTGTATCTCCGCCCTCATGACCTCTGTGGACAGAAGTTTTTCCTCGGCAATTTGCGATGATTTGCGGGCAGCATTATCCATTGCACGGGCACGTTCTTGGTCGGACTGCGCTTTTGCCAGAGAATCTTCGGCCAAATTCATGGCCTGGTACGCTTTCTCAGCCTCTTCAGTCGATCTCTTCAGCGTTGTCTGGTTATCTGTCATGAGGCGCTGTGCTGATTGATGTCGCGCTGCAAGTCGTGCAGCATCTTCTGTGATTTGTGACAAGGCCATTTCGTAGTCTTGCAATGTGACGGCGGCATCATGAGCCTCTTCGGCCAAAGCGTTCAATTGCGAATCGTGTGTTTTGGATTTTTTGTTTAATTCCTGCTCCTCGTTTTGGAGACGTGTTATTGTCTCTTTGGCATCATCCTGAAGTTCCTCTTCGCGAGTCAGATCGTGAAACAATTGTTCCTGGTTTTCTTGCAGTGTTTGTAGCGTCTCAAGTGCACGAGCCTCCATTTCGGCGAGATTGTCCTTTTGTACTATTAGTCTCTGTAGGATGATCGCGGCCGCGGACTCTTCTTCACGAAGTGGCGGCAAGGCGTTGTCATGTGCGGCCCGCTCTTTTGCCATTTTTTGCGCTGAAATTTCCGCTTGAGTCGCGTGGTTCGTTTGATCGTGCAACTGTGCCTCTGATTGCGCCCGGACATCATCGGCTTCACGCCAACGACGATAGAGAAGGGCGCCCTCCGATTGTCGAATCGCGTCACCGAGTTCACGATAACGACTGGCTTGTCTTGCTTGCCGTGCTAGTTGTTGCAGTTGTGCGGCGAGCTGATCAATTAAGTCTTCAATGCGCCCGAGATTGTCTTCTGCACCTTTGAGCTTGAGTTCAGCTTCGTGTCGTCGCTGATACAGTCCGGAGATTCCTGCAGCCTCTTCCAGAATTTGTCGTCGTCCCTTTGGCTTTGCGTTGATAATCTCTGCGATCTGCCCTTGTCGGACAAGGGACGGTGAATGTGCACCTGTTGATGCATCGGCAAAGAGCATATGGACATCACGTGCGCGAACATCATTACCGTTTGTCTTGTAAGCAGATCCAATATCGCGCGTAACCCGCCGAGTGATTTCCACACTGTCGCGATCATTTAGATAAGACGGTGCAGAACGATCTTTGTTATCCAGGATTAAGATAACTTCTGCGAAGTTTCGGGCTGGTCGCGTTGCTGAGCCTGAGAAGATAACATCTTCCATTCCATCGCCACGCATTGAGGTTGGTCGATTTTCACCCATGACCCATCGTAATGCTTCCAACAGATTGGATTTGCCGCAGCCATTTGGTCCTACGACGCCGGTGAGGCCTTCGGAAATTGTTAGGTCGACGGGATCAACGAAACTCTTAAATCCGGTGAGTCGAAGTTTAGAGAAGCGCACCTGTTTTGAAACCTTGATTGAGAAATGTACGCGACCGAGGCGGTGAGATGAATTGTATGGTATGTTTCATGTTGCGTCGCTTCAACCGTGAAATGCATTTTTCGTCGGCTTTGCGGACAGGGGCTTGATCGAACCGGCGTGTGCTATTGTCGGACGTTTTTCCGGCGATGAGAAGCACAGCTTTGGCATAAGGAGTCGAAAGACACTTGTCTGGATTACTTGTATTATTCATTGCATTTGCTGCATCGTACCGGGTAATCTCGCGCTTTCTTGTTGGGATAGGCCTAATGTCCACTTGTCATAATTCATTGCTGCAAGCAGGGCAGTAAGCCTCTTCTCATTAAACCCGATTTCATTTTTAGGTAAATTTGTCATTTTAAGCCTATCTTATATAAATAAACCCACCTAACAACTAGGTGGGTTTATTCTCGATAAGTTGGACAAAGTCATAAAGTAAATGGATTCTCAATAACGATTACGTTATCTTTTAACTATCAATCCTTCCCCTCCGTCATCTGCTTATAGGTCAGTCGTTTCCCGACCATCATACCGACGGTTTTCTTCATAATCTCGAGCGTATCTTCTTCTCGCAGGTTCTGACGGGTTGCAAATTCGTTTATATACCTGTGGAGGTGCTTTTCCGACATCTTATGGAAGGTACCATGGTACCCACGCTTTAACAGCGCCC